>NZ_CP013197.1:1279767-1599709 GCF_001886855.1 Spiroplasma citri
ACACTTAAAAATACTATTAACAAGTTTAATAAAAGAAATATAAAATTAAAATTAATAAATCAAATAACATAACTAGTGTGCCATAGATGAGTTATTCATCTTGTTATATTAGAATTATTTAATTTTACTAAAAAAGATTTTTAAATACCCAGTTTTTCAATCAACCTCTATCCTTGAATTTTCCAAATTATTATAAAGTCAAATTTTTTCTTTGTTTATATACTTAATTTGATTTAATAAAACTTTCTGATTTTGACAAGTTCATAAAATTTTATTTGTTTCAAATTTTTCGGTGATAAATGATGATAATTTATAACAATTAATAACATCACATATTTTTTGTTGTTTAATTTTCATTTTTATAAATCAAATTTAATATTGACTATAATAAATATTCTGTTTTTCCGCGATGTTTAACTTTATGAACTCGCTTTGGCATTATCAAAATTATATGAAAAATTATAATAATGGTCCCCAAGCGCGACAAATTGGTGCTCATTTAGAAGGACCTTTCATTTCTCATAATTTTAAAGGTGCTCATGATGAAACATTATTGCAAGCACCAAATCTTCATCTTTTAGAAAAATGAATGAAAGTTTTAAATAATAACATTCGGATTGTTACATATGCACCCGAAGAAAAGAAAATGGTACTTTTACACAGTTTTTATTAGAACATCAAATTTTACCATCAATTGGCCAATCAAATGCGACATATGATTTAGTAGCAAAACGAGTAGCAATGGGAGTACACCATGTGACGCACTTGTATAATGCTATGAGTAAATATGATCATCATCAGCCAGGAGTTGTACCGGCAGCATTAAATTTTGATGAAATTTTATGTGAACTAATTAGTGATGGGATTCATATTGATCCAAATATTATTAATTTAACTTATAAAATTAAAGGAGCAAAAGGAATTTGTTTAGTTACTGATGCAATGCTTGCAAAAGGATTGCCTGATGGTGAATATCAGTTTGGACCATTGCCAGTTGTTAAAACCTGGACAGCAAGTTGTCATTAAAGGAACAACTACAATTGCGGGGTCAGTTGCAACATATGATTATTGTGTTCGTAATTTTCATCAGTTCATTACAAGATTTGGCATTAGTTGCTAGTACTAATATTGCCAAACAATTAGGAATTTATTCAACGACTGGCTCAATTGCGGTTGGTAAATTAGCAGATTTAGTTATGTTAGATGTTGATTTAAAAGTTTTAATGACTTTATGTGAAGGTGAGATTGCTTATTCACAGCATAATTTAACACAAAAATAAAGTTTTGTTTTAATAAATTATAAAACAATAGGAGGAATAAAAAATGAAATTAATTATTGTTGAAGATAAAAATGCAATTGGAAAAGTTGTTGGACAAATCTTTGTGAATTATGTGCAACAAAATCCAAAAGTTGTTTTTGGTTTAGCAGCTGGTTCATCACCAGAAACAACTTATCAATATATTATTGAAGATTATAAAAAATAAGACAGACTGAAGTAAAGTAACGACTTTTAACTTAGATGAATACATTGGTTTAGAACCAAACCACCCACAAAGTTATCGTTATTTCATGATGAAAAATTATTTAATCACTTAAATATTGGTTGCATAAAAAAAGTAGGGTATAAAAATATAAAGAAATTAAATAAGAATAATTAAACCATTTACTAAAATGGTTTTTTTATTTGAAAAAACCTAAAATAACTAATTGATTCAAAACAAGGACAGCATCTTTATATATTTATAATTTTTAAAATAATAAAAAGTTGTTTCCTTTCTGAAAAAAACCATATTAAATTAAGAAATTAGTAAATAACACACATACTAACTTAGTAAAGGTGTTGTCCTTGTTTTGTTTCACTTAGTTATATTAATAAATCAATCGTTAAATATTATATTGGAGAAATTAAAAATGGAAAAAAATCAATATTATGATTAAATGCAGTAAATGGATATACCGTTAAAATTTTCGTTAAAGTCTCATCACTACCAGTAATCATTGCTTGACAATATTTGGTAATTCCTTCTTGCGGCACTACTTGAGCAAATTTTTGAAAACTAGCAATTGTTCCTTTTTCAATATCTTTCCCATACCCACCATGAACATGACAGTCAATAAAACCAGGCATAATAATTGCTTGTTGCAAATCATAACCCACTTGGTCAGTTTGACCAGCTGTAATTTTAGCAATTTTATCATCTTTAATTTCAATTCAACCATTTGAAATTATTTGTTCTTCACAAACTATTTTTGCATTTTTTAAAATAATTTTGTTTCTCTCATCTTTCTATCTTAAAACTTAAAATTTATTGGTAGTTTTTTAAGATCAAAGGTAACTTTCTTATGCCCCAAGCAACGGTAAAGCAATGCTAAAATTAACATATGATTATTTTCCCGAACCAAGTAAGTTTGCTTTCCAACCGTAATTTTGACCCCAATATCAATAAATTCAACATTTGAAATATCTGTTAAATTAAACTGTACTACTTTCTTGTTATTATTCTTATCTAACCCATCAATAATAAACCGCTTATTAGTAATTAATAAAACACCCTTACAAAAAAAAATGATATCTTTATGTGTTGTAAAAAGATGAATATTAACAGCATTATTTTTAAAATGACACTTTTCCTTCGGCTGTAAATCAAATGCCACTGGCAAAACTTTTAAAGGTCGTCATAATGTAAAATTAACCTCTTCAACATTATAAATAAACTCTTGTTCACGACCAGTTAAAACTAAATTTAGTTTCCGTTGATATTTATAAAATCGGTGAATAAAATCTTGAGTATAAGCAAAATTTTTTAAAATTCAACGTTTAAAAATTCAATATTTAAAATTACGGAAATTCTCAGTTCCCATCTTTTTTTGATAACGGTCTAAAACAAAGCGCGGTTTATATTTAAAATTATATTCATTTAACGTAAACTTTCACTCTTCACGTTTTAAATAAAAGGTTATATCTTTTGTTAATCTTGAAAACATTACCATCACCTTTATTAATTATATAACAAAATTAAAAAACTCTAAATTAATCATAGATTAATTTAGAGTCTAGGGTTATTTTTAACTAAATTCAATGGTGGTTCAGGACAGAATTGAACTGCCGACACTTTGAGCTTCAATCAAATGCTCTACCAACTGAGCTACTGAACCACGATTGGCGGTCTTGACGGGACTTGAACCCGCGATCTCCTCTGTGACAGAGAGGCATGATAACCACTTCACTACAAGACCATTGGTTGCGGGGGCAGGACTTGAACCTGCGACCTTTGGGTTATGAGCCCAACGAGCTACCACTGCTCCACCCCACAATTTTAATACTATCACAACTTAACTTTTAATTGCAAGTTTTTTTCTGAAAAATGGCGGAAGATGAGGGATTCGAACCCCCGCGCGGCTTTCACCGCCTGTCGGTTTTCAAGACCGATCCCTTCAACCAGACTTGGGTAATCTTCCAAAAATGCTTGTAAAGCAACTAAATAAATAATAAATGGTGGACCCTACTGGACTTGAACCAGTGACCATCCGGTTATGAGCCGGATGCTCTAACCAACTGAGCTAAGGGTCCATGGTAGCGAGAAAGAGACTTGAACTCTTGACCTCCCGGGTATGAGCCGAGCGCTCTAACCAGCTGAGCTATCCCGCCATATCAAGTTTAATTGCTTTATTAATTATTAATGGTGGACCCGAACGGGATCGAACCGTCGACCCCCTGCGTGCAAGGCAGGTGCTCTCCCAGCTGAGCTACGGGCCCAAAATAGTATAAAAATGGTCGGAAAGACAGGATTCGAACCTGCGACCCCTCGGTCCCAAACCGAGTGCTCTACCAAGCTAAGCTACTTTCCGAAAAAAAATAACATTTAAATAAATGGCGCGCCCAGAAGGATTCGAACCCTCAACCTTTTGATCCGTAGTCAAACGATCTATCCAATTGATCTATGGGCGCATAAGAAATAAAACAATATTTAAATGTTGAGTAGATTTAAATGGAGGCACTAGTCGGATTCGAACCGACGATCGGGGAGTTGCAGTCCCATGCCTTAGCCACCTTGGCTATAGTGCCATAAAATCTAAACCCCTACTATATTATCATATTCATAATTCATTTCAAGATAAATAAATAAAAAACTTAAATTCATTTTATTATTTTTATTTACTCAACAGCAATTAAAAATGGGTATAATGTTTGATCACCATCAATAAATTCATATTCAACATCAAAACTTTCATCGAGATATTTTCGAATTGCATTAATATCTCGTGTTTCTGCTTCTTCACCAGTAAAAATTGTTACAATTTCTGTTGATTTTGTAATTGCTCGGTCAAACAAGTATTTCATTGTTCGTGATAAGGTTGGAAATGAACAAATAATTTTTTTATTCATAATCCCCATATACTCCCCTTTGTTAATTTTAACACCATCAATTGAAGTTGTTTTTGCTGAAACAGTAATTGATAAACTTGTCACATTTTTAATACTTGCTTTTAATGTTGAATAAATCTTTTTCGGTGCTTCTCCTGGTTCAAATGATAAAGCTGCTACCATTCCTTCTTGAATTGATGTTGTTGGCACAATATATACATTTGACTTACGTTCAACTTTGGCTGCTTGTTGTGCTGCTAAAATTGCATTACTATTGTTTGGCAAAATAAACACATCAACCGCATCAACTGCTTCAATTGCATTTAAATAATCATCAGTTGATGGATTCATTGATGCTCCACCATTAACAGTAAATTGAATATTTAAATCAGTTTTGAAAAAATTGGCAATTCCATTTGATGGTGTAACGGCAATAATAGCCGCAGAATTTTTTAATTGCCGGTCAACTTTAATTGTCTTAACATGTTTGGCTGCTTGTAAATTCATATTTTCAATTTTAATATTCTTAAACTCACCATGTTGTTGTAAAAAAGTTACAATATAACCCGGAAGTAAAGTATGAACATGAACTTTTAAAATATCATTATCAACAACTGCAACAATTGATTTTCCACCTTGATCTTCTAATGTTTGGCGAATTTGCATTATATTAATTTTATTAATATGCTTATTATCTAACATTACAATTGCCTCAGTACAATAACCAAATTCTTCGTTTTGCAAATCCATAACAACATTATCACCAGTATTTTCAACTTGTTTTTTTCGTTGTGGCACAATTTTTCCTGTTTTTCAATATTCTGTAATGCCTTCAAATATTTTTACTAAACCAAAACCACCTGAATCAACAACACCAACTTCTTTCAAAACTGGTAGTAACTCCGGAGTATGATTCAATGACTCAGTTGCAAAATCAACAATTTTTTGGAATAACTCTGGAACAGAGATTTCTTTTTCTAATGTTGAAACATGTTCCGCAGTTTCACGGATTACAGTTAAAATTGTTCCTTCAACCGGTTTCATCACCGCTTTATAAGCAACTTCATTAGCTTGTGAAATTCCTACTTTAACTGAATCAAAATTTAATTCATCAAATTCTTTTAAACCATTGGCAAAACCACGAAAGATCTGCGATAAAATAACACCTGAATTGCCACGTGCCCCCATAATTAAGCCACGCGCAAAAACATCAGCAACCTTACTAATTGATTCCGAATTGAGTTCATTAATTTCCTTAACAGCATTAGTCATCGTTAAATTCATATTTGTTCCTGTATCTCCATCAGGAACTGGAAAAACATTTAATTTATCAATTTCTGGATAAAAATTATATAAATTATTATAACCGCTGATCAGCGAATCTTTAAAAGATTTTGCATTAAATTCCATTTCTATCACCTTTACATTTTTCATCAATTAAGTTCGCTTTTTTAGTTGTCCTAAGTGATATAATTGTAAATCTTGCATCACTCAAATATCTCATTTTAATAAAATTTCCTACCTAAATTAATAAGTCTTGAATATTTACATTCACATAAATCATAATATCATTTGAATAAATATCCAGTTTTTCTAATTCATATTTAATCCTAATTTTTATTTCTTGGGCAATATCTTTAATATTTACTCCTTCTAGCAAAATAATAAAGATTTCTATGTAAAAATTACGGCCATCTTGTCTCAATTTAATTGACTGTGAGTAATCTTTAAGTAGCATTATCACATTGTCTTCATTATTTTCAGTATCATCAACCTTTGCGAATCCAGCGACCCCAGGGACTGTAATTACTGCTGCATGAACTAAATCTGCAATTTTAGCTACATTAATTTTCTCAATCATAAAAATCACCACTAAACTAAATTAACATTATTAATTATAACGAGAAAATACAATAAAGCAATAAATTTATTATATTTTCTTAATTAAATTGTTAACTCTTTGTTGTCTTTCCCCCTTATTATTTAAAAAAATCATCAATGTTCGTTAGCATATGACTAGGACTAACAAGTTTTTCTAATGTTTTCTCTTCCGCTAATATTAATTCTTGATACTTTAAAACAAAGTCTTTTGTATTAATTTCTTTTTTTTCTGAAACATTTTTAATTTTAATACATTCATTAATATCCTCTCAAGAAAATCCATGTTGTACTCTTAAAGAAGCTATTGCATGAGCAATACTATGGTTAACGATTCTTGATTACGTTTGCCACCAATTGTATTATTAAATGATAAAGTTTGAGTAAAAAAATAATGATTATTCCCTTGTTCACTTGTTTTTCGTACTGTCATTTCAATCACAATATTTTCCTCCTAGATGTAATTCTACTATAAATTAAGGATAATTACTACCTTTTAAAGTTTAATCATTAAGCAAATTATTTACTGAATACTAGGCAAATTAAATGAGCATTAATTATATAGTAACTGCAATGTTATAAATATATTATTTTTCAATAAAATAAGTTACTATATAATTAGTGTATGACTATTTTAATTAGTAAATAACATTACTTTTCAATAAAAAGGTGTAAAGATATGAATAAAATAGAATTTTTAATTAATTTAGATAAGGTGAACAGTGATTTTAAAAAATTATTAAAAGATTTTGATAAGTTAGAAAATAAATATCTTAAAATAATAAAAAAAGATAAAAATCTAAAAGAAACAATAAATTTAGAAGAATTATCAGATATTAAAAATGTTTCAAATGAATTATATACAGAAGTAATTTTCCCCTATTTTCAACATAAAAATGAAGAAATCATTCCAAATGGCCGAGAAATTATTGAAACAGTTACGGGTACTTACCAAAATTTAAAAACTAAAGTTAATAATTTTGTCTTAAACACAGACAAAGCAATAACTGATGCACAAAAAAATACCCAATGATATTTACCTAAGTCAAAGATAAATCCAATTGCAAAACCACCACGCGCAAAATTATCTGATCAAGAATTATTAAATTTAGAATCACAGCCAGGAACAAGTGGGGTTCAAGCACAAGCCAATAAAAAAAGCCCACAATCTGTTCCTTCCAAACCACATTTAACAGAGTTACAAAAAAAGAACATTATTGCAATTAACAAACAAGTAAAAAATATGACCCAACAAGAAAATCAACAGGAACAAACAACACAAGTTGAAGAAAATTCAAGATAATGTGAAGATGAATAACACTTTTAATAATGGTTTTATCCATTTTTTAACTTAAATTTAGCAAAAAACTGATGGTTTTCATAAAAATTAGATTTATACTTGCTTTTAATTTAAAAATTAGTTATTATTTTATAGTATGCAGATATAAAGGAGTGAAATTATGGCAAGAAAATGTGAAATTACTGGTAAAAGTGCTTTATCAGGAAACAAACGTTCACACGCGTTAAATGCAACCCATCGTAAATGAAATGTTAATTTACAAAAAGTAAGAATTGTTGTTGACGGTGAAGTTAAAACATTACGTGTTGCAACAAGAACTTTAAAAACATTAAAGCGTAAAGGACAAATTGCGCAATAAATAAAGTTTAAAAAAACATTGATAAAATAATAAAAAAGGAAGCATAAATTTTAAAATTTATGCTTCCTTTTTCTCTAAAATACGATAAAATTAAAAAGGTACAAATGCCCATGTGGCGGAATTGGCAGACGCAGTAGACTCAAAATCTACCGAAGAAATTCGTATCGGTTCGAGCCCGATCATGGGTACCAAATTTTAAAGTAAAAAATAATCGGTTTAAAAAACCGATTTTTATTTACTATAAATTGCGATAACTTGACCTGCTAAAACATCAATATTTCCTACTGACGCAAGAAATTCATTGCTAACTGCATTAGGCGATAATTCTACTAATTTTAATTGTTTAGCATTATATTTTAAATTACTAATCGTCACAGTTGCTGATTGTAAACTAAATAATGAAAAATAACGATAACCTGACTTTTGATAAACTTCATTCATTCCTGGTTTTAGTAAATAAGCATAAGTATTATCATTCATAAAAATGATATTGTAACAACAAATAAAATTAAAACAACTCAACTCCATATCAAATCGATTGCCTTGGGCAATAAAAATAATTTCTTGTGGGTTTAATTTTAAAGCTTCTTGTAATGCTAATTCACCATCAATATGATCTTTAATTTGGGAAACTATTAGTAACTCTTTTGCTTTATTAGCAATCAGTTTTGCTTCTGTTGTTGTCAAACTATCTTGGTCACAGCAAAAAAGATCAAAAGTAGCAAAATTTTTAATTAAATCTAAGGCACCCCGTTCAACACCAATTTTATAATAATCTTGATACTGCTGTAAATCTAAGTTTGTTTCTGAACAAACAATTAAAACTTTATTTGTTTTCATTCGCTAATAATCCTTTCAGCCGGGTTGCTAAATCTGTATGACCAAATAAATAACTACCCGCTACTAATACATCAACCCCATATTGTTTACAAAGAGTTGCAGTCTCAGCATTAATTCCTCCGTCAACTTCAATTAATGTTTTGCCATTATTTTGATCAAGATAGTCTCGTAAGGCTTTAATCTTTGTTGCTGCAGCTGAAATAAAAGTTTGACCGCCAAAACCAGGTTCTACTGTCATTACTAAGACTAAATCAAGATGTTTTAAATAAGGGAAAATAACTTTAACTGGGGTTAATGGTTTAATTGCTAACCCAATTTTTATGTTTAATTTTATTCGTAAATTTAAAAATTCAGTTAATTGTGGTGGGGTTAATGCTTCATAATGCAAAGTAATTGCTGATGCACCTGCTTTAATAAAAGGCAGCAAATAATTTTCAACACTACTATTTTTAATTTTAACCATTAAGTGACAATCAAGATACAAATCACTATAACTAGTAATATCAGCTAAAATCTTTGGACCAAAAGTTAAATTTGGTACAAAATCACCATCCATTACATCAAAATGAATTCATTGTGCGCCAGCTTCCTTAATTGTTGCTAATTCTTCTTGTAAGATTAAATAATTTGCACTTAAAACACTTGGTGCAACAAGATATTTTTTCATCATTACCTCTTTCTATTGCTCTTGCATAATGCGAACATAATCATTATAAAAAAATTGTGGAATAATATTCGCTTGAACTAATGCTTTTATTTTGCAATGCGGTTCGTGTAAATGTAAACAAGTTCGAAACTTACATTCATTAGCATATTGATTAAAAAAATGATAAGAGCGTGCTAATTCTCCTTTTTCATAATCTCTTAAATCAAATGTTGAAAAACCTGGCGTATCAGCAACCATTCCATTTAATAACTCATATAATGCGCTAGTTGTGGTTGTATGTTTTCCTCGCCCTAATGCTTTAGAAATTTCTTGCGTCTTAATTATTTCCGCTTGTAATAATGTATTTAAAGTTGACGACTTACCACTACCAGTTTGCCCAGTTAACACTGAGATTTTATTTTGAAAAAGTTGTTCAAATTGTTGTCATATTTTTTTATCATCTTTTTTATTACTAATAAAATAAACTTCATAACCTAACTTTGGATACCAGTTAAAATATTTTTGATAAAGTTCATCTGTTTTCAATAAGTCTTTTTTAGTAAAAACAATAACTGGTTTTAAGTTTTTATATTCAATAAATGCTAAATATTTATTTAATAAATATGAATTAAAAGTCGGTTCTGCCATTGCTGTAATAATAACAACTTGATCAACATTAGCAATTCGTGGACGGTATAATTTATTTTTACGAGGTTCAATTTGATAAATAATTCCTTGCTTGTCATTTTGAATTTCAAATTGAACATAATCACCAACAACTGGTTTAATTTCTTGATGACGAAATAATCCTTTTGCTTTGCAAGCATAAATTTGGTGATCAGTATCATTTTTAACATAACAAAACTCGCTAACAATGCGAATAATCATTCCTGTTTGGTGCATATTATTCTATCCTGGTAAAAACAAGCAAAGTCAAACTAAGGCACTAATAAAACTAACTAGTAAGAAACTAAATAACCAAGCAACCTTAGTTCTTAAAAATCATGGATAAGAATAATACCGATCATAAAGTTTGCGCTGTTTGCCTTTTACTTCAAACAAATTTGATAACTTTAAAGTTTTTTCAGATTGATGCTCTGGTGCTTCAATTGCTTGTAAACTATTATTAAAATCTGCTACTGTCTGAAACCGCTCACTTGGATCTTTTGAGATTGCCTTTAAAATAATATTTTCTAAACTTTGTGGTATCAACGGATTTACTAACCGTGGTCGTAATGGTAATTCTTTAACATGTTTAACCGCAACAAATGTTGGGTTTTTCCCAACAAAAGGAGCCATACCAACTGCTAACTCATACAACATAATGCCTAAAGCATAAATATCACTACGTTTTGTTGCTGGTTTTGATTGAACAATTTCTGGTGCCATGTATTTTGATGTTCCAATGATTTTACCACATTCTAAATCTTCACTATTTTCTAAAATTGCAACACCAAAATCAGCAACCTTAATTTTACCATCATATGAAATTAAAATATTTTCTGGTTTAATATCACGATGAATAATATCATTATGATGAGCTTCGGTAATAGCTAAATTAATTTCATCAAAAAAATATAATAATTCTTTAACAGTACAAGGACCTAATGTTAGTAAGCGGTCTTTTAAAGTATAACCTTTAACTAATTCCAAAACTAGACAATGACGATCATACGCTTGAAATGAGCCATAAACTTTAACCACATTATTATGGGAAAACTGCGCAATTGAATTATATTCTTTATTAAAACGTTCCACTGCTTCTTTATTTTTTGATAATGTCAATGTCATAATTTTAATTGCAACATGTCGTTTTAATAAAATATCATATCCTTCAAAAACTTCAGCCATACCACCATCGGCAATTTTAGCTAAAATCTGATAACGATTATGTAACATAGTTCCAATTGTGATTTGTTCCATCTTCTTCACCCTTTTACCTTATTATTTTAACTTGTAAACATCATAACACAAAAAACTAAGAAGAAAAAACAACAAATAAAAATAACAGCGCTTTAATCTGTTATTTCAAAAACAATTCCAGTTAAATTATCAGTTGATAGGTTTTCTAATGCCCGATCAATTAAAATTTTAACTTTATCATTTAATTTATTTGCCGATTTTAATGTTTCAATTAAATCAATTTCATCAATATAATCATGAATTCCATCGGTGGTTAATAAATACTGGCCTTTAATATCCTCAATAACATAAGTATCAATTTTTAAATTCTTTGTTGGTCCCAAAGCACTTGTTAATACTTTTCAAAAAGTATGCATATTATATTGTTTTTTATATTGACCTTGAAATTCTAATTCTTGTTTTTCTCGATACTCTGTTGAATTTTCCATATTTTGGTCAGTAGTAATTTGATAAATTTTATCATGATGTAATTTATATAACCGTGAATCACCAATATTAATAACATATACTTTTCCGTTAGCAATTAATGCAGCAACAACTGTTGTTCCCATATCACTTGTATCAGGATAAATTTGAGCATAAGTAACCATTTCTTGTTGAATTGTTAAAATTGTTTGACGAAACCATTTATTAATTTCTTCATCGGACAAATGGTTAAAATTTGTCCGTTTAAAATGTTCCACCAAACTATCAACAGCCATTTTACTGGCAACTTCGCCATGTTGATGACCACCCATCCCATCACAAACAATGGCAATATAATTGTTAAAACTATTATTGGCAAAATCAAAGTAATCTTGATTACTACTACGATAAGCACCAATATCAGTTTTGTATCCAAACCGTATTTGCATAATTATTTTCTAATAACCCCTTCATTTTTAGCTCGTAATTGACCGCAAGCAGCATCAATATCGTGACCAAATTCACGACGAACAATACAATTAATTTTTTGTTGTTGTAAAGTTTCAAAGAATTTATTAATTTTAGTACTACGTTGATGCCCATTTTCTGCAACTGTGTTATAAGGAATTAAATTAACATATGCATTTAATCCTCGAATTAATTTTGCTAATTCTAATGCTGTTTCACGACTATCATTAACATTCTCAATTAAAATATACTCAAAAGTAACACGTCGATTAGTTAACTCAATATAATAACGAACTGCATCCATTAATTTTTCTACTGGGTAAGCTTTATTAATTGGCATTAATTGATTCCGAATCGTATTGTTTGGAGCGTGTAATGAAATCGCTAAATTAACTTGCGTCTTTAACTCTGCAAATTGTTTAATTTTTGGGACTAACCCACAAGTAGAAATTGTAATATGGCGCGCACCAATTTGATAACCTTTTGGGTCATTAATAATGTTGACAAACTTAAGCGTATTATCAAAATTATCAAATGGTTCACCAATTCCCATTACTACAATATGACTCACACGTTCATTTGTTGTTGCTAGATAACGATTAACCATCATAACTTGTTGAACAATTTCTGCCGTTGATAAATTCCGTGTTTTTTTTAATAATCCTGAGGCACAAAAAGTACATGCCATATTACAACCAACTTGTGTTGTAACACAAACAGAATTACCATAACTTTGGGGCATTAAAACTGTTTCAATTTTATAGCCATCGGCTAATTGAAACAAAAACTTTACTGTTCAATCTTTCGACTGTTGTTGAACAACAATTTTTAATGGCTCAATCGTATAATATTCTTGTAATTTATTACGATCAGTTTTAGAAATATTTGTCATTTCATCAAAAGAATATATGTTTTTGACATATATTCAATCAAAAATTTGCTCTGCTAAATATTTCTTAAAACCATGCGCAACTAAATCTAACTGTAATTCTTCTTTTGGATATCCAAAAATTGATGTCATTATTTTCCACTCCATTTTTATATATTATAATTTTATCACAAAATAGCATTTGTTAAAATAGACAAAAAAAACATTAATTAAAAAATTAATGTTTTTTCATATTTATTTAATTTTAACCTTGTTTTGAGTTTAATTTTGGTGTTTCTTTATTATTACGCATTTCAGCTAATAATTCACGCATATATGGTTTAATTACTTCTTGTTCTCCACCATAAATAATTTGGACTGATTGACCACGAATAAGCATTCCGGCGCTGCCACCTAATGCTTGAATTCCATCTTGATTGACAAGTTTACTATCAACAACTGTAATTCGTAAACGTGACGCACATGAGTCAACTGCCGTAATATTATCAGCCCCACCTAAAAAATCAATAATTTTACGGGCTTTTTCCCGTTTTGTCGCATCACCTTTTGCTGGTCCTGATGAAGTTGTTTCATTAGTACCTTTTTTTGCTTTAAAATCAGCTTTAGTATATAGTTTTGTGGCGCCATCACGACCCGGAATTTGAACTTCTCCATATTTAATTGCGAAGTAGAAAGCTGAAAAATAAATTCCAATATATGGAATTCCAACTGCAAGAATTCAATAGAAGTTTGTTCCTTTTCCACCAACAAATGGAATAATACCAAATACAATAAAGTCAATAAATCCACCCGATACGGTCATTGATGTATGTACATGTAATAATCCCATTAACATAAATGAAATTGCACACAATGGCATATGAACACCATAAAATAACCATGGTGCTACAAATAAGAAAGTAAATTCAATTGGTTCAGTAATTCCTGTTAAGAAACAAGTAAAGGCTGCTGAAAAATAAATTCCCATTACTGGTTTTCGATTTTCTTTTGGAACACTAAAGTACATTCCTGCTGCTGCTGCTGGTAAACCAAACATCATAAATGGAAACTTACCAGTTTGGAATCGTCCTAAATTTAACCCCATATGTTGAACCATTGTGAAGGTAATTTTTGGATCAGCAATAACTTTATACATAATTGTTTGATCACCAACTGCTGCTATTGTTGAAGCATTTAGTTCTGATACTCATCTAGTAATTGCTGCCTGTGCTGTTCCAACTGTAATTGTATTTAAATCAATATTAGCATCAATATAATTTAGCTCTTGTAAATCCTTAAGAAAAGCCATATAACTTAAAGAATCTTTTGAAACATTAGCGATTAAATCTGCCATACTTCCTCCCGCTTGTGTTCATCATAATGGTGAATAAAAGACATGATGCAAGCCAAATGGCACTAATGATCGTTCAAAAATCTCAAAAATTAAAGAATCTAACCCTATTGGTAATTTTCCTGAGTTATTTCCGAATCATGCTAACCCAGTACCAATTAATGGTCAAATAAACATAAAAATAAAAGCTAATGGAATTACTGCCATAAACGTAATAATTGGAACTAATTTTGTTCCACTAAAAAAAATTAACGCTGAAGGTAATTGTGTTTTATGAAAACGATTATAAGCGAAAGCTGCAATTGCTCCAACAAAAATTCCTCCAAAAACACCAGTATTTAATGAATTAATTCCTAAATTAGAAGTCAATAGTTTATTTTGAACTGCTCATGTTTGGCCAGTATAAAATAACAAATTAAATTGATCAGTTACTCGTACTGAACTAACAATTGTGACAGTAACATTCCCTTTAACTAATTCTTTATAAATATCACTGGTTCTCATTCATGCTAATAATTCATCACCCGTTAGTAAAGTTGTGTTGGCTGATGTGACACCATCAACAGTTAATCCCATAATTGGTGAAGCACCCCCTTCAATATTAACAACATATTGAATATGAGCATATGCCTCATTTAATAATGACAACTGAATTGCATTAAAAACTAAAAACCCAACTACGGAAGTTAATGCTGCTACTCCAGCATCTTCCGTATAAGCCATTGCAACAGAAATACAAAATAATACTGGTAAATTACCAAAAGCAATATCTCCCATTTTATTTAAAAAATTTCCAAAGTATCAAGCTGCTGAAGCAGGATCAACTTTTGATGAAATAGTTGCACCAACTCCTAAAAAGATTCCAGCAATTGGTAACAACGCAATTGGTAATAGAAATGCTTTACTTAATTTACTTAAAGTCCCCATTGTCCTTTGATTTGATTGTTTCCATCAAGCCTTTGACATAAAAGGTTTAAGCTTGGCTTTCTCATTCATTTTTAATTTCTCCTTTTAAATTAATAGTTACTAGTATAATTATAGAATTTAACTAACTAAAAGTTAAGTTAATTACTACAAAGTAAAAAGTTTTTTTCATTTTTTTAAAATAATGACAATTTTATAAAACCAATAGAAAAAGAGCGGAAAGACTAATAACATAACAAAAAAAAGCACTATATAACGCAATATTACGTTTAATATAATTCCATAAATCTAAATTTTTATTATTTTTAGCATAATAATCTCCGCTATTAACTAATCGTTTCTTTTGGAAAATTCAAATAATTAACAATATTGTCCCCACAAGAATTCCAAAAAATAAAATTGATAAATAGGTAATATGTTGTGGCGATAAACTTAACATAATTGTATTTTTTACTCTTTCTATTAAAATAACTTGCTTATATTTGGATTTTTATATAAATTTTCATTATTTTATAATTATATTATAGAATAATTTTATTTAAAAATATGAAAATTATGCATATTTTAATAAATTAACAAATTATTTTCTACTTTATTATTCGCATAATATGTTGTAAAATAGAATTAGTTGATATTATGAAAATAATTTTCATGGTGAAGTTGATGAAAGGAGTTTCTATGTTGTCTCTGTTAACATATGATAAAAATACTTTGACTGATACTGAAATATCAGTTATTAAACAAATTTTTCAAAATCCTTTGCTATTTACTAGTAAAACAATAACTGAATTGGCAAAAACTTATTATGTCAGTGAATCAACTATTACACGAATGGCGAAACACTTAGGATTTAAAAACATTAAAGAATTACAAATGCATATTTATGAACGATTAAATTTTCTAAACAAAAATTACGAAACTAATGAAACGATGAATTTAAAAGATATCGCTAACAATATGCGTGTCTATTATTCTTATAGTATCCATGAAACAATTGACAATATTGATTTAGAAGTCTTAGACCGACTAATTAATGATATTGTTCTTAAAAAACGAATTTTCGCCTTTGGCATTGGTGCATCATTTCTTGCTTGCCGCGTGTTACATAGTAACCTAAATATGATTGGTTATAACTGTTATACAACAGAAAATATTCATTCATTAATGGTTACTCTCTCAAATGCCGAAGCCGATGATTTAATTATTATTTTTAGTAAATCAGGAAAGACAAATGAGGTCGTTAATATCATTAATTTAGCAAATAAACTCAACATTGATGTTGCTTTAGTTACTAATAATCCTAACATTGATGAATTATATAAAATTAAACATAAAATTTTATTTGAAGTTCATACAAAAGAAAATGAGCGTTTTCCAGCATTATCTTCTAAAATTGTTCAAATTTTAATATCTGATATTATTTTTCGAAGTTTATTAAAAATTCATCCAAATTTAGAAAATAAAATCAAAGCGGCTAATGCAATTACCGAAGATTACAATCAAAGTGGTAATAAAAATAAAGACTCTTAATTAGTGAACATCTATAATAAAGTAAACTCTTAAAAAGAGTTTAATATTTTATTAGGAGATGTTCTTTTATTATTATGGGAAAATGATACACAAAAGAAGAAAAAATAAAAATTATTAAATATTATCATAAAAATGGGTATATGAATACAATAAAAAAAATTACTATTGCAAAGGAAACTTTAAGCAGATGAATTAAAATCACAAATGAAGATAATTTAATTCCTGGAAAGGGTCCTCAGTCAAAGGGAGTTCGCAGACTAGGACGACCTAAAACTATTGATTTTAATAGTATGAGTAAAGAGGAACTAATTAAATATATATAGAAATGATACAAGATATAAAAAAGTATTTAACCAAATCGAAGAAAATGAAATTTTGAGCGGTTTGGTCCTTGAAAAAAAATACACGATTAAATATTTAACTCATATTTTAAATATTTCTAAATCAGTGTATATTATAAGTGATTTAACAATGGTATGCAAAAATTTAATAAGTGAGATTCAAAATTAGCTAAATTAATTAAAATATCATTTTTGAAATTTAATAAAATTTATGGTTATAAAATTCTAACTTTGATAATTAATAAAATTGAATTATGTAAAATGAAGTGCAACAAATCTTTATTAATTAAATAATATAATAAAAATTACAAAAATCAAACATAAATTTATAAAAATTAAAAATATTTTAATTTTTATTTTATTTTTATCCATACGTATAATGTACGATGAAGCTCCAAAAAAGCAACTCTTGTTAAAGGGTTGTTTTTTTATTTGAAATAAAACAACTCCTAAAAGGAGGTAATGATAATTAAACAACAAAAAATATGTGATGTTAATGATTGTTATAAATTATCATCATTCATCAACGAAGAATTTGTATCAAATAAAGTTTTATGAACTTGTGAAAAACATAGAAATTTATTGAATAAAGTAAAAGATAAAACACAAAAGCAATTTTATCAAAAACTAGAAAATTCAAAAATTATCTTTGATTATGAAACTGGTTCTTTAAAACTTTGATTTTATAAAACAACTTAATGCAGAGTGGGACGGTTATTTTAAATAACTAAGTGCTTCCATAAGAACATGAGTATTAACTCATTCCCACAGCCGTCCGAGGCAAGTACTGAAATAGTGTATGAGAAAAAATGTAAATCGGCGTTGGTTATTATTTTTAATAACTTGCGATAGTGGTGATGTGTCCAAGGCTAACATCGAACCACAATAAAAATAGAGATGGTGACACAAACAATTAAATTTGCGATTAGCATTCGGTCCTTCATATGGGTGCAAGTAAATTTAATTTCAAAAACTGAGCGTCAAATCCCAGAGCGAAAGCACAAATGGGCACGGAAGAAGGAAGACATATATGTCTGGCGTCTAATTTAAAAATATAGTTGCAGATTTTTAATAGATGCTAAAACAAAGATAATAATGCCTCCGCTCACCCCCAGTGAAGCGGAAGGCAAAGTAAATTAAATATAACTAATTCTCGCTTTGGAACTTTCACTTGGGAGTGAGTTCCAGCGAGTTAAAGATAGGAGAAACAATGATGGAATATAAAAGTAAATATATTAATAAAACTTGAGATGAAATAACAACATCATTTGATTGAGTTAATTGCCAACCTATTGATTGTCGTATTTCACATCATAAAAAACATTATGATTTGCAATGTTTAGAATGAGCAAAAATGTACTTAAATTTATTTAAAGACAAGTGAAATCTTATTGCGTCTTATATGGAACATTACAAAATTAAAGATATTTTAGATTTAGCATCAGATGGATGAAAAATATTACAATTTGAGAAAAAAATAAAAGGAATAATTTAGGAGGTAAAGATGAAAAAGAATAGTTGTCTTAAAAAAGATATTGAGGTTATTGCTTTAAATGTGATAAACAAAATAAATATATCCTTACACACAATGAAAGATTGCATAAAAAAGATTGGGGTATAAAAATATAAAGAAATTAAATAAGAATAATTAAACCATTTACTAAAATGGTTTTTTTATTTAAAAAAACCTAAAATAACTAATTGATTCAAAACAAGGACAGCATCTTTAAATATTTATAATTTTAAAATAATAAAAAAGTTGTTTCCTTTCTGAAAAAAACCATATTAAATTAAGAAATTATTAAATAATCCATATATCTACTTAGTAAAGGTGTTGTCCTTGTTTTGTTTCACTTAGTTATATTAATAAATCAATCGTTAAATATTAGATTGGAGAAACTAAAAATGGAAAAAATCAATATTATGATTAGATGCAGTAAGTGCGGAATGCCAAAGCGAATTCATAAAGTTAAACATCGCGGAAAAACAGAATGATTTGAAGATATTTATTATAGTCAATATTAAATTTGATTTATAAAAATGAAAATTATTAAACAACAAAAAATATGTGATGTTATTAATTGTTATAAATTATCATCATTTATCACCGAAGAATTTGAAACAAATAAAATTTTATGAACTTGTCAAAATCACAAAGTTTTATTAAATCAAATTAAGTATATAAACAAAGAAAAAATTTGACTTTATAATAATTTGGAAAATTCAAGGATAGATTCTGATTGAAAAACTGGGTATTTAAAAATCTTTTTTAGTAAAATTAAATAATTCTAATATAACAAGATGAATAACTCATCTATGGCACACTAGTTATGTTATTTGATTTATTAATTTTAATTTTATATTTCTTTTATTAAACTTGTTAATAGTATTTTTCAGTGTGCCAATTTTTACTATTTTATATTTTTAATAATGTTAATAACAATGTTTATTAAACAATAAATAAACTATAGATAAACAATATATAAACATTAAATAAACAATAGATAAACATTAAATATAACAATGTTTATTAAACAAAGGAGTGTGATTAATTATGTTAGGAATTTGAATATTTTTTTTAAAACGTAAATGTCAAATTTGTCATTCTATTTTGAATAAAAAAATTGTTGGTAGTTTGTATTTTAAGTTAAATGTTTGTTCAATGCAGTGTAACCGAAAGCGAGTTGATTTGAGTAATGTATCAGAAACCAAGTTATAAGAAAAATATTAACGTAGAAAATTGCTTTATTCGAAGAGAATTTATAGTTTTTAGAACAGATAAAGCTTCATTTATAAATTTACCTAATCATAATCGTCATATTGGTTTTTGATTGAGTAATAAGTTTATTTATCCGAGTGAAAAAAATTGTAATCAAGTAGCAATCGGTTTGATTTATGATAATTATTATCCTATTGTAAAATATGATGAAAATTTAAAGCGTAATATTTGAAAGAGTTTAACTGGAACCGAATTAATTAATTTATATAATCAATATAAACAAAATTACTCTACTAAAATGAAAAAAGCGTTATTTTCAAGTGAACCTAAAAAAGTAAAAACAAATAAAAATAATTTAACAAATTTAAGTGTTGAAAAAGAACAAGAATTAATTAATGATTTGAAAGACTTAAATTAAATGAGTTTATATGATTATTGAGTTCAATTTGTTAGTTATATTATTGGTGCAAATGCCCCTGAGTTTTTATATGTTATATCTTTTGTGTTATTTGTTGTTTTATTTTTTGGAATGTTTTTTAAACTTATTCAAAAAATATGGAGTTTTTAAAAATGCAAAATGATTGAATTAAATTAAAAGAGTTTTTTATTCATATATTTTTGTTTATCGATAAAACGAATGTTGAAAGTATTACAATGTGGAATTTAACGCAAAATGAATATTTAACCTTGATGGTTGGTGTTTGAGTTGTGATTTTGTTTTTAACTTGGTTTTTCTTGTGAATGGTTTTTAAGATAGTTGGGTATTTTAAATAATGAAAAAATTTATATTTTTCTTTAAAAACTATTGTTATATTAGTGGTTCAATGCTTTTGTTTAGTTTAATTGATTTATTACTTTGGTTAATTTCTTTGTATTGTGTTGGTTTAGTATTTTGAATATTATTTGCTTTGCAATGTGTATATTTTGTGTGATGATTGTAAAAAAATATTTTTTATCAGTTAAATTCTTTTGGGTTAGTAAATTTTGTTTGAGATAATCCGTTATCGGTAATTATTGGTAAGTTAGGAACTGGTAAAACATTACTTTTAACTTATTTGTCGCAAACTATGAAATTATTGACAGATGAAATTTATAGTAATTATCCCTTAGAAGATGATAAAGTTAAAGTTTTAACATTTAAAAATTTAGATTTTACTGATAGAACAAAACCCGTTCCCCTAGATGATAGTGTTATTTTATTTGATGAAAGTTATTTATATATTGACGGAACTAGTCCTCACGATGAAAAAAAAGTTCATAGTGGTAAAATACCGTGAATTGTTTTAGCGAGACATTTTGGACATCGTGCGTTGTTTACTGCTCAGCGTGAGGGTATGATTTGAAATAATATTCGCCAGTTAGCAAGTGGAATTATTATTCCAATTTCATTGAAAAAACCCGTTGCTAAAAAAGGATTTAATTTTTTTAATCGTTTCTTTATTATGCGAATTGGGATTTTCCAAGATATAACGGATTATGAAATTTGAAAAACAAAATCAGTAGAACGAACAGCAGAAGGTAAAAGAGCAAAACATAAGTCGGATGTTGGGTTAGGAATTCGGTTTTTTAAAATAATAATTCCCCTTGAATTTGCTAATAAGTATGATAGTGAATGGTTAAAGTTTGTACGTGATTTAAAGAATGATGAAATTGTTAATGAAAAATTTTATTATTGATCGGAAATCACAAAATTAAGCGTTAAAGAACGATTGGAGTTATTTGATATTGATATTTTGAAAAAGAATTTAAAACCTAAAAAAGAGAAAGGAAATAGTAAAGATGATTAATTTATTAGTTGAAAATAATAATAGTAATTGAGACAAGATTTTTAGTTTTGTTTTTGATATATTTTTGTTTATTTTTGATGTAATTTGAAATACAAAATTACCGATGACAAATACGTCAATTGCTTATTTTTTAATCTTTTTTATGGTTATTAAGTTATCGATTTATGCAATTCACGGGACATCAACACAATATAATAATTTAGGTTCGACAGTTAATAATGGTGTTTCGCAAGTATATTCGTCAACTGTACGAAAAGGTATTAATGTTGGTAAAAATGTTTATCAAAATAGTAATAAGCAGCAAGTTAAACGAGAAATTAAGCGTCAAAATGTTAGACAACAAGCAAAATTTAAAAGAGGTGTTAAGTAATGATTAAATTAGTTTTATTGGTGGCGGCGATTGCGATATTTGGAACTGGTTTTATTACTGTTATTATTAATCAATTTACATCAGCAAAAAATATTATTATGGATTTATATAATTCTGATACTTGGTTGATTTGATTATTTGGTAGAATGGCAGTTTTGTTTAGTCATCCGTTAATGTTAACAATATCGAGTTTATATATTGTTGGGTTTATTGTTTCAAAAACATTGTATAGTTAGGAGTTGAGTTTATGAAAAAATCGTTATCTTTATTTGCCATATTTATTTTAACTTTTTTGGGTTTGGTTATTCCCCATTTATTACTTTAACGGCGTTTAGACCCTTAAATGAGGAGCAATATACGCTTAAACAAGAAAGTAGTACTGGTAAAGGTATTAATGAAACTGATTTTATTAATACAATGTTTTTACGCAGTAGTTTTTTTGAAAATTGATCGGAGACAAATTATTTTATTAATCCAACTTTAAAAACATCAAAAAATTTATTGTTTAATGATAAATGGTATTTAGATTTTTTACAAGATAGTTATTCAACCGGAGTTGTTTATGATAAACCTGGTGAAATATTTTTGAATTATTATCGACAATGACATAGTTTAAAAAATAAGTATATGGTTGAAAAATTTTATGATGTTAAAAAGGAGAATTTTTTGGATGATTTAACTGATTTTATTTATGCTTTTGCTGTAAAATATAAGATGTTTGATGTATCGAAAGAAATTGTGGAAAATGTTGACCGTTATAAAGAAAATCATTATCCAAGAGTTAAGTTAAACCAAGATAATTGAAAATTAATTGATAGTTCTTTAAATAATATACAAAAAGAATTTGAAAAATATAATGATAAATGATATTTTATTATTTGAAAAAGAGGAAATAGTTCACATTGAATATGACAATCAATGTTTTTTAAATATGATGAGTCTGCTCCTAGAATGACAGGCGCTTGACTTTCTTCTATAAAATCAATTTATCGTTGAGATAATACAAATAAACCTAAAAAAATAGAATTTAATGAAAGTACTGGTGAAATTACTGACTGAAAAGAACAAAAAAGGAACTAAATAACAGTTCCTTTTTTATATTAATCGCACAAATTTCATAAAAATAATTAATAAAAAGATATTTGTTATTGTACTATACAATGCGGGATTAAATTTTCATACTTCAAATATTTGACTAAAAAAACTATATACTGTTTCAAAAACCTTACCAACACCACTCGCTAACTCATTAACTTGTTTAACACCAGGAATAGTATTGACAATTCAAATCACCGCATTTTTAATATGAGCACCAAAATCTCATCAACCCTCTGGCGTTACATATTGCACTTGTCATCATTGTTTATCGGGAAACAACCCACCATTATTAACCTCTTGTCAGTTATAAATTCCAAAATTAAAATCATAATATCGGTACATATCATTCCCTTTTTGTGCTTGCAATTCAAAAACATTATAACCGATTTTTTGTTCTTCAATTTTTTTATATTGCAAACCATATTTATTTTGTAAATCACCGCCAAAAACATAACCCGAATTTGACTTAATATTATAATTATTAGCAACCGAAAAATCATAATTAAAAACACTACCATAATTATTAATCGTATAAAACCGATTTTTAAATGCTGAATATAATTTAATATCTAACTGTTTATATTTATCTGAAAAATAAAAATATCGTGGGTAAATTTTAAAACCATTTTTTACTAATAAACCATATTTTTTATTATAACCTTGAACATAAGTATTATTCTCTAAATCAAAAATCGTACGTAAATAATTAGTATAAAATTTCTGTGAAATCTTAAACATACTATTTAATAATTTATCAAATTGTAATTTATCGTTAATATTTTCACTCAACAAAATATTATTAAAATTTTGTAATTTCAAAGCAAAAAAGTTAACTAAAACAGTATCATACTGTAAATTATTAATATATCCATTTTCAATAAACGAACTACGATTTTGAAACACTGGCACCAAAGCACTTGCAAAAAACGACTGTAAAAACTTAGATAAATCAAACTGACCGCTAAACTGTTGATAATATTTTAAATCTTTACTATTTAATGATGCATAAATTGAACCATTAAAATTAAAAACCTCACCCATTCCCATTCGCATAAAACTAAAATTAAAACTTAAATCATCATTATTAATATTATTTAACTCTAAACTACCAGAAATAATTAAATTTGCTTCATCAACAGTTAAAATCATCCGATAAATTGCTTTTTTAATATTTTTAACATCCAATTCATCAACCGTCTCAAAATCAAAAATTATCCGCTTTGTACCAACCTTATTCGGATTTTCATAATCCGCACTACCACCTTGCTGAACCCTAGTATTTTCTAGCAAAACAGAATATAAAGATAAACTAATAAATTCTTTTACGCGAGTTTGTTGATAACTATTTCAGTCAGTAATTTCACCAGTACTTTCATTAAATTCTATTTTTTTAGGTTTATTTGTATTATCTCAACGATAAATTGATTTTATAGAAGAAAGTCAAGCGCCTGTCATTCTAGGAGCAGACTCATCATATTTAAAAAACATTGATTGTCATATTCAATGTGAACTATTTCCTCTTTTTCAAATAATAAAATATCATTTATCATTATATTTTTCAAATTCTTTTTGTATATTATTTAAAGAACTATCAATTAATTTTCAATTATCTTGGTTTAACTTAACTCTTGGATAATGATTTTCTTTATAACGGTCAACATTTTCCACAATTTCTTTCGATACATCAAACATCTTATATTTTACAGCAAAAGCATAAATAAAATCAGTTAAATCATCCAAAAAATTCTCCTTTTTAACATCATAAAATTTTTCAACCATATACTTATTTTTTAAACTATGTCATTGTCGATAATAATTCAAAAATATTTCACCAGGTTTATCATAAACAACTCCGGTTGAATAACTATCTTGTAAAAAATCTAAATACCATTTATCATTAAACAATAAATTTTTTGATGTTTTTAAAGTTGGATTAATAAAATAATTTGTCTCCGATCAATTTTCAAAAAAACTACTGCGTAAAAACATTGTATTAATAAAATCAGTTTCATTAATACCTTTACCAGTACTACTTTCTTGTTTAAGCGTATATTGCTCCTCATTTAAGGGTCTAAACGCCGTTAAAGTAATAAATGGGGAATAACCAAACCCAAAAAAGTTAAAATAAATATGGCAAATAAAGATAACGATTTTTTCATAAACTCAACTCCTAACTATACAATGTTTTTGAAACAATAAACCCAACAATATATAAACTCGATATTGTTAACATTAACGGATGACTAAACAAAACTGCCATTCTACCAAATAATCAAATCAACCAAGTATCAGAATTATATAAATCCATAATAATATTTTTTGCTGATGTAAATTGATTAATAATAACAGTAATAAAACCAGTTCCAAATATCGCAATCGCCGCCACCAATAAAACTAATTTAATCATTACTTAACACCTCTTTTAAATTTTGCTTGTTGTCTAACATTTTGACGCTTAATTTCTCGTTTAACTTGCTGCTTATTACTATTTTGATAAACATTTTTACCAACATTAATACCTTTTCGTACAGTTGACGAATATACTTGCGAAACACCATTATTAACTGTCGAACCTAAATTATTATATTGTGTTGATGTCCCGTGAATTGCATAAATCGATAACTTAATAACCATAAAAAAGATTAAAAAATAAGCAATTGACGTATTTGTCATCGGTAATTTTGTATTTCAAATTACATCAAAAATAAACAAAAATATATCAAAAACAAAACTAAAAATCTTGTCTCAATTACTATTATTATTTTCAACTAATAAATTAATCATCTTTACTATTTCCTTTCTCTTTTTTAGGTTTTAAATTCTTTTTCAAAATATCAATATCAAATAACTCCAATCGTTCTTTAACGCTTAATTTTGTGATTTCCGATCAATAATAAAATTTTTCATTAACAATTTCATCATTCTTTAAATCACGTACAAACTTTAACCATTCACTATCATACTTATTAGCAAATTCAAGGGGAATTATTATTTTAAAAAACCGAATTCCTAACCCAACATCCGACTTATGTTTTGCTCTTTTACCTTCTGCTGTTCGTTCTACTGATTTTGTTTTTCAAATTTCATAATCCGTTATATCTTGGAAAATCCCAATTCGCATAATAAAGAAACGATTAAAAAAATTAAATCCTTTTTTAGCAACGGGTTTTTTCAATGAAATTGGAATAATAATTCCACTTGCTAACTGGCGAATATTATTTCAAATCATACCCTCACGCTGAGCAGTAAACAACGCACGATGTCCAAAATGTCTCGCTAAAACAATTCACGGTATTTTACCACTATGAACTTTTTTCTCATCGTGAGGACTAGTTCCGTCAATATATAAATAACTTTCATCAAATAAAATAACACTATCATCTAGGGGAACGGGTTTTGTTCTATCAGTAAAATCTAAATTTTTAAATGTTAAAACTTTAACTTTATCATCTTCTAAGGGATAATTACTATAAATTTCATCTGTCAATAATTTCATAGTTTGCGACAAATAAGTTAAAAGTAATGTTTTACCAGTTCCTAACTTACCAATAATTACCGATAACGGATTATCTCAAACAAAATTTACTAACCCAAAAGAATTTAACTGATAAAAAATATTTTTTCACAATCATCACACAAAATATACACATTGCAAAGCAAATAATATTCAAAATACTAAACCAACACAATACAAAGAAATTAACCAAAGTAATAAATCAATTAAACTAAACAAAAGCATTGAACCACTAATATAACAATAGTTTTTAAAGAAAAATATAAATTTTTTCATTATTTAAAATACCCAACTATCTTAAAAACCATTCACAAGAAAAACCAAGTTAAAAACAAAATCACAACTCAAACACCAACCATCAAGGTTAAATATTCATTTTGCGTTAAATTCCACATTGTAATACTTTCAACATTCGTTTTATCGATAAACAAAAATATATGAATAAAAAACTCTTTTAATTTAATTCAATCATTTTGCATTTTTAAAAACTCCATATTTTTTGAATAAGTTTAAAAAACATTCCAAAAAATAAAACAACAAATAACACAAAAGATATAACATATAAAAACTCAGGGGCATTTGCACCAATAATATAACTAACAAATTGAACTCAATAATCATATAAACTCATTTAATTTAAGTCTTTCAAATCATTAATTAATTCTTGTTCTTTTTCAACACTTAAATTTGTTAAATTATTTTTATTTGTTTTTACTTTTTTAGGTTCACTTGAAAATAACGCTTTTTTCATTTTAGTAGAGTAATTTTGTTTATATTGATTATATAAATTAATTAATTCCGTTCCAGTTAAACTCTTTCAAATATTACGCTTTAAATTTTCATCATATTTTACAATAGGATAATAATTATCATAAATCAAACAGATTGCTACTTGTTCCAAATGTTTTTCACTCGGATAAATAAACTTATTACTCAATCAAAAACCAATATGACGATTATGATTAGGTAAATTAATAAAACTTGCTTTTTCTGTTGTAAAAGGGATAAATTCCTTACTAATAAAATAATTTTCTACATTATGATTTTTCTTAACAAAATTACTCAATTTTATCATCTCCTCGTCTTACTGGTCTTAACATTGTGCCTTTTCCTAATCCTCCAATTATATTTTCTAACGGTAACATTCTTTTCTTTAACAACATAACTTTATATTCTTTAATTTCGCATATATGACATTGAATTATAAAAAATAAAAGAATAAATATTAAAAATAAAAATAAAGAAAAAAGTAAAATACCAACAATTATTTCTCTATTTGAAAACAAAACAAGACCTACAATAATTTCAATAAGAACAATGAAAAATGGAAAATAAACAAAACCAAAAACAAAATTCCTAATAATAAAATCTCTCTTTAATTTTTTACATTCCTTAGTTGTTTTAAATTTTATATCCATAAGATAATCTCCTAACTAAATATTTGTTTAATAAACAATGTTATAAATAATGTTTATATAATGTTTTTTAATTGTAATAAACACTGATTATTAACAATGTTATACATAATGCTAATATATTGTTTATTTAATGTTTAATAAACACTGTTAATAAACATTGTTAAATATAAAAATAATAAAAATTGGCACACTGAAAAATACTATTTAATTTTTAACAATAGTTATTAAAATATAAAATCATAAGTTTATAATTAAGTTGATATTTTTACACTATATACTGTTTACAAGTTTTTTAAAAAAAAGTAGGTGTATTTATAAAAAATATTATAAAAATTTATTTCCCAAATCTATTACTAGTATGACCCTTAATAGAAATATTCTTATTTTTATTAAATCCTACTAAAAAAATATTTTTCATAACAGACTCAATATTATGAATAATAAACAATATAGAGTTATCAACTATAGAAAATATAGTTAAATTTATATGTATAATAGGGATATTTATTATCCCAATATTAACGATAGTAATAAAGTTTATTAAAAAATAAATTTGTAAACAGTGTATAGTGCAAAAATAAACAACAAAATTATTTATTTAATTCACATAAAAGCTAGTGTGCCTTAACTAAGATATATAATCGATTATAATAAATATTAAAATCCTTTAACCATAACACGAAAAAAGTTTAAAATTTTAATAATACAAAATATAGCAAATGGAATTAATATAATTCACGCTTCACCTAAGAAAACCATTATCTCAGGTAAAATATTTGTTATACCTTCTTTAACTTTTCATAATGCACTAGTCAAACCCGTTCAAATACCAGTCATACCCTCAGACATAGTTTTAGGTGTAGGTGCTGTTAAAAAATTAAACGCTGTTGTTAAATACATACCTAACATTATTTATTACTCTCCTTTCTTTCAATTTCTTTTTTATATTTTTTCTTTCCTCGAATTTGTTTAATTTTTTGGTAAATTGATAAACCAATATAAGTAAAAATACTTAATATAATAACAACACTAAATATTGTCGTTAATCAAGTTGGCATAATACATCTCCTTTCTAAAAAATATCGCGTCACGCTCCGCGTGTTCGCTACGCTCAAAATAAACAATATTGAATAAATTACCGCTAATAAATTACGCGGATAATTTATTCATTTTCTTTTACATTATTAATTACTATCTTATTTACAGTATTAATAACAATATCTTTTCCATACTTTAGTTACTAAGGGCCGCAAAATAAAATAATGTTTGCTTTCCAATAAAAAATCAACTCTTTTCTGAGTTGATTTGTTGCACTTCAATTACACGATGCTTTTTTTTATTTAAAAGTCCTAATTTTGATTTGTTGTTTTAAACTTTCCACTAACAATTTATCAGCAATCCCTTGACTAAATGCTGTTGCTGATCCAGCACAAATGCTAGTTAACATTGCTTCTTGATAATCATTTGTTGCTAAATAAGTTCCAACAAATCCAGCAACCATTGAATCACCAGCTCCGACCGAATTAATTAATTGCCCTGTTGCAGTATTACCAACATAAACATTTGTTGGAGTAATTAAAATGCTGCCATCTTTACCACTACTAATTAAAACATTCTGTGCCCCTTTTTCCTGTAATTTTTTTCCTAAAGTAACAATTTCTGTTTTTTGATTAAATTGGTAATTTGTTTCAAATAGTTCATTTAATTCAGCTAAATTTGGTTTAATTAAAAATGGTTTAGCTGATAAAGTTGATAATAAAACATCCTTTGTTGCATCAACAACAAATAAGATTTCGTTTTCATCACAATAGGTACTAATTGTTTGATATAAATCAGATGGACAATCACGTGGTAATGAACCAGAAATAATTAAACAATCATTTTTAGTTAATTCTGTTTTAAGAATTGTTAACAGTGCCATAACATCATCATCACTAGGAGAAAAAGCGAGGCCATTTAATTCTGTTTCTTGTTTTATTTCTAAACTTTTAATTTTTATATTAGTTCGGTTCTTGCCATTAACTTCACGAAAACAAGCAGCAACCTTTTGATTTACTAAATAATGTTCAAACATTTCTTTATTATCACGCCCCAAAAAACCTAATGCTGTAGTTGGATATCCTAAATGTTGCAACATTACTGCAACATTAATTCCTTTTCCACCAATCACCTCATACTCACTAATAGCTTTATTAGTTTCTCCTAATTGGAAATTCGGAACTTCAATAACTTGGTCAATAGCAGGATTTAATGTTAATGAATAAATCATTTTTTCTTACTTCTTCCCTTCTTATTTTAATATTATAAAAACCCAATTAGTTGGGTTTTTACTTTTTAAACTAAATTGCTACAGTAATTTTATTTTTTTTAACATCATTCATTCTTCAAAATCCAAGAATTAAGGCGCTAACAAAACTTCCAATAATTAAAGCAATAAGTGAAATTAAGACTGCTACACCAATTGAAGCACCGTGATTAGCAATACTAAACCAATTTTTACCATTATCTTGAATTTGCAATAACGGAAAGACAAAGATACCACCATGAGGTGCTGCTAATGTTACACCAAAACCACTAACAATTGCGCCAGTAATAGCACTTCCCGCCATAATTGACGGAATTGTTCGTTTTGGATCAGCAGCAGCAAATGGAATTGCCCCTTCGGTAATAAAACATGCTGCTAAGAAATAATTCGTATTTCCTTGCTCAACATCTTTTTTTGTTCAATATTTTTTAAACATTCTTGTACATAATGCTAATGCTAATGGTGGTACCATTCCAGCTAACATTGCACAAGCCATAAAGACTGTCCCCCCATTAGTTGAACGAATTCCAGCATAAGCTGTTTGTGTAGCATCAATTGTTAAGGTTCCAAAGACATAGGCAGCTTTATTAATTGGACCACCCATATCAGCCGCCATCATTAAACCAATAATAATTCCAATTAAAGCATTTAAATTATAATCGGCAATTGCTTTTAAACCTTGGCTTAAACCATAGTTTAAATATCCTAATGGAATATTTAATCCAAACATTAAAACTCCTGCTGCTAAAGCTGTTAAAACAGGAATTAAAACAATATCACGAACTCCTCGTAGTGATGGATGGAACCGAACAAATCCTTTTTGACAACCATAGACAGCAAAGGCAACAAGATAACCACCAATTAAGGCTCCAAAAAACCCTGAGTTAAAGCTTGAGATTGAATCAGGGAATAATCGCCCCCATGTATTTGCTCAGCCTGTTTTATTTTCTGCATCATATAACATCCCAGGAGCATTAGCAATTAATCCTGCTGTCATTCCTGGTAATAATCCTTGTGGTCCAACAATAGAGTAACATACATAAGCACCTAAAATAGGAACCATCATACCAAAGATTACTTTTCCTAATCCTGAAAATCATGCCGCAACATCACTAGTTACCCCAAAATCTTTTCCTGTTTTACCTGAATCTAATAAGAAACCAATTCCTAAAATAATTCCTCCAGCAACAACAAATGGTAACATTCGAGAAACCCCTCCTAAGAGGTTTTTTGTTACATCTTTAAAGTTTTTTAAACTTAATTCACCAACTTCATCGTTGGCACCTTTACCACCTTTGCCAATTGTTAAACGTTTTCCATTCAAGGCATCTTCAATAACATTTGTGCCATGGTAAATTACATCTTTTGTACTTGTTTCTAAATATGAAACACCCTTAAAACGATCCATTCCCGTAATTTTTTTATCAATTCCAAGAATAATTCCTTTTGCATTAGCAATGTCAGTTGCTGTTAATACATTTTCATTACCGCTACGCCCTTGCGTTTCAACTTTAATTGTTAAGTCCATTGCTTTTGCTGCTTCTTCCATTTTTTCTTTTGCCATATAAGTATGGGCAATTCCAGTTGGACAAGCTGTAATACCAATAACATCATAATGACCATCTGTTTTCGTTTTATCATGGTCAGTAACTGGCTCAACAAATGCTTTAAGAATATCAGCAAAAGTTTTTGCCGCACGAATTTGTGATACAACTTCACTTTTTCCTAAAAAACCAGCTAATTTCGCTAGTGCTTGTAAGTGTTGTTCTCCTCCTTGAGATGGCGTAGTAATCATAAAAATGATATCAACTGGTTTATTATCTAAACTTTGTCAATCAACTGCCTTTTCTAATGTCATAATTGCAATTGATGGTTTCGTAACACTACCACTTGAACAGTGGGGAATTGCTAAACCATCACCAACCCCAGTTGGACCTTCTGTTTCACGTTTCTCCAAATCTTTAATTAAGTTTGCTGAATCAGTAACTGTTTCATTGTTAACTAATGCTGCTGCTAATGTTGCAAAGACTTCAGTTTTATCTGTCGCAGAAGTTTTTAAAAAGGTTGTTGTTTCATTAAAATAATCAATTATTTTCATAATGATTTATCCTTTTATCCTTTCTATGAACTTGTAATAATTTCAACTTCCGAACGAGAAGCGAATTTTACTAGTGATTTAATGTTAAATTTTGATAAATCAGCAAGAATATAACTTTTTGTTGCTCGCTTAATAACTTCCGCTTTAATCATTGCTTCGTCTGGGTCGGTCGTATATAAATCCTGACCATTAATTTCATTAACTCCTAAAAAAGCACAATCAATTTGATATTTTTGTAAAGTTGTAACTGCTTCTCAACCAATTAATGCTCCTGTTTGATGCTTATATTTTCCTCCCAAAACATAAACATTATTAAAACCTGCTAAAGCTAATAGCTCTACGTGGAAGATTGAATTAGTAATAATTACTAAATCATCTGCTGGTTGTAATAATTTAATTAGTGCTAAGGTTGACGAACCAGCATCCAAATAAAGACACATTTTTGGTTTAATTTTCTTAACGGCTTGACGAGCAATTAAATATTTCTCTTCAGCATGCTGTTGGATTTTCTCATTTAGTTGCTCTTCTATTCGAACTTCATAACTCTTTTGTAATTTAACACCACCATGCACTCGTTTTAATAAACCTTGTTGCTCCATTTCCGTTAAATCACGGCGTAATGTTGTTGGTGATAATTGCAATTGCGTAATTAAGTCGTTAACTAATACCAATTGTTGATCATCTAAACAAGCTAAAATTTTTTCTCATCGTAGTTCTTTTAACATTTTCTCACCAACTGTAATTATATCTTATTTTTAACCAAAAAAACCAAAAATAACATAAAATAAACAAAAAAAACCATTACTTTGTAACGGCTTTCTCAGTATATACTTCAATAACATCTTGCTCTTTTAAATCATTATAGTTTTTAATTGTTAGGCCACATTCAGCTCCTGTTTTAGCTTCTTTAATATCATCTTTAATATGTTTCAATGATGCTAATTCACCACTATAGACAATAACCCCATCGCGTAAAACGCGAACTCGTGATTTTCGTGGAATAATACCATCAGTAACATAACAACCAGCAATCGTTCCAATATCAGAATGGCGGAAAATTTGACGTACTTCCGCTTGCCCTAACACTTCTTCAACCATTTCTGGATCTAACATTCCTTCTGCTGCTGCAACTATTTCTTCCGTTAATTTATAAATAATGGTATGCAAACGAATTGCAACTCCTTCATCTTCGGCTTTTTTTCGAACATGCGCAGTTGGACGAACATTAAAACCAACAATAAATGCTTGACTAGCTAATCCTAATGTTACATCACTTTCGGAAATTCCCCCAACAGTTGCTCGTAAAACATTAATTTTTAAGCCTGCAATATTAATTTTTAATAAACTTGCTTTTACTGCTTCAACTGTTCCTTGAGTATCAGCTTTTAAAATAATATTAATTTGCTTTAACTGTCCATCTTTAATTTGCGCTGATAGACTTTCTAATGAAAAATTTTGATTTTTATAACGTTTATTCATTGTATCAATTGTTTTTCTTTTTAAGGCAATTTCACGTGCTAATTTTTCATCCCGGAAAACCATAAAACGATCACCAGCATTTGGTACTTCATTTAAACCATGAATCATAACTGGAGTTGATGGTCCTGCTGATTTAATTTTTTTACCACTTTCATCAGACAAATCACGAACATAACCAAAAGTATAACCAACAACTAAGGCATCTTTAATATTCAATGTTCCTGATTGCACCAATAATGTTGCAACTGGTCCTAAACCACGATTTAAGTGTGATTCAAGCACTGTACCTAACGCAAAACGATTTGGATTTGCTTTTAATTCCATCAAATCAGCCATTAATAAGATTGTATCTAATAATTCATCAATTCCTTGCTTTTGTTTAGCACTTCCTTTAACATAAGGGGTTGTGCCTCCTCATTCTTCTGGAGTTAATTCTTCTTGTGATAATTGCATTAAAATATTATCTAAATTTATCCCAACTTTATCCATTTTATTAACAAAAACAATAATTGGTACTCCAGCTGCTTTGGCATGATCAATTGCTTCTTTAGTTTGCAACATTACCCCATCGTCAGCTGCAACAACTAGGACAACAATATCTGTTACCGCACTCCCTCGTGCTCGCATTTGTGTAAAAGCTTCATGTCCAGGAGTATCAACAAATGTAATCTTTTCATTATTTTTAGTTTTAATTTGATAAGCTCCAATATGTTGTGTAATTCCCCCATGTTCTGTACTTACAACATTAGTATTTCGAATGGTATCTAATAATGTTGTTTTGCCATGATCAACATGGCCCATAATTGTAACAATTGGCGGGCGCTTTTCCAACGAAGCAGGGTCATCATTAACTTCAAAACTTTCAATTAAGTTTTCATGCGTTACTGATTTTTCTCGTTTAAAATCTAACCCAAATTCTAAACATAACTCTCCCAATTGATCTTCAGTTAAAAAAGTATTTTGATTTAACATTATTCCCTTACTAAAAAAATATTTAATAATTTCACTAACGGGTTTATTAATTTTTTGTGCAAATTCAGCAATGGTTAATGTCTCATCATAAATAAAAACTCCCTCCGTAACATGTGCTTCAATCGTTTTTAATTGCGATTGAATTCGATTTCGTTGTTTTTTAGCTAATGTTTTTTTATTTTGTTTGTTATTTTGACTACTCATCTGTCCCTCCTCCTTTTTGAATTTTAAGAATTATTTAATAATGTCAGCAACCGTTGGGCAAGATGTTGGTCACTAATACCAATCATTTTAACATTATTTGTTCCTAAAGCTTGTTGGGTTAAATTGAAATCAAGGCAACTAAAATAAGGGATATTATAATAAAAACATTTTTGTTGATATTTTTTTGCTTGCGCAGGACCAACATCATTACTAGTTAATACTAAATAAACTGTTTTTTGCTGAATGGCAGTTAATAAACAAGCCCCTGTGATTAGTTTACCCCCTCGTTTGGCTAGGCCAAGATAACTATATCCTTTTTGACCTAGCATGATTAATCTCAACCTTCGCTAATTTCACAATATAACATTTCGTAAAATTGATCGGTTAATTTTGTTTTTAAAGCACGTTCTAAAGCGTGATTTTTTTTTGCTTTTTCATAAATCTCTAATGTTGGTCGTAAATAAGCACCACGACCATTGGCCTTTCCGGTTGAATCAATAATAATTTCCCCGTTTGGTGTCTTAACAATTCGTACCAGTTCTTTTTTTGGTAACATTTGTTGTGAAACAACACATTTTCGTAAGGGAACTTTTTTATGATTTGTCATCGTTATCCCTCCTAATTAATTATTTATCTTGATCATAATAATCATCATAGTCATCATAATTAATTTCATAGTCATCATCATCTTGATTTTCAAATTGTTCATTCTCAAAATAAGAAATATTATCTTCAATTTCTTGAATTTCATTTTCTAACCCGCTAGGTGTTGTTTCTGTTAAATCATCAACATGATAATTTTCTTCATCCAAAATCATTGTTTCTTCAGCCATTTGTTCTTCAATAATTTCAAATTCTTCAACTGGTAAATCTACTGCTCCATCAACAGTATTTGTTTCAACAGTTGTTTTTGGTTTAATTTTATCTTTTAATTTAACTTGTAATGTGCTAAGTTCATCAGTTGTTAAATTTCCATTTCATAAAATTTCAACTTGTTTTGTTAACGCTTCACTATAACTCATAATGTTTAATTTTCATTTTGTTAACTTTGCAACTAATTTTGCGGCACTTCCGCCTTTTCCAATTGCTAATGATAATTGTTCATCAGGAACAATAACATCAGCTTCTTTTCCTTCATCATTAGTTGTAATTGAAATTACTTTTACTGGTGATAATGAGTTAATAATAAATTGTTGACTATTATCATTATAAATACAAATATCAATTTTTTCATCTTGTAATTCAGCTGTTACTTTATTAATTCGACTTCCCTTGCTACCAACACAAGCACCAATTGGATCAATATTTTCATTTGTACTATAAACAGCAATCTTACTACGACGCCCGGGATCACGAGCAATTGCTTTTACTTCAATTACTTGTTCAAAAATTTCTGGAATTTCACGCTCTAATAAACGATATAAAAAATCATTGCTTGTTCGTGAACCAGTAATTTGTCCTGCATTTTTTGATTTAATAACATCTTCTGCCAAAAACGTAATTGGTTGCCCAACTTCAAAATGATCAGAAAAGATTAAATTTTTTCGAGGAATATAAGCAAATGTTCGTTCTACTTCAACTAATAAGTATTTTTCTTCAGCAGCAATAACAACACCCGTCATTAAATGCCCTTTTTGTATAATATATTCATCAAAGATTGAATCCTTCTCTGCTTCTTTAATTTGTTGTTTAATAATTTGCCCAACTTGGAAAATTGCTAATCGTGAAAATTCTTCTGAATTAACTGGTTCATAAACTTTATCATCAATTGTAATTTGTTCACCATATTTTTCTTTTGCTTCATTTAAACCAATTTCTAATAAATCATCTTCTACTTTTTTAACAACAGTTAATTCTTTTTCAACTTTAATTTGTCCTGTTTTTTGATCAATATCAACAAAAACTGTTGCTTCTGGATCAAAATGCTTTTCATAAGCCTTTTTAATTCCTTCTTTAATTGAATCTAAAATTAAATCACGGCTAATTTGTTTTTCACTAACAATTTCATTAATTGTTGTCAATAATTTTGTACCATCAATCATGCTATATAACATTCCTTTCCTAAAATTTAACCGCACAACGCGCAAATTTAATATTTTGATAATTTGTTTGTAAGGTTTTGCGAGCACCTTTAACAAAATAAGTAATAGTAAGATTTTGTTGCTGATCAACCATTGATAATTCACCAGTAACTTCAACTAAATTATTGACCTTTTCGTTAAATTCTAAATAAACATACCCCTTAAGATGTTGTTGTAGTTCATTTCAATTTCGTAATGGTCGCTCAGCACCTGGTGTTGAAACTTCTAACAAGTATTCTTCTGAAAATAAATCAAGGTTATCAACAAGTTGATTAATTTCTTCACTAATAACTGTTAAACGTTCCAAATCAAACACAGTTGTTTTATCTTCAATTAACACTTGTACAACATTTGTGTCAAAATCTTGGAAATAATTAATTGCAAACAATGTTAAATTTTGTTTTGTTAAATAATTTTCCAAAGTTTCTTTTAATTGTGTCTCTTGTTGTATAAAATGTTCCATCCAACACCATCCTTTCTTAATCAAACATAACTAAAATTTATAGCATTAAAGAAAGAGCACAGCTGTGCTCTTTCTTGACCTTTTTTAATTACTTTATTATTATAATACCTTAATAATAAAAATGCAAGAAAATTAAGAAGATAAATTAGGAAAGTTGGAATAAAATAAAGTGAAGTGCTACATCATATTTCAACTCTTTTTTAAAATATCTTTTCCCCAAATAAACTATTTAAATTTATTATCATAAACTTAACAGAAAGTTAGGTAGTATAAAAAAAAGTAGGGTATAAAAATATAAAGAAATTAAATAAGAATAATTAAACCATTTACTAAAATGGTTTTTTTATTTGAAAAAACCTAAAATAACTAATTGATTCAAAACAAGGACAGCATCTTTAAATATTTATAATTTTTAAAATAATAAAAAAGTTGTTTCCTTTCTGAAAAAAACCATATTAAATTAAGAAATTATTAAATAATCCATATATCTACTTAGTAAAGGTGTTGTCCTTGTTTTGTTTCACTTAGTTATATTAATAAATCAATCGTTAAATATTAGATTGGAGAAACTAAAAATGGAAAAAATCAATATTATGATTAGATGCAGTAAGTGCGGAATGCCAAAGCGAATTCATAAAGTTAAACATCGCGAAAAAACAGAATGATTTGAAGATATTTATTATAGTCAATATTAAATTTGATTTATAAAAATGAAAATTATTAAACAACAAAAAATATGTGATGTTATTAATTGTTATAAATTATAATCATTTATCACCGAAGAATTTGAAACAAATAAAATTTTATGAACTTGTCAAAATCACAAAGTTTTATTAAATCAAATTAAGTATATAAACAAAGAAAAAATTTGACTTTATAATAATTTGGAAAATTCAAGGATAGATTCTGATTGAAAAACTGGGTATTTAAAAATCTTTTTTAGTAAAATTAAATAATTCTAATATAACAAGATGAATAACTCATCTATGGCACACTAGTTATGTTATTTGATTTATTAATTTTAATTTTATATTTCTTTTATTAAACTTGTTAATAGTATTTTTCAGTGTGCCAATTTTTACTATTTTATATTTTTAATAATGCTTACAATGTTTATTAACAATGTTTATTAAACATTAAATAAACAATAGATAAACATTAAATATAACAATGTTTATTAAAAAAAAAAAAAAAACTATAGATAAACAATATATAAACATTAAATAAACAATAGATAAACATTAAATATAACAATGTTTATTAAACAATAAATAAACTATAGATAAACAATATATAAACATTAAATAAACAATAGATAAACATTAAATATAACAATGTTTATTAAACAATAAATAAACTATAGATAAACAATATATAAACATTAAATAAACAATAGATAAACATTAAATATAACAATGTTTATTAAACAATAAATAAACTATAGATAAACAATAGATAAACATTAAATATAACAATGTTTATTAAAAAAAGGAGTGTGATTAATTATGTTAGGAATTTGAATATTTTTTTTAAAACGTAAATGTCAAATTTGTCATTCTATTTTGAATAAAAAAATTGTTGGTAGTTTGTATTTTAAGTTAAATGTTTGTTCAATGCAGTGTAACCGAAAGCGAGTTGATTTGAGTAATGTATCAGAAACCAAGTTATAAGAAGAATATTAACGTAGAAAATTGCTTTATTCGAAGAGAATTTATAGTTTTTAGAACAGATAAAGCTTCATTTATAAATTTACCTAATCATAATCGTCATATTGGTTTTTGATTGAGTAATAAGTTTATTTATCCGAGTGAAAAAAATTGTAATCAAGTAGCAATCGGTTTGATTTATGATAATTATTATTCTATTGTAAAATATGATGAAAATTTAAAGCGTAATATTTGAAAGAGTTTAACTGGAACGGAATTAATTAATTTATATAATCAATATAAACAAAATTACTCTACTAATATGAAAAAAGCATTATTTTCAAGTGAACCTAAAAAAGTAAAAACAAATAAAAATAATTTCACAAATTTAAGTGTTGAAAAAAAAGAACAATTAATTAAAGACTTAAAAAGTTTAAATTAAAATATTCCCAAAAAAGTTTTAAATAATATACAAAGTTTTAAGATTATATATTAAATAGACATAACATAGAAAGCTCACTGCATATTTTAAAACACAATAGTATAGTGCCTGCGATTACCTTTAAAGTGACGTGAAAGGCAAAGGGTGAAAAAAATGTTTAAAACAAATTTAGGAAAATTAATAAATGGTGATGCATTAACTTTTATTAAAAGTTTAGAAAATGATAGTGTTGATTTAATATTAACTGATCCACCCTATTTATATAATTTACCAAAAAGAAAAAATGAACATATAAATGAAAAAAGCAATACTACCGACAGAATCGGTAAAAGCATAAACAAATATATTAATGCTATTTATGATAATAATTTGCATAATTCATTTGATATAAATTCTTATTTAGATGAGTTTTATCGAGTTTCAAAAAATAAATTTATGTTAATTTGAATGAATAGACAACAAATTATAGATTATTTAGATTGAGTTTGTAAAAAAGATATGCTTTATGATTTTATCCTTTGGAACAAAACAAATCCAATGCCAACTAATAATCATATTTTCCAAGATAAAGAATATTGTATGATGATTTATTCTAAAAAACATCGAATTCCGAATTATAAAAATGATTATGAAAGTAAAAAAACAATTTTTAATTATTCAATCGGAAAAAAAATAACAGGGCACCCAACAGAAAAACCATTATATATATTTAATCGATTAATTAGTAAATATAGTAAAGAAAATGATGTAATTTTAGATTGTTTTCTAGGTAGTGGTACAACAGCTTATGCTTGTGAACAATTAAAACGAAAGTGAATGGGCTGCGAAATAAATAATGAATATTACAAAATAATTAAAAAAAGATTAAAAAATATTCAGTTTAAATTTGAATTTTAATAGAAAGGAAATAAAAAAATGAATATTGCTTCAATTTTGGCTAAATTAGAAAAAATAGAATTAGAACAAGAAAAACAAAAACTTTATTTAATTGCATTATCTAATTGTGGTTTGTCTGACTTACAAAAAACAGAATTATTAAACAACATTAATTTAATTGATGAAGAATATAAACAAAAACAAAAAGATAAACGACAAGCTAAAAAATTAGGCCTTAGTTATGCTAAATATAAAAAAATGCAAAAACAATAATTATTTTTTATTAATTAAAAACATAAATTATATAGCAGTTTTAATTGCGATGATGGTTGTATTATCACAAGTGATGCGAATACAAATTATTTTAAGAACATCAATTCCATTATTTTTAATTCCAGTTTTTATTAGTACTTTTATTTTAAATTGATATTGATGTTTATTTATTGGTTTTGTTGGTCATTTATTAGTTGATTTATCATTATGAGGTTTTACGCTAGGATCATTATGTTGAAATATTGGCACAGGTTTATTTGCAATTTTATTAAGAATTATTTATTTAATAAAATGTCATAATTTTTCAAAAATTATCTTACTTTTATTCATAAATTTAATAATTTACTTTCCAATTGATTTTATACTTTTTTGATTAAATCTTGGTGTTTTAAATATAGAACAAATAATAATTGGAGTGTTAATTGTAAACACAATATGCTTACCATTTTTTTATTTATTAAGTATCAAAATAATAAAAAAAATTAACCAAGGAAATTTAAGGAGATAAAAATGAAAAAGTTAAATAAAAAAACTATTAACAAAATACATGAATTAATGCTTAGAAGTTATCCAGTGTCATTTGAAGATATTACTGATGAACATTGAGCATTAAATACTAGAAAGAATTAGGAGGAATTACTATATGAAATGTCAAAGAATTAATTGTAATAATAAAAATGCTTATTGTGGAAATAGTTATATTGAAAAAAGTAATGATAAATTAGAGTGAAATTTAGGTTATAAAAAACAAATTATATTATGTGAAGAACACTGATTACAAACTTATCAATTAGAAAATTTAAGTGTAAATAAAAAGAATTAGGAGGAATTAAATTATGACTAAAAAATACTTATTAATTATTAAAAATGAATATTTAACTACTTATGCTTATTACACACTAGAAGAAGCAAAAGTGCGAGAAAAAATTGAAAATAATAATTATGGCTTATCAACGGCAATTATTGATTTAAAAGATATTGAATGAAAAGGAAATAAATAATATGAAAGAAATTAGAAATGTACAATTATCAGAATTTCAAAAAGAAATTATTAATAAATTAGATGATAAATACTGCTATAAAATTTCCCGTGGAACTGGAATATATAGTGGATATAATGCAATTAAGATTTTTAATAAAAAAATGGAACACTTATTCACAATAGATGAAAGAGATAATACTGTATCAATAAATAATTACATTAAAAATAGAAAAAAGGAACTGGAATTCTTGGAACTTATATTAAAGGAAAATAAATAATGTGTGAAAAGATGAAGATGGCAAAGTTTACACAAAAGAAGATTTATTTAATGAAGCATTAGAAGAATGTCACTCAGAAGAAAGTGCTTATGACTATATTGATACTTTAATTGTAGAAAAGAATTTGGAGGAAATTTAATAATGAGTAAGTTTATTTCACATTGTAATTATTGTGCTGGTTATTTTGATTTCTCAGATTATGATATCGAAAATAAACCATTAGAAACAATTAATAAATTTAAAATTAGAAATCATAAATATTACTTTAATAGTTATCAAGGAATTAAAAATATTAAAAATAAGGAGGAATTATAAAGTGAAAACATTAGAAGATATGATTAAAGATTTAACAGGAATAACTGTTGAACAAAATAAAATCAGTAAATATTTAGAAAGTGAAAAATTAGATTTACGATGTGTTAATTTACGTTGGACTGATTTAAAAGGCGCTGTTTTACGTTGGGCTGATTTAAAAGAAGCCGATTTACGTTGGACTGATTTAAAAGGTGCTGTTTTACGAGGTGCTGATTTAAAAGAAGTTGATTTACGAGGTGCTGATTTAAAAAATATTAAAATAACACAACAACAATTAGACCAATTAACTGTTATTGAGGAGAATGAATAATGTTAGAAAATGAAATTAATTATAAAAATGCTTGATTAACATTTATTGGTGTAAATTGAAATAAATGTAAAAATAAAAAATATAAATGTTATTGAAAAGATAATTCTATTGACATATTAACATTATCAGAATTATATTTTAATTTTTCAAATACAAGTGAACTAAATAATTTATTAATAATTAAGGAAATTGAGGAGGATGAATAATGGGAATTACTACAACAGATATACTTGTAGCAGAAAATGAAGCACTTGTAGCAGAAAATGAAGCACTTAAAAATAAACTTGCTGAATTAAAACAACAAATATTATATAAAGAAGATTTTGATGCTCAATATTATTGTAGTTATCACGGACATTGAGACCAATGTATAGTTGAAGATGAAGAAGAACCAACAGAAGAACAATTATCAAAGTATATTCTAATTTTAAAAGATAATTCTAAATATGACAAATTACCTAGTAAGGAGGAAAAATAATGGATGTAATAAAAAGCGAAAATCAAATAAATCAAATTATTAAAACAAATAAAGATTTAGATGATTTTAAAAATAAAGATGAATTTATTATCTCAACATTAAAAAAATGTGTGGCAAATAATTTACTATTTTTAAAAAATATTGATAATGATTTAAAAAATTTGAATAATTTAATTAAAAATATTAACAATTTTCAAGTTAATAACAAAAGTGATGCAGATTATGGTACTGAATTAAAAATATTATTAAAATCTACAATTAAAAAAATAATAACTCCAATTGTTAATAATCGATCAGAACTTAAAATAATTGATAGTTTGTATAGATACATTACTAAATCTTTTGAAAAATTAGAAACAGATGTTATTCAAATTGAAATATTGACTAAACAAATTAATTGAATGAATGCGGCTGAAAATCAATTAAAAGAATTAAATAATAATAAAGAAAATAATTTAATTTCTGAAATTTTGAATAAAGAAGACATAAAAGTTAAAGGTTTAAAAACAAGATGAGATTTAAAAATAAATATTATTGATATTGAAAAAGTGCCAGAAAAATTTATTATTAAAACTATTGATGAAGAAGCGATTAAAAAAGCAATTAAAGAAAATAATAATGAAATTCCAAATATTAATGGTTTAGAAATATTATATGAAAAGAAACATCATTTTTAAAGATAATGCAATTTATTAGTAATAATATTAAATTAAAATATAATGTAAATTTTGAAAAAGATAACCATTCTTATTTTATAGATAATATTATTTTCCCCAGCATTACCGCTATTATTAGTTATTTTAATAATACTGAAATTCAATATGATAAATTAATGAAAAATAATGAACTTTTTAAAAAAGCAACAGAAAGAGGAAAAATTATTCATGAGTTTATTTCACGGATTTTATATGATGCAATTTTCCAAACAGAAAATAGAAAAGATTATAAAACAATTATTAAAAATAGTAAAAAAATATCAACAATAAAAGAAAGTTTAAAAATAATTGAGTTATTCTATAATTTTTTTAATAGAATAAAAAACGATTTTATTAAATCAATTATTATGTTTGAAATACCCTTATCAGACGGAAAAGTGTGTGGCACTCCCGATTTAATTTATTATGAAAATAACAAAGCTATTGTTGTTGATTTTAAAACTTGAAAATACTTTAATGCTGAAAAAATTAATAAAGCAAAAATACAAATTACAGCATATAATTATTTACTTGAAAAAAATAATATTTTTACTAGTAATATTGGTGAAATTTGAATAATTAACGAAAATGGTGTTAATATAAATCGTTTCAATATTACCAATCAATTAAAGTTAGAGTGACAAGAAATAATGCATACATTTTTAAAAAATAATTCTAATAAGGAGAAAAGAAACTATGAAAATTAAAAAATATTGTCCCAAATTAAAATATTGAGGTTATTGTTTTAAATGCAACAAAGAAAATAAAAAACCAAAACACTAGAAAGGAATATTAGTATGAATCAATTTATTGCCATTGGTAGAACAACAAAAGATATTGAAATTAAAAGAACACAAAGTGGTAAAGAATATGCCATGTTTCAATTAGCAGTAACAAGACCACATTCAACTCAAAAAGAAACTGATTTTATTCCTTGTCAAGTTTGAAATAAACAAGCAAGTGTATTACAACAATATTGTCAAAAAGGTAGTCAAATTGCAATTACAGGTATTTTACAGTCTTTTAAAGACAAAGAAAATAAAATACAGTGAACAGTAAGAGTTTATAGTTGTCAATTTTTACAAACTAATAATAATTTAAAAAATAGTACACCTCCCATAACACCCACAAAAATAAATCAGACCCAATCAGCAACAAGAAATATTCGTTTAGAAGAAATAGAATCAAATAAATCATTTGAAAATAATGATGATGCTATTTTATGAGATTAAATATGGAAACTAATAAATATATTTTATGTTATCGTTCTGAAAAAGGTAAACGACCATGTAAAACTTATTTTGGTGAATATATAACTGGTATTGATGTTGAAGATGTCAATATTAATTCAACTTGGGAATGAGAATATTTTAAAAAAAATTATGGGGAAAATAACTTAGTTATTTGTAAAGATGATAAGTTAGATCTAATTTTAGAAAGAAAAAAATATAATGAAAAAATTTAATAAATATCGTAATCATTTTTTAAAATGTAAAAATATAAAATTATTCTTTTTTACAAAATTACATAAATATAATTGCTATTCGTGTTATTTGTGAAAAATAAAAAAGGAGAAAAAATAAAATGAATAATAAAATTGAATTAATATTAAATAATTCAAAAGTTAATAATTGAATTAATGAAAAATTAACAAATCAGAAAGAAATTAATTTATTTCGTAAAAATATCTTAACAATTTATAATAATAATCCCAATTTATTTGATAAAGAAAAAATAAATTTAATGAGTGTTTTATCTGCTTGTGTAAAAGCAATGTTATTAGATTTACCGTTAGACCCTAACTTAGGATATGCCTATATTGTTCCATATAATGGAAAAGGACAGTTGCAAATTGGTTATAAGGGTTATATTCAGTTAGCAATCCGAACAGGAAAATATTTAACAATAAACGCAATAGAAGTAAAACAAGGTGAATTATTAAATTTTGATGAATTAGAACAAGAATACAATTTTAAATGAATAACCAACGAAAATGAACGAACAAAAAAAGAAACAATCGGATATGTTGCATTTTTTAAACTACTAAATGGTTATAAAAAAACTTTATATTGAAGTAAAGAAAAATGCGAAAATCATTTTAAAACATATTCTAAGAATTATCAAACTTACGGAAAATTTACGGCTGGAAGTTATGAGGGGATGGCACTTAAAACAGTATTAACCCAACTTTTAAGAAAATGAGGTATTATGTCAGTTGAAATGCAAGAAGCCTATCAACATGATCAAGCAATAATTATTAATAACAGCAAAGAGTTTAGTGATAATCCTAACATAAAAAATAAAGAAGATAAGAATGTTATTGAATTAAATAACAAAAAAGATGAATTAAATCTAAATTTAGAACAAGAATTTAGCATTAATGAAATAAATGATGATGAAGAAATTGCTAAAACTGTTGATGAAATGTTTTCTGATTAAGAAAATGAAAAATAATTGAAAAGATTATGATAAAAATCGTCCAATTAGACATAAATTTTATCGCAATAAAAAATGAGTAAAAATAAGAAACGATTATTTTAATAGCAAAATGGGAATATGTGAACGATGTTATCAAAAAGGATATATAGTTAATGGCGTTATTGTTCACCACAAAGAATATATTACCGATCAAGATTTTATTAATTGAAACATTGATAAACTTTTTGCATGAAAAAATTTAGAACTATTATGTATGAAATGCCACAATAAAGAACACAAAACCGAAAAAGGATATCGCGATAATGTCATAATTGACGAAAAAACTGGCAAAGTAAAAATAATAGATAAAGAAGAATAAAGACTTCAATAAAGCAAGCAAAATTGTTTCAGAAACACAACTTTATAAACAAGCTGGTAATAGCATTGTGATTGATGTATTAAAAAAGATTTTTATAAAAATGTTTAAAACAGAAAAGAAAAATTAACAAAGGAAGTGAAAAAAATGAATAGTTATAAAATAATAATAGGATATTATAATAAAATTTGTTCTGTTTGTAATAAAGAAATTCCAATTATTTTTACCCAAGCAGGATTATTAAAAATTAATGAAAATGAAAATCAATTACTTTATAATGGACATTTTAAATGTATAAAAAATAAGTATGATAAGATTAATTTATAAATATTAAAAAGGAGAAAATATTATGGAATATAATTTTAAAATTAGTTGATTCAAAAGCATTGCAGAATAACAAGAATTAACATTATATACAAATAAGCTAAATATTATTTTTGGAGAAAATAGTTCTGGTAAAACTGTTCTATTAGATTCTATAAAATGGGGATTAGGAGAAGAAGGATCAAAAGAAAAATTCAAGACAAATTTTACAGAAAAAGGTATGGATAAATATAACCCATTAAATATTGAAAATGAAAAAAAATATAAACCTAAAATAATAACTTATATTAAAAATTATGATAAATTGGATAATTTTATTTTTAAAATAGAACAAATTAATAATTTAAAATTTAGTGAAAATGAAAAATTTATAACTTTTACCAGAAAATATAATGAGGGTACATTATGGGAAAACAATGAATTTGATTATGAAGGTAATCCTACTTTTATAAATAAAATTAAAAGAGAAATTTATGAAAAATATGAAAATTATTGACCAAAAAGTTTTTTAACTGTAAATAAAGATTTAAATGATGAAAAAATATTAATTTCTTTCAAAGAAAATATTACTCATCAAGATACTAAACCAAAAGTATTAAATAAATTAAATAAAGAAATGAGTCTAAAAGCAAAACAAAAGTTGGCCGATGAAATGCATCGAGCAATAGATTTTATTTATATTTTAGATAAATTTAATAAACTTAATTTTGATATTTATAAAAATAATGATCTTGATATTTCTTCTGCAACAGAAGATATTTCTTTTCCTTTAAATGAAATAACAAAAATATATTTAGAAAATAAAAATCCAGATAATAAATATTTAAAATTATTTTGTGATTTCTTTGGAGGAAAAGAATTTGCGGAACAAATTAATAAATTTATTAATTTGAGTAATATAACAGAACGCGATAAACAAATTCGTAATAATTTTAAAAAAGTAATAGAGAATAATACTAATGAAAAAATTAAAAATATTTTTTTAAATATATTTTCAATTAATAAATTATTTTTATTACTAAAAATAAGATTAGAAAATGATTATTTAGAGTTATGTGTGGAAGATCAAAATAATTCTAGATTATTTGGTGGACAATCACCAAAAGAACAGAGTCAGGGATATAAACAAATTTTTTATTTAATAGCTATTTTAGAAGGAATAAAATTAATTGACGAAAACAAAAAAGAATTAATTCCAATTCCAACAGTTGTTTTATTTGATGAACCCGATAAAAATATTCATTATTCTATTCAAAAAGAATTATCAAAATATTTAATAAAATATATTAACGAAAATAAAAATATTTTAATAGTTATTGCTACACACTCGGGATTTTTACTTTCTGAAGAAAAAGAAGAAAATAATATAATTATTACTAAATTATTAGAAAATGGTCAAACAGAAATTAAAGAATATGATGAAGTAAAAAAGATGATAATATTGATTTTGATAATTCAATTTTTCCTATTAATTCCTTTTATTTAATTTCTAACTGATATAAAAAAATAGAAAAAATAATTAAAAAAAGTAAATTAGCATTTTGATATAATGAAGACGAATTTATTAAAAAATATAATAAAGATATTAATATAGAAAAAATTAAAAACTATATAAAAGAAATTAATGGTAATCTTAATAATGAAGATATTGTTTTACATCCATTAAAAAATTTTGAAGAAGAAGAAATTAATTATATTATTAAATTCTCAGATGTAGATATAAATAATCAAGACGAATTTATTAATATTATTAGAAATATTGAAAATTATAGCAATACTAAACATTATAAATTATCACCACTTTTTTTAAATGAGTTGTTAGAAATAATTTACTAAAAATATATAAAAAACTATTTATAAATATAAAAATTAATTTTGTTGTTTTTTTTATTTGACAAATAATTTTAATGACGGTATCATCACGGTGTAATTAGTTATATAAATATTAATTTTATTTTACTTATATACCCCCCCTATAAGTCCTTTAAAATAAGGACTTTTTGGGTTCCGATGTGGTGGGGTTCCGTGTACACTTTTTTTAATTTTGAAAAAAACCGCACTTTTATACTAAAAATAATAAAAAACCCCGTAAATAAAGGAGTTTTTATAAATGAATGAGTTAAAAAATAGCAAAAAACAAGCAAAAAATAGCCAAAATTTAACAAAAAATGCCCCTTTTTTGACAAAAAATGAAAGCATTTTAACAAAAGAAAACAATAACTTAAACCAACAAAAAAACCTTTTAAATTGAGAAAAAGATAAAGAAAAATTAATAAATAAATATAAACGATTTTTAAAAGAAAAAAATGTTATTTTAGATATTATTAAACTTGATTTTTTAGAAGAATTTTGTACCCTTAAATTAACTTTAAATAACATTAATAATGAAATCCAAACCTTAATTAATGACGGTAAATTATTTTCTGAAACCGATAATAATCGCGGAAAACCAAAAGAAGTAAGACACCCCGCTTTAATTTCTTATGGACAAGCATATAAAGATTATAAAGCTGGATATGAAATAATAGAACAATGAATAAAAATAGCTAATCAAAAAGATAATTCCGATACTTTTAATTTTAATAATTTATATGATAATTCAGAGGAAAAATAAGAATGCAAGCAAATAATGAAAAAACAAATTTAGAACTATATTATGAATGAATAAATAAAAACTCCAATAAAAATAAAGTTGGAATAAAAATTAAAAAAATTGTTTCCACATTAGTAAAAGAATTAAAATCAAATAAAGATTATTATTTTAATCACAAAGAAGCAAATAAAACAATTAGCTTTATTGAAAAATCTTGCTTTCATACAACTGGAGAATATAATAAACAAAATTTTAAATTAGAATTATGGCAAAAAGCATTTTTAGAAGCATTATATGGTTTTTATGATAAAAAAACAAATTTAAGAAGATTTAAAGAAGCACTCTTAATTGTCGGAAGAGGAAATGGAAAAACCGCCCTTGCTTCTGCAATCGCTTTAAAAAGTTTAATTTTAGATAATGAAGCAAATGCCGAACTTTATTCTATTGCAACCAAACGAGATCAAGCAAAAAGAGTTTATGAAGAAATGCGAAGAATGATTTTTATTAATCCTAACTTAAATAAAATTTTAAAAGTTAAGCGAGATAAAATAGAATTCATACATAATAATTCTTTTTTTCAACCACTATCATCAGAAACAAAAACATTAGATGGTTTAAATCCCTATTTTGTTGTTTTAGATGAAGTAGCAATGATGGAGAAGCGTGATATTTATGATGTTATGCGAACAGCAACCGCAAAAAGAAAAGATTATTTAATGTTATTAATAACAACGAATGGATCTATCAGAGAAAATATTTTTGATGAAAGATATTCATATGCTGAAAAAGTTTTAGAAAATACAATAAAAGATAATAAATTTTTACCTTGAATTTATGAACTTGATGAAAGAAATGAATGAAAAAATTTTAACAATCTTTATAAAGCTAATCCAAATTTAGGTATTTCTAAATATATTGATAATTTTAAAGCTGAATGACAAGAAGCATTAATTACGCCAACTCAACAACCAAATTTTTTAATTAAACATTGTAATTTAAAGAGTAATTTAGATAGCGCTCTTTTTAGTCGATTGGATTTAGAAACGAAAAATAATAAAATTATTAATACTGATGAATACTTAATAAAAAATAGGATTTGCACCATTGGAATTGATTTATCAAAAACAAACGATCTAAGTGCAGTTGTATTTTTAATCCCAAATTTAGACACAAATGAATTTATATTAATATCGCAATTTTTTATGCCAGAAGCAAGAATAATTGAAAAAACAACAGAAGATAAAATCCCATATAAACTGTACCAAGAACAAGGAATATTAACATTATGCAAAGGAGAAGAAATCAATATTAGTGAAATTGTTAATTATATTATAAATATAATGAAAAAATATAATTTAATTTGTTATGGTATAGGATATGATACTTTTAACTCTTATCTTTTAAAACAACATTTAGATAATGTGGGGTTTTATCTCATAAATAATTTAATTAGATTTGGAGTAAGAACAATTAGTCCAATTATAAAAGCACTTAAATTAGAATTTGATGACAATAAATTTGTCTTTAATCAAAACCCATTATTAAAATTACATTTTAATAATGTTGATGTTCTTATTGATGAAGAAAAAGAAAATATGATGCCAATTAAAAGATCAAAAAACAAACGAATTGACGGTTTTATTGCCCTTTTATTTGCTTATAAAATCTTTCGTGATAACAAAGACCGAATTTATATTGAATTATATAAAATATATTCTCAAAAATAAAAAAAGAGATATTAAATCTCTTTTTTTATTTATAGTATCGCACAGACTATTGACTGGCAAGGTTTCTTTTCTTTATTTAAACTTGCAAGTAGAACCTAGAATAACTCGCAACATCACTTGCTACTTAATTATAGCATTTTTTTATAAAATTAAAAAAATTAAAGGAAAAATAAAAAAATATGTTATTATATATACAAATTTGTATTTATTCAGTCGTATTATTGTAAGTAAAAATGGTGAGGATCCGATCAAAGAAGAATTTAATTAGTAATTTATTGTACTTGATAAATATAAACAAACAGCTTTTGAAGAGGATTCAACAGAATTTTAAAAATTTCCTACGACTGAATAAATACAAATTTGTATGTATTATAACATAAATTATTTTATATTTATATATTAATTTTATTATTAAAGACAATTTATATTGTCTTTTTTTATTTGACAAATATTTTTAATGACGGTATCATCACGACGACAATAAATGATGGGGTTAATTATTATTGTTAAGGCTGGTGATTATGTTTTGATATAAAAAAAATAAAGATAATAATAATGTAAATAAAACGCCTAAAAATTCTCAAGTTGATATTGTTAAGTTTGAATGAAAAGACTTTTTTACTAATTTTCAGAATAATTATCAAATTGATGTAATTAAAAGCACAATTAATCGGATTGCTACTGATATAGCACAAGTATCAGTTAATACATATCGCCAAAATGAAAAAATAAAAAAATCTAATTTTGATTATTTATTAAATTTGAGACCAAACAATTTAATGAGTAGTTATGATTTTTATTATAAGATAATTACTAATTTATTTTTGCAAGGGAATGTTTTTATTAAAATAGAAAAAGATATTAATGATAAAATTATTTCTTTAATTCCAATCGAATACAGTACTATTGAATTATTGTCTAAGGATGATGAATTATTTATAAGATTTTATCAAAATAATAATGCATTTGAGATATTACCGTATTCTCAAATAATTCATCTACGGAAATTTTATAATAAAAATTTCTTAGGGGATAATCCTAATAATTCGCTTGAACCAAGTAAAAGAATATTAGAAGAAATGACAAACTCTATTATTAACAATTTTAAAGAAACAAATTCTTTAATGGGGATAATTACCACAAATATGCCACTGGGGCCAACTGGTGCTCCTACGCAGTTTAACCAAGAGAGATCCCAAATGTTGCCAGTTTTACCAGTTGAAGATATTAATTTTAAAAATACCAATTTTAGTAATAAAAGAGTTGCGTATTTATCTTATGGACAAGATTTTAAAAAAATTGATAGTAATATATCAAAATTTAGTAAAGAACAAAATGAATATTCTGAAAATTTAATTTATAAATTTTTTAATATAGCACCTGAGATTGTTAAAGGAACTTATAATTCAGAACAATTTTTAAGTTACTTATCTACTGTAATTCATCCAGTTTTAAGACAATTAGAAAAAGAATTTACCTTTAAAATTTTTACTAAAAAAGAATTAGAATTAGGGCAATATTTCGAGTTTGTATTAGATAGTAGATTAATAATATTAAACTTATCAAATAGTTTAAAAGGTGTTGAACTTGGTGCAATAAACCCAAATGAAATAAGAAAATTATTATTTGGTTTAGATCCTTATGAGGGAGGAGATACCTTTTTAAATTGAAATTATGGAAAAGTAGATAATGAAAAAAATGGAGAAAACAATGGACAACAATAAAATTATTAATAATGAAATTACCAAAAAAATTGATTTTAATATAAAAAAAATTAAAGAAATAAAAGAAGATAAATTTAGCACAAATGAAATTATCGGAATAGCAAATAAATATGATGTAGTTGATTATCACAATGACATTACTGACTATAAAAGTTTTGAAAATGATTTAAAAAATGGTAAAACTGTGCCAGTATTTTTATCTCATAATCACGAAAAAATTTTAGGAGTTGCAGATTTAGAAAACCGCAAAGACGGATTATGAGCAAAAATTAAAATATATACTAATACTAATTACGGAAAAGAAACTTACGAAATTGCTAAACAAATGCAAAAAGATAATAGACCAATGCAGTTAAGCATAGGTTATCGTATTTTAAAATCAGAACCAACAGAAATAAATGGCCAAGTTGTTCGTTATTTAAAACAAATTGAAGTTGACGAAATTTCTTTGGTTCCATTAGGGGCAAATCCACAGAGTAAAATACAAGAAATTAAAAATATCAAAGGAGAAAAAAATATGGAAAAAGTAAATTTAAAAGAATTAAATGACAAAATTATTGATTCCAATAATGAATTAGAAGAAAAAAAAGAACAATTAGAAAATATGGAATTAAAGAAAAATAATTTATCTAATAAAGAATTGCAAGAACAAAAAGAGTTATTAACTGCAATTAAAAAATTAAATGAAGAAATTACAGAAACTCAAAAAATAAGAAATGAATATTTAGAAAAAAATATTAAAAATATTGAAAACGGAAATAGCACAATTTTACAAACATTAAGGGGAACAGAACAAATGGAAATTAAAACTATCTATAATCAAAAAGATATTTTAGATACAAGAGAATATAAAAATGCATGATTAAAAAATATGCAAAGACAACAATTAACACCACAAGAAGCAAAATTTTTACAAGTTGGAACAAATCCAACTGGAAATGAAGATGCGAGTCCGCTTGTACCTACTACAATATGAAAAAACATCTTAAATGAAATTAAATTAACTTCTAATTTAATTAATGAAGTAACTATTTTAGAACACCGAGGAAAATTAGATATTGCGTATGAAAAAGATTCAACAGCAGCTAAATTTGTCACAGAGGGTGAAGAAATAAAAGGAAGTACAGGATCAGATAGTATTAAATTTGATGGTCACATTATTGCCACTTCGCTTGAATTTTCAGAAACTACAAGATTTATGACAATTGAAGATTTTGAAGCTTTTGTAATTAGAGTAATTACAAACAGAATTAAAGAGGGCATTGAACAATCACTTGCTACTGGAACTGGAAAAGGTCAACCAACTGGAATATTATCAGATACAAGCATTAAAAGTGTAAAAATTAAAGAATTAAATTACGATGCTATTATTGAAATGATTAAATCATTAAAATTAGGATATTCAAATGGTGCTAAATTTGTAATGAATAACGAAACATTCTGAACTATTCAAAATATTAAAGATAAAAATGATCGCCCTATTTGAAACCACAATATAAGTTCAGATGGAGTTACTAATAAAATCTTAGGTTATGATGTTGTTTTAACAGACACATATCCTACATTTTCTAAAACAAATAAAAATAATTGCATTTCTTTTGGAAAATTAAACACTTATTATGTAAATTTCCAAGAGCCTTTAACTCTAAGATATTCTGAACATATCGGAATTAAAAAACTTTTACATACTTATGTGGGAGCAGCCATTTTAGATGGGAAAGTTGTTGAAAAAAATGCTTTTGTAAATTTCCAACCTGAGTAATTTAAAAATAAAGGAGGATCAATATGGACTTATTAAATTTTGTTAAATTAAGTTTACGAATTCAGCATAATTTATTTGATGAAGAAATAAAAACTTTAATTCAATCATCAAAAAATATTTTAATAAATTCAGGTCTTCCTTTTAAAATTATTGAGGAAGCAAATGATGAACAAATAAAAAATATTATTTCTATTTATGTTAAGGAAAATTTAGGGCGTGAATTAATTGGAGAAAAATTTTATACTATTCTTAACTATAATATTCAACAATTAATGTATAAATATGCTAATTATCCGCAAACAACGATATATCAATTAGAAAAAGAACTCACAGAATTAAAAAAGAAATTAAAAGATATTAAAAAACTAGAAAAAAATAAAATTGAAAGATAATTTAATTTTATTAAATGATTATGCTTTTCTAATTGATAAAGAAGATGACGAAAATCCATTAAGTCATAAAAAAATAACTAAAAATAAAAAACAAGTATTTTGTGATATTAAATCAATTTATGCTAATGATTTTTACACCGCTAGAATGGCGGGCATAAAATTAGAAATAAAATTACTTATAGATAAATATATGTATGATAATGAAAAATTTATTTTAATTGATTATAAATATCAAAATAATTGACAAGAATATGAAATTATTAGAACTTATGACAGACAAGATGGATTTTTAGAACTATTTTTAAGTTTAAGATAAGGTGTTAAAAATGAAAAAAAGTAATTCAGTAGTTGATATATTTGATTTTGTTGCAGACTCAATCCAACAATATACTTATGATATCCAAGAACAAATAAAAGCAGAAATTAAAAATGTAGGTGAAAAAATATTGGCAGAAATTAAAATTACTTGCCCTATTAGCAATAAACATTTAACAAAAAGAAGACATTTAAAAGATTATTTTGTTTTTAAAATAAAATTAACCAAAGATAAAATAATTGGTGTAATTTATGCCACTAAACAATATCAAATAATCCACTTATTAGAATATGGATATATTAATCATTGAAATAATGAAAAAATTAATCCTCGCCCATTTTTACGAAATGCTTATAATAAGTATATTGATGAATATATTAAAAAAATAGAAACTATTTTAAAATATTAGTTAAGATGATTATTAATAATAAAAGAGAGCAAAATATTAATTTAATTATTGAATTATTAAAAAAACTTTATCCAACTAAAAAGATTAAATATACATTTTTTAATTTTAATGAAGATAATTTCAATAACATTGAAAATAATATAACTTTTTATAGAATTAATGATAATACCTTTTTTTCATCAGATAATATTAATAATTTTATAAGACAAACATTCCAAATTTGCTTTAATTTTAAAAATGAAATTAATTTTAATGAAATTGAAAAACTAGAAAATGAATTAATAAATAAAAAAATAAATTATCAATTAGCACAAGAGTTTTATTTATACGAACAAAATTTATATATTGTAATTTATGAAATATTTTTGTTGCTAAAAAGATAAAAGGAGAAAATACAAATGAATAACAACATTATTGAATTTGGACTAGAAAATGTTCATTATGCAAAATTAAAATACAATCAAACAACAAACAAAACAGAATATGCAATCCCACAAAAAATATTAGGAGCAGTAAATTTAAGTTTAAATGTTAGTGAAAACACTAATACCTTTTATGCTGATAATAAACCATACTATATTTCACATTCTTTTCAAGGCTATAGTGGTAGTTTAACAATAGCAAAACCATCTGATGATTTTGAACAAGAAATTTTAGGAATTGAAAAAGATAAAAATGGAAATTATATTGAAAAATCAACTAGTTTAAAGAGTGAAATTGCTTTGGGGTTTGAAATCAAGGGTGATTTAGAAGAAAAAAGAATTTGGCTTTTAAGAGTTAATTTAAAACGCCCCAACCAAACTCATAATACTCAAACCGAAAATGTAAACCCAGATACTTATACTTTTGAATTAAACGCCTTACCACGAATTGAAGATAATGTTATTAAAATTAAAACAACAAAAAAAGCTAATGAAAATAATTATAATAACTACTTTTCTCAAGTTCCAAAATTAGAAAAAGAAGAAAAAAACGAAAATGAATAGATATTTAGAAAGTTTAAAATTAAAAGTTAATATAAGCACTTATGCATTAATTATTTATGAGGATTTATTTGGTTCATACGGAGAATTGTTAAATAAATTAGAAAAAGACAAATATGAATTTTCATTTATTTTAAAATTATTATTTTCTTTTACAAAAGCAGCTGATGAAAATCAATTTAAAGATTTTAAGGAATTTTGTCAAAAAATTACATTTAAAGAAATTACCGAAAATGTTAATGAAATTAATAACTTAATAATGGAATTTGTAGGTGCTAGTGTTAATGACAAAAATTTACAGGAATACGGCGAATTAACAAAAAAGTAGATTATAAATTTAATAAATTTACTCCTAACTTATTACTATGACTTAGTCATTTAGGGTTTTCAATTATAGACAGCAAATATATTAAATTAAAAACATTAATAGAAATTATAGAAATTTATAACAATCAAAACAAAAGATTAGCAACACAACAAGATATTAATAAATTTTTTTAAAGGAATAGTTAATTATGGCAAAAGAAATTAAAGGAATGAGCATAACTCTTGATAGTAATGTTTTAGAATTAAATAACAATTTTAAAAAAATAGCCGATAACATAAAACTATCAGGATCTAAATTAAAAAATTTTGATAATAATTTAAAATTTAAAAACGGTGATGAAATTGATATTTTAAATGAAAAATTTAATGAATATAAAAATATCATTGATAATATTTCAGAAAAAAAAGAACTTTTAATTGAAAAATATAATCAATTAAATAAAACCATTTTAGAAACACAAGAAGCATTATCAAAAACAAACGATACTGCCGAAAGAGAAAAATTAATACAAAAACAAAATAAATTAAATAAAGAATATGAATATACAAAAATAAATATTGATGCATCTAATCGCAGTTTAAACAACTTTAATGAAAAATTAAAAAATACCGCCCAAGAAATAAAAAATATTCCCTTTAAAAAATTTGAAGAATTTGGAACAAAGTGTCAAGAAATCGGAAAAAAATTAAGCACACATATTACAATACCCATTTTAGCAATCAAAGGAATTTTAACAAAAATAACTGTTGATACCGCCAAATATGCTGGTGAGCTTAAAAAAACATCAAAAGAAATCGGTATCACAGCAGAAAACTTACAAATATTTCGTTATATTGCAAAAAGAACTGGAATTACTAGCGAAGAATTAGAAAAGAGTTTTAAAAAATTACGACAAGGTATTAGTGCTATTTCTTATGGAATATCAAATGAAACAACAGAAGCTTTTAATAAATTAGGAATTAATATTAAAAATAATGAGGGTTCTTTAAAAGATACGGGAACTATTTTTTTAGAATTAAAAAAATCATTAGAACAAATAAGTGATGAAACTGAAAAAAATAATTTAATAATGGATGTTTTTGGTTCTAAGTTAGGAAAAAACCTTATTCCAATGCTTGCCTTATCAGATGAAGAAATTAAAAAAATGACAAGCAACATTAAAGATTTAGGCATTGTTTCAAATGAAAATGTTGAGAAAACAACACTATTAAACAAAAAATGAAATGAATTTAAACATGTTGTTAATATTACAAAAATGAATTTAGCATCCGCCCTATTACCCGTGTTTGAGTCTTTGGTTTCTTTTTTAGAAGTCAGTTTAATACCAATTATTAAAGGAATAACAAATTTTTTTAATATGTTTAATGATACAACCAAAAAAACTATTTTTATTATTTTAGGAATATCAGCAAGTTTGGGAGCTGTTGTTTACACAATTGGAAAAATAATAAATGTTATTAGTTCATTAAAAACACTTTTATTAGGAATGGCAAAGCACCCAATTCTTTATGGTGTTTTAGTTAGTTTGTCTGCCTTAGCTGCTGGCGGGGTATGATTATATAATAAATTTAATAAACCACCACAAAACATTAACCAAGAAAACCAAACTAATAACTATAATAAAATTGAAAATAAAAATGAATTTAAACCAACAATTATTATTGAAGGAGAAAATGATAAAGAACGAGCTGAAAAAATACTCGAATATATAGGGCAATGAAATAATAGAGTATAGGGAGAAAATATGTATAATTTACCATTTAGAACTTTTAAAATTAGTAATAGTAAAGATAATTTAATTAATTTATGTGATTTAGATAATATCATTATTTTATCATTTAATGGATTAAATATTAATTTTGATAATAATTATTTAAACATCGATAATAATTTTATTTTAAATAATTGTAAGCATTTTTTAAATCAAATAAATTTTAAATTATTATTTATAGGCCCAAATCCCTATGGTAAATTTAATGATTTTATTAATAAATTAAATATTAATTTAGATAATAAATCTTCCCCCTTTTTATTATTTTATAGTTTTTGAATAAATGAAAAAACAAAATTGGAATATTATTGTGAAGTAATTATTAAAAGTATCATTAAAACAGAATTAAATAATAATAATGATTTAGAGGTTGATTTTATTTTAGAACAATTAACTAACTGAAAAAAAGAAGAAGATAAATTATTTGAAATTAAACCAAATAAAACAAGCGGAAAAAGATACAATGAACATAATAACAAATATTATTTTAAGTTAAATCGCATTAAATATACCAATCAATATAATGAAAAAATTAAAATTAGTAATAATAGTTATTTAGCATCAGATACTCTAATAACAATCAATGGTCCCACAAAAGACCCATATTTAAAATTAGAAAATATTAATAGTAAAGTAATAAGTGAACTTAAAATTAATGCTGAAATAAATGAAAATGAAAAAATAATAATAGATAGTAGATTAAAAACTCAAAGCATTATAAAAGTTGATTTAAAAACCGAAAAATCATACAACATATATCAATATCAAGATTTTAAATATACTAATTTTATTCAAATTCCACCAGGAAACTATCATATTTTATATTCTTCTAACCTTTCAAAAGACAAACAAGTTGGAAATATTAATATTAAAAAATTTGAAGAATATATTTTAATTTAGAAAAAAGGAGAAATTAAATGGGTGTAGGAAGTTCAACAAAAAGCCACTGAAATGACGAAATAATTGCAATTAGAGAAGATAAAAAAGAAATTATTAATAAATTAAAAAACAATACTTTAAATGTAGAAATTGTAAAACAAATCCAAGAATTAATAAAAGAAATATCAGAATTAACAAAAGAAATTAATGACGAAAAAATTATTTTTGATGAAGCTGTAAGATTATATCCTCAACATGCCCAACAATTATTACAAGTGCCTGATTATAAATTAATGATTGATTATCTTGATGAATTATCTAATATTGTGTTTGAAATTAATAAAGCACAACAAGAAGCAGAAGAAAAAGCAAGACAAAAAGCAAGAGATGAATTATTAAAATTAGAAATTAAAAAAGATAAAAATATTTATCAAGGTAATAGAACTAAATTAATTATATTAGGAGTTGATTTTGAAAAAGGATCTTTATTTTATAAAGATAATTGTATTGTTGAAAATTATAAGATATTTTTAGATATTTATACCCCGCAACTATCAACTTTTAATGCTTATAATTATTATAATCTTAATGTTGAAATTGAAGACATTGTTTGTATTTTGAATAACGAAAATCAATTATATATCGGAATTATTACTCATATTGAAAAAAACAAAGATGAAAATTTATATACCTTTACTACTAAAAATATTGAATCTATTTTTGATTTTAAAATTTACAACATATATAAAAATAAAAGTTGATATATTTTTCTTACTTTAATAAAAATTATTTATAACAATCTTCCCTTTATTAAACTTAATAAAAAAATTAATGATGAAAATAATAATAATCCTAAATTTTTTGAAGAAAATGAAGAAAAAGAATTTAATTGTTATCAATTTATTAACAAAATATTTAAAATAACAAATATATTTTTAAAATTTAATATTGATTTAAAAAATTTTATTTTAAATTGTGATGTTTGCAAAGATGGACAAGAAGATATCAAATTAAATAATTATAAAGTAAAAGATAATATTAAATGTATTACAAATATAGAAATTGAAGAATTAAACCAAAAAAGTATCAACAGAATTGATTTTTACCAAAAAAACAACTCAAACAGATACACAAGAGCAAACTTATTAAAAAATAATACAATCTCTTATGATGAAAAAAACAATAATTTACAAAATAATTTAATTAAAAATAAAATTTATGAATTAGAAGAAAAAGACTTTACCTTAGAAAATATTATAACTATTAGCAATCAAGAATTTAAGTTAAGTGAATACTCACACCTCATAAAATTTGATATCACAAAAGATAACAATATTTTAAATTTAAACAATTTACAACTAAGAGATAAATTTACCCTATTATTTAACAAAAAAGAATATAACAGCATTTTATCTGGGATAATTTTAGAAAGCAATAAAAACACAATTACCCTAATATTCGGCCAAGTAAGGTTATGAAGTAAGTTTTAATATTTATTAACCAATATGCCCCTTAAAACGCGTAATAAAGGTATTTGCATTTAGTTATATTTTTATATAATTAATATGTAAGTCCTAATTAATTACGGTTTTCGGGTATCCGAATGACCTAACTGTATTCTAAATGCAGGTAATCTTAGGCAACGAAAGGTAGAATAAGTTCCTATTTTAAATAATAGGCCTCTATATGGATATCCAAAATAGGTGGGCCGTATGGACTTGTCCGCTATTGGTAAGAGCATTGTTTGTTTCCCCACCTAAAAAAGAAATAATTGGCCAGAGTTTAGTCGGTAAATACTTCTAGAAAAAAAGTTGCTGGTGTGTTCTTAGAGAGCAGGCAAGCTGCCCGACAAAAAAAGAGGTTTAATTATCTCTTTTTTATTATATAATTTAATTAAGTTAGGGGAGATAATTATGAAATGCAAAGGAATTAAAATTGAAGATTTTTTATATTTACTATTAGATGAAAACTATAAAATTCAAAAAAAATTAGAAATTAATAATGAAGAAATTTTTGGAATGACAAATTTGCAAATACAAAAATTAATGTATTTTATAGAAGGTTTATTTATGGCTAAATTTAATAAAAAAATAATAAAAGAAAAATATAAAGCATGAACATATGGCCCAGTTTTAGAAGAATTGTATTTTTTACTAAGAAAAAATGGAAAATCATACATAGAAAAAGATAATCTTGAAAATTTTAACGAAATAAAAATACACGAAATTGAAAAAAAATTTACCAATGAAGAATTAGAATTTATTGAAAGAGTTTTTATATATTTTAGTAAATATAGTGCTTTTGAATTAGTTTCTTTATCACATATAGAAGGTCCATGAAAAGAAACAAAAAATAATGAAGAAATTAATAATGATAAAATGTTATATTATTTTCAAGAAAAATTAAACCAAATTGAACAATTAATTTAATATAAAATTAAATAATATGAATTTAGATAAGTTAGATAAAAAAATATTTTTCAATTTTGCATATATAAATAAAACTAAAAAAATAAATAATGATTTTCTAAATGAAATTAAAAAAATTTGTAATTATTCTTTACGAAATTTAATACAAGGTTCAAGACAATCTTGTGGTTATTCAAATATTGAAACAAATAAATCACGCCTTCCCCCAAAAATTCCTTTAGAATTAGTAAATTATGTAAAATCACATTTTAATAAAGATATTGAACAAGATATTAAAAAATATGATTATTTAAGAGTTGGAGATAAGGAAAGAATTTATGGTGTTTTAGTTAATAATATTTTCTTTGCAATAATTTTTGATCCTGATAAATATTATCAAAATAACAATTAATTTAATTTAAAAATATAATAAATATGGTATGATGATGGCGATAAGGGGTTGATTAAATATGTCAAAAATTATGAAAAAAAAAGATTATAAATTATTGGAATCTAAATTTAATGAATGAGAACAAGATATTTATAATCATAAAGAATTAATTAAAAGTTTAAAAGCATTAGCAAATACATAATTAAAAAAGAGATTTAATTATCTCTTTTTTTATTGTATAATTTACTAGTAAATAAAAAGTGGTGATTAAGATGAAGGAAACTATGCTATCAAAATATTTAAAAATATCTCCAATAGAAGCAAACAAAATAGAAATGGCAATATTGTTTCTACTAAATTCAGCATTTCAAAATAAAAAACAAATTTATAAAATGCATGTTTTTAAATTTTTATCTTTTTTAGAATGAAAAGCTGCAAAAGAATTTTCAGGTCATTTTTTTATTTTAAATTTTGTAGCCCTAAAATGGGGGCCAGTTCCTTACAAAATATCAAAATTTATTAATGAAAATGGAACTTTTCAATTCTTTACTTATAGTGTATTAAAAAAAGAAAAAGACAATGATTTAAATAAAATATTATTTAGTTTTAAAAATTTATCACCCACTTATTTTGAAGATTATTTTAATTGAGAATATTTTTCTGAAAATGAAAAAAAATATTAAAAGAAGCATCAGAATGAATATTAAAGTTTAAAAATACAAATTTATTAAGCGATAATTCTCATAGAATAATGAAATCATGAGAAAAAGCATGAGAAAAAGCAGTTGAAAACAGTAAAAAAAGCGTTTTTTTTTGATTTTAGTTATGAAATAGGAATTCCAAAAACAGATGAAGATTATGAAAAAATATTAAAATTATACAAAATAGAATGTAAAAATAATTATGAATTATAATGATAATTTAGTTTCTGTTTTTATAGATAATTTTGATAATGTTTTAGATATTAAAAATAGTAAACCCAAAAAATCACTTTTAATTCCATTGTTTTTTGACGGATATTACTATCATCTTATAAGATTAACAACGAAAATTCCTAATAAGAATGAAAAAAATTATATCAAAATTCCACCTACACCAGATACTAAATTAAAAAAAGAGTGTTATGCAAGATTAGACAGAAAAGATACTGAAATAAGAAAAATGGAAAAATGAAGATTAGAAAAATATACAATAATAAATTGTTCAAAGACAAATTATATTTATCGTAAAGAAATTTTAGAAAAATGTTTTAATTCTCCGCATATACAAGAAATATATCATATCTTTTTAAAAGAAGAATTAAAAAAATCGAAAAAGAGATTTAATTATCTCTTTTTTATTTGTTTATTTGACAAATAATTTTAATGACGGTATCATCACCACAAATAAGTTATGTTTCTAGTTGTAAGAAAAGTCTATGGTCTTTATGGCCTATGGTGTTCTATTGCTTTTAATCGTAAACCAAAAGGAATTTTACTTATTTTGACCTTTGAATTAACTATTGAATGAAAACTAGATATAATAGTTATTAAGCAATACAAAATTATAGATGAGCCATATGGACTTGTCCGCTATTGGTAAGAGCGTAGTCGCTTCCTCATCTAAAAAAAGAGATTTTAATATCTCTTTTTTTATTTATAGTATCGCACAGACTATTGACTGGCAAGGTTTCTTTTCTTTATTTAAACTTGCAAGTAGAACCTAGAATAACTCGCAACATCACTTGCTATTTAATTGTAGCATGTTTTTATAAAATTAAAGGAAAAATAAAAAAATATGGTATTATATACACAAATTTTCATTTATTATATATTTGACAAATATTTTTAATGACGGTATCATCACGATAATAAGTAATGATTATTACTTATTGAAAATTAAACAATAGTAATTATAATTATTAAAATTAAAAAATTTGTATTTATTCAGTCGTATTATAGTAAATAAATAATGTTGAACTACTTGAATGAATTTAACTCATAACCGAGTTCAAATTGACTACCACAAACAAGCAGACAAGAAGATTATTCGCATAATATTTAAGGAATTTGCTACGACTGAATAAATACAAATTTGTATGTATTATAACATAAACTATTTTAAAGACAATATAAATTGTCTTTTTTTTATTTGACAAATATTTTTAATGACGGTATCATCACGATAATAAGTAATGATTATTACTTATTGAAAATTAAACAATAGTAATTATAATTATTAAAATTAAAAAATTTGTATTTATTCAGTCGTATTATAGTAAATAAATAACCTTGAACTTGTCTATTTTGTTGATCTTTACTCATCAAGCACAAGAGAGGAGCAGACACACAACAGTAATAAGACTGTTCACATAATATTTAAGGAATTTGCTACGACTGAATAAATACAAATTTGTATGTATTATAACATAAACTATTTTAAAGACAATATAAATTGTCTTTTTTTATTTGACAAATATTTTTAATGACGGTATCATCACGACGACAATAAATGATGGGGTTAATTATTATTGTTAAGGCTGGTGATTTTTTATGTTAGATAATAATGAAAATAATAAGGTAGTTAAATTATGGCAATAGTTTTAAAAACATTTCCTAATTGTAATGTAGAAGCATGTGATGATGGAATTATTCAAGATTTTTTTGTTAGTTTTTTTGTTAAAGATAAAAATATTATTTTTTTAAACGAAGAAAAAAAATTAATAAAAAGACACCTTGGAAATAAAGTTGTTTTTAATCATACATATATATTAATTTATGGGCGAATTATTGAAATTGAAGAAGATACAGAATATGAATTACAAGCAACCAATAGAAATTCAATTAAAAAAATTATTTTTAATATTAATTTGAGAACAAAAAAGAACGAAATTAAAATACTAACAAACGAATTATTAAATGAAGGCAATTTATCATGAGAAGATATTAAAAATGAAGAATGAAGCTATGATATTGAATTATTTACTTATCAATTACAAAATAACACAATTTACAATATAAAAGAAAATCAAAAATATTGAGAAGACTTAAAACCACACACAAAACTAAACAACGATCTAAACAATAATTTTAACAACTTTGAAGAAACAATGAATAAAAACATGATTGCTAATAACGCATTACATAGTGAATGAGATAAAACATCTAACAAATTAGAAAAAAAATATTTATAAAAGAGAGGTAAAAAAATGGCATTTAGATTTATAACATTTGACAATACAGAAGATTATTTAACAGACCGCGACCAAGCAATATACTATGATTTTTTGTTAAGAAACCAAACAATCCCCTACTATGCTAATAAAGAATTAAGCAATAAAAACGCTATAAACTTATTAGGCAATAGCGATAATTATAACGAAGAAATGTTAAAACTATGTGATAACAATTCAACTGGTTTTTTATTTTACGGATTTGGCGAACAAGAAAAATTAGAAGCAGAATTCAAATATGAAGACAACGGAATTCAAGTAAAAATAAAAACAAAAAAAGGAAACAAAGAAATACCATTTTTTTATTTAAGCATTTGCGGAAGAATGATTAAAGTAGAAAACGACACCACAAACGATATCAACGACTTAATTCCCTATGCAAAAAACCAAGCAGAAACAACAACAACAATATTTTTAACAATTAAAATAGATATGTCAAAAGCACCATTAGTATATCCAATCCCCGATATAGACAACCCAGATGAAAACTACCAATATATTAATAAAAAATTTATTGAAAGTTTAGGTGAAAACAAAAGCGAACAAATTGAAAAATTAACAGAATTATTAGAACAATGCCCCATTAACACTAAAATTGACGAAGTTGAACCAAGCGGAATTGACAATAAATTCTATTTTGAAAAAACCAAGGAAGAAGAAAACAAACCATGAAAAAATATTAAAAGTGCCATGACTTGAAACGATAATTCAAAAACAATAGCAACCGCCATAATCGATAACATTAATCAAGTAAATGATTTTAAATACCAAGCAATTTATCAAAATAAATGTGCCAGCGAATATTTTGTATGAACAGACAAAGGAAGATTAACCCAAGATAACTTAAACACAAGACATAAAGACGGAATTTATGAATTCCCTATTCTTAGTTTTAATTTACCCCTAAAAGGAGAAAAAATAAAATCCTTTAATTGAGAATATACCGCACGCGTTCCCATTCGTTATCAATCAATCAAAGACCCTAACAATTTTATTAATTTTTGCGAATATGCCCAAGAAAAAAAGGAAGAATTCAATAAAAAATGAACCAAAGAAATGGAAAAAATGGATCAAAAAATAGCACAACTAGACAAAAGAATTAGAGAAATGCCATACAAAATAGAAAGTAGCGGCAAATATGTCAAAAGTAGATTAAAAGAAGTGACACCACAAGAAAAACCATTTAATACGGTTGATAATAAATATTATTATGTAGTATGGCGTGGTGATAAAAACGAAGAATGAAAAATTACAAAATTTCAAAATAACAATAAAAATAACATAAACTATGAAATTGATATACAAAATAGGGTAAATTTTGTATCTTCATTAATGAATGTGAAAGATCTTTTTATTACTGATTCACCTTCAAGAGTAAAGTCAACAAAATATTGGAATGATGATAATGGAACTTATTTTAAAGCAGTTTATCGTTGAAATGGTGGAGAAGAATGATCACCGATATTAAAATATGATGGTGGGATGATTAAATTTTGAGTATGAAAAGATTTTAAAACATGAGATAAAGCACAGCGTGGTATTGTGACAACAGCCGCTATTGGCTTGCTATCGTTTGGAAGTTGAGAACCATTAATTTGATAATAAGGAGAATAAAAAATGAGTGAAACTATTTTAGAAATTATTGTTTTGGTTATATCACTTTTTACTGGTGGGACAACTGGCATAACAGCAACTATTTTAAATAAAAAACAACAAAAAATAAGAGATGAAAACAAAGAATTAAAAGAAAAAATAAACGATATTAAAATTGAAATTAATAATATTAATACAAAATTAGATGTTATTACAATCATAAATAACAAACTTGCTAATAACAACAAAATAAATATCAGACAAAAAAACAAGGATGGTAATAAAAATGAAAAAGAAAAAGACTAAATTATTTTTTCTACGATCAGCATATTGAATAGTTCACGGTTTAACATTGGGATTGCCAATTTTATTCACCGAAATTAATAAACTAATGCTAAAATTAAAAGAAAAAATTAATAAAGAATGTATTTTGTTAGATGAAAATAAAGAAGATAATATTAATGAAATAATTAAAAAAGATCATAAAAAAGAAAATTAAATAAATTAAAAAAAGCAATTTAATAAAAATTGCTTTTTTATTCACCATTAACTTTTACATTACCATTATTATCAATTATTAAATCAGGTAGATTTTCTTCTCCACCATTTCAACGATAAACTGCTTTAAAATAAGTTCCATTATCATCATTCCAATATTTTGTTGACTTTACTCTTGAAGGTGAATCAGTAATAAAAAGATCTTTCACATTCATTAATGAAGATACAAAATTTACCCTATTTTGTATATCAATTTCATAGTTTATGTTATTTTTATTGTTATTTTGAAATTTTGTAATTTTTCATTCTTCGTTTTTATCACCACGCCATACTACATAATAATATTTATTATCAACTGTATTAAATGGCTTTTCTTGTGGTGCTATTCATTCTAATTTTTCTTTTATTTCTTTGCAATTTGTACATATTTGGTTTTCTTGTTTTAGTTGTTGTAATTCATCTTCGTTATATTGTGGTATATTATTACAAGCAACTAGACTTGTTGTGCTTGTACCTAGTAATGTAATTGCTCCTAAAAAACTTAATCTTTTTTTCATAAAAAGTCAGTCCTTTCTTAATATTTTATTTATATAAAAATTATATAATGAATATAAATATATACAAAGAATAATGATAAAAATTTATTTTTTTGATAATATGTTATCAAAAGAAAAAAAGAACAAGTGGAGGAAAAAGTGGAAAAAGAATCTAAAATTGAATTTGAAACTGAATTTGAAAAAATTGCAGCAGAAATAAGATCTTCTTTTGAATATTTTTTAAAATATAATCCAAAAAGTGAAGAACAAATAAAAAAAGAAAATGAATTTTTTAAAGAAATATTTTGAGAAAAATATAATAAACATGTTAACGATGAAAAATGTCAATTTACTGGTGCAAGAGGGTTGTGTTATAGAAAAGCAAAAAAAGGATATGAATGTATTGTATGTAATAGCCCATGTTGCTACATTTGTTATAAAAATTATTATAATTGTAAAGAATGTCTTTTTTGTTTTAGTGATGATGATTCTGATTTTAAATATTATTTAAAAATTTATTTTAACGAAAATTATTATAAGCAAGATTAAAAATCTTGTTTTTTTATTTTAAATTAAGATATAATATTTTTGTTATCAAAAAAGTATCAAAATTGTATTAAATAATATTAAAAAAATTAAATATTTGAAAAACAAGTTAAAAATAACTTGCTTTTTTTAGGTGCTTATTTTAATGTGTGTGATGATTTATTTTTAAAACAGGAAAGGAAACAACTTTAAAATGGATATTAATAGTATTATTAATGGAAAAAACTTTTTTAATGAAATATATAACGATTTAGAAAAATATGCTATTAGAGAAATTGCATATAGATTAGAAAAATGAGATGATTTTATTTTTCAAAATTATCAAGAAGATGATAATTTTAAAGATTTTAGAGTAAAAGAAATTAGAACAAAAACATTAATTACTTTAAAGGAAAAAATAAAATTTAAAAGAAGAAGATATTGTTGAACTAATCCAAAGACGGGAAAAACAGAGTATGTTTTTATTTTAGATATAATTTTAGGAATTAAAAAATGACAAAGAATGGGAAATGATGTCAAAGAAAGAATATTGTCATTTTTGAGTAAAGATAAAAAATATTGCGACATTTCTGGTACATTAGAAAAAGCAGGAATCAGTTTAATGTCAATTTCAAATACTATAAAAAATGCAACAACAAACGACAAATATTATATTAATAAAACAAATATTAAAATAAATGTCCCTCATACTTTATATATTCAAATTGATGGTACTTATATAAAAATGTGGAACCAAAATGAAAAAATAAAAAAACACATCCTATTGTCTACCGTTCATACTGGCTATGATCAAATAAAATCAACTGAAAAAAGACCAGTAATTGCAAATAAGTTGGGCGTTTATGAAATGGATAATATTCCAAATTATATTACTAAAAAAACAAAATTAAGACCTTTTGTTGTTAAATTAATACTTTTAATTATAAATAATTATAATATTCAAAATGATACTGAAATTATGATTTTAGGTGATGGAGCAAATTGAATTAAAGGTGTTAAAAAAGATATTGCAGATCGCTTTCCTAATAACAAAGTTCATTATACAATAGATAAATTTCATCTTAAAAGCAGATTTGAAAAGTTATTTCCTTTTCAAAGCAAAAACGCAGAAATTAAAGAAATTTTTAATAAAGCTGTTGATTATTTTTATAATGGAAAATATGAGGAATTATTACAGTGTTTAAAAGATAGCAAACCATTTATTCCTGAATCTAAATTAGATTATTTTAATAAAACAAAAAAACTAATTAAAAATAATGAAGAGGGTATTAAAAATCAGACATTGTGAAATAATATTGGTTGTCATGCTGAAGGCGATATATCACATATTAAAGGAAGATTTGTTAAAAAAGCAACTTATAATGAAAAAACCTTAAAAAACAAAATGAACGCTATTATGCAGGAATATACAAATAAAATTGATATTTTTAATCAATTAGAACAACCACCAGAAAATATTAGTATTTTATATAATAATTTTAATAAAACTCAACAACAAAATTTATATCTTTATTAATTTCATTTTTAAATTAAATAATTTTAATAAAAATGCATTTTTTGTTGTGATTAAATTTAAAAAAAATATAAAAATTTATTGACAATAAAATTAAACATGGTATCTTTAAGTTAAGTAGATGGATTATTTATTCCATAATTTCTTAAATATAGTAAATACCCTATAATAATTTATACGACCGATAATTTTTCACATATAGAATTACTTCAATCAATCGCTAAAATATTTACAAAAAAATAATTTTTAACTAGTATAAAAAATTGCTCATCAACAATGGAATTAATTGAAATTATCAAACAATATGATAATTAGAACATACTAATTTTACTTTCTTTCATTAGTTTTCTGTTCTAAACTTGGTTCTAAATCTTCTTCTAACTTATTTTCTAATGCTAATTTTTGTTCAACTTCTAATGTATGCTGACTGCGTTGTCAATCTTTGTAAATAAAAAAACCAAAAGCAACTGCTAATAACGCTGCTAAACCTAATAAAACAACAATAGCGATGGTAACTAACATGGTTTCTGCCCTCCTTTTTCTCGTTTTATGCCATAATAACTATTTAAACTTGCAACTAGTAGTGGCACAAAAATACCTAGTATGAAAGCTAATACTGAGATGTATCAAACATTTTTTGTACAACTAATAATAAAATCATAAACTGAAAAGCCAACAATAAAAACTAATATAATTGGAATTAAATAATACATCATAATTTTATATAACTTATTTAATTTAATTCATGATACTTGGTTATTATAATTAATTACAATATGTATTTTTTTTGCATATCAAACAAAGAAAATAACTTGTGCTAAAGATACTAAAATTAAATCTAATCCTGCTGCTAATAATTGAAATGAATTAATTACTTGATATGTGCTCTCAAAAACTAGTGATAAACCAACAAGAATAATTGTTAAACAAATCCCACAGATTACTTTTTGATTACTAATTTCATATTGTGTTTCAATAGCACCCACAATAACTTCAACATTACCTACCGTTGTACTTAATCCGGCAATAAATAAAGCTAAAAAGAATAAAACTCCTAAGAAATTTCCAACTCCTACAACAGTATTTTGATTAATAATATGGAAAGTTTCTGGTAAAACATTAAAAACAAAAACCATTGAATCATCACCAAACTTAGTGGTAATTTGTTGTTGAAATAATAAAATATTATTTTTATCAGGAACTAAATTATTAACAATTGCCCCTGATGCACCAAAAATAAAGATTAAATTAGTAATTGATAAAAATAAAATTCCAATTACTAATAAGTAAGCTTTCGAAGCATTATCTTGCTTGTGCGGCCCTACGCCAGCAAAGCGCATCATCATTCCCATTCCTAATGATGTTGTAAAAAAGGCTAAGGAAAAAACACTACATCATGTTTGGTTTTGTTTTAATTTTTCTAAATTATTTGTTAAAAATAATGTTGCTAACCCTTGATGACTCCCTGGAACTGTTAAAGTATAAATTGCTAAAATTAAAATAATTAAAAATAATAAGGGCATAAAAAACTTATTAACTTTTTCAATTCCCTTAATTCCAAATAATAATACAAGACCAACTAACAAAACAACAAATAAGAACGCCAAAAATACAATTCATTGAAAACCACCATTGTTAGTTACGCCAAAACCGCCATGTTGTAAAATATGATGATTAAAAATATTTCCATTAACATTACTAATCAAGTTAGGACTAAATTCAATTCCAATTGAAATAATAGTATAACCAACTAAAACAGCATAATAAATTGGAATAATAATCATTAAAGTTGATTGAAATCAACCCATAAAGCGACTAAAACGAACACTTTCTTTATCAAAAATGTTAATTACACTTTTACGTCGAAGATTTCCTAAGTTAAATTCAAAAATCAATAACGGTACTCCTACAATTAGTAACGCAAAAATATATATTAAGAAAAAATAAAATCCACCATATTTATTAATATAACCAGGCAATCCCCAAATTACCCCTAATCCGATTGCTGCACCTAATGATGAAACAATAAATCCAAATTTTGTCATTTGTTTTTTACTACTCATTTTTTTCCTCCTTTATTTTAAATAAAAAATGCAATATTGTTGCATTTTTATCATTCCTATTTTTTTTGAGTTCTAATCTTGCGACTAATACCCCAAGCAATGGAAATAATAATACTTGTACAAAAAGCACCAAACATAATAATTAAAACAATTTTAATAATGTTAACTTTTTGATTATAACTTGCAATATCATCATAACCAAAAATGTTACCCCTATATTTGTCCTTAATTACTAAACTATTTAGATAACTCTGAAAATATTTTGGCGCAACATTTCGTGCTTCTTTAAGCATTCCATAGTAAACATCAACAGCATGCCCCATCTCATGATTTAAAGAACAAAAAATATTTGGTGAACTTCACCACCCAATTAGATAGTTAGAAATAGTTTTATCCAACAAAGCATCAGCAAATTCCTTTGCAGAAATAATAATATAAGCCGATCTTGCTGAAGTAATGCGTTTTGTCCCCGGCAGTAATTCAAGAAAATAACTTGTATAAGCTGTTGTTTCTCCAGGTATTTTTAGCAATGGAGCATCCGGAGAAAATAGAAACCCGGTTAAAAAATATTTAAAATTATCACCAGTTATTGCATAAGTCATATTAAATAAATTTAAAATTTGATTTTTAAGAAATTCAATAATCTTATCATTTCAATGATAATATTTTTGCATTGCTTGCACACTATCTTTTAAGAAAATGGTACTTCCCTTTTCATAGTAATAATTATTTTCATACTCTGTTATCTTTTTTAAATCTTCATCTAACTTATCAAATGATGAATAATATTTTTGTTTACTAGTATTCATAAAATTTTCAAATTTTGTCCGCGATGATTGTGATGCTCTAGTATATGAATCATTCATCATATCTCCTAATCCCTCTGTTAAATCCTGACCATTATTAATAATAGTATCTCGTAGAATATTTCCATTAAAACTAAAATTTATAGTTTTAATATCTTTCATTCCACTTGATTGCCACATAATTAAACTTGTTTTAAGAGCATTAAAAGTATAACTAAATTTTCAGAAATTACTATCTTGGGGAATTAATTGTTGTAAACCAAACTCAAAAGATGGCAAATTATATTTTAAATCAACAGCATCAATCGGTTTTTTTGTTAAATTAGTATTATAACTAATATTTGATTTTGCAACATACTGGTCAATTTTATCAAGTTGATATTGTAAAGAAGTAATACGTGAACCAAGATTTTCTTTTTGAAGTGGAGTATAAATATCAATAAAAAAATTATTTAAAATCTCTCAACTTTTATTTTTCATTTCATCTGGCATTGTCATTCATTTTGAATATGCTTCGGCAAAAAATTCTTTTCAAGTTGTCATTCCATAAATACTAGTATTAATAATCGATGCCATTAATGACATTTCAAATAATTCTTTAGTATCCATTTTCACATTCCCAATATTAGTTACAACATTATAAATTTTATTTTTATTATTAACAATATTCTTTTCCATCATTTTTACCGTTTTATTTTTATTAATATTAGAAGACTTATAAATAAAATAGCGCAATAAATAACCTGAATAAATAAAATCATCTTCGTCAGGTGATGAAACTGTCGTTGATAATATTTCTATAATATGTTTTTTTTGGTTAATAAAACTAGAAGTAGCCATAAATGTCATATTAATAGTCCCAAACACTAATAAACTACTTGCTATTGTATGAAACTTTCCCATAATTTTTTCTCCTTTTAATAATATATTAAAAATTTATTGATGATAAACAATATGTTTGTTAAAAATAAAATTAATTGTAATAAAAATTACTTTTAACAAAGCATAAACTCAAAATAATAAAAATAATTATTAACAAAACCTAATTATCAAATATTTTCTAATTGTAATAATGATGCTTTCATTTCAAATCCACCACGATAGCCACATAAAGCATTATTTTTGCCTAAAACACGATGAAACGGAACAAGAATTGTTATGGCATTATTACCAATTGCTGTTCCCACAGCTCGCATTGCTTGCGGATGTCCAATTTTTTGTGCAATATCAGCATAACAAGTTGTTGTTCCATATGGAATTTTAGCAACTTCTGCTCAAACCTTTTTCTGAAACAAAGTACCAGTGAAATCAAACTATAAAGTAAAAAATGTTCGTTTTCCCATTAAATATTCCGTTAATTGCTCCATAAAAAGGCTTGTTTTTCCTTCTTGATCAGCAATTAATAAAACATTTGGTCCCTTTTTCTTCAACCAAGATTCTAATTCATTAAGCCCTTTGTTATTAGAACCAATAAAAGTTACGCCTTGCTCAGAAACAGCAACATATAAATTTCAATTGTTAACCTTTAAATTGTTATAATATCATTTAGTTAACTTTTGTTTGGTCATATTTTAACCTCCTAGTTATTGCTGTTTTTGATTAAAATAAATTTTTTTGTGCTTTAAGGTATTTAAATTATACTATTAATTTATGAAAAACTATTTATAATTAGCAAATTTTTTTCATTTTTTATTGGTAAATAAAAAAACTGGGATTCAGCTTACATTAAATTTCAATGAAAAGTTAATTATATTAAAATAATGCTCCAGTTTTAAATTAACCGAATAAATCAAGTTCATTTATTAATGGGAAAGTTTTACTATGTTTATCTCTATATTGTAAATCTACTTTAAAGTCAGAATTAACATACTGAATATTAATTTTTAATTCATCAAGAAAATGTTCAGGAATATCACTACTATTTTCTTTAATTATTTTTTTAATATAATTTGATACTCCAACTATTCTCTTATCTTTTCTTAGAAAATTTGTAAGTGAAAAAAAGCGAAATTTTTGTTCAATAATTTAACAAATTTCTGTAAAAAATCTATTAACCATAGTGTCTTTGTCATTATTTTCTTTAAAAATAATTTTTATTCCTTGAATTAATCTAATATTAAAAATATTTTTCAAATCATATTTTTTAATTTTTTTTTTTTTTTTAGTAAAGCTAAAGTTCTTTCATCTAAAATAATATAAATATTACCTTGTAATATAAACTTAGTATTGTTATAAGTTAAAACATCATCATTGACTTTGGCATTATTAAAAGCAATTTGAAATGCTTCACCTAATGTTAATTCTGGTTGCAATTGGTCATCGTAGTTATCTTCTTTCCGAACAGAAACCCGTCTTTCTTGAATATCACCATTTTCAAAAATTAAGGTTAAACAAGCAGTACGATTATAAATATCAACCATAATATGTTCTCATTTTTGATATTCATTCACCATTGGTAACATATCAGCAGTATATGTTTTATATAACCCTGATGTTTGAATTGTTTGAATCTGTAATGGAACACCAGTTTGCAATGCTTCAACTTGTTCATAATTCAATTTAATTGGTTGTGAATTAAAATCATCAATTGTATTTCAAGCAATTGAATTTTGAACTTTATCAGGAAAAATTGCCCCTGGCAAAATAACATTTGCTGTCGTATTACTTTTTGCAATAATTGTTGCAATTGTATTTGATAATTCACCAATTCCTAACACAAAATTAAGTGTTGGACAAACTTCATAAATTGGCGCGCTGTTCCCACATTTAAATACTTAACATTTCCATTTAAATATGCCACTTCAGAAGTATTAATTCCTAGTGAATGGGTTCATGTTTGGCCTTGTTCTTCAGATGATGTATTAGAACTAGAATGCTCAGAAGATACCGTACTAGATCATTCATGTGAAATATTAGCACTAACAGAAAGACTCGGAAAAAGGGAAATTTCTGCCGAAACCGATGCCCCAACAGTTGTTGCTTCAGTATTACTACTAGAAGTTGAAACACTAATAGTATTACTTTTTTGTTGTCCAACTGATCTTCCTTCCTCATTTGTAACATTAAAATTATTGGATAAAATCATTTTATTCATCATTACCCCAATTTTAGGATAAGCAGCAACAAGTGGATGATGTGCTTCTGGTAAAACCCCTTGATCAATTTTTCCTAATACTTTTTCAGCATCAGAATAAGGATCCCCTGTTGTATGACTATTGTATGGGTCTGATTTATATTTAATAAATTTTCCTGTTTTGTGTTTTTTATCATCTCAAGGAACAATTAATCCCTTTTCAACCGTATAACCATTGATTTCTCAACAATCAGGAATGCCATCATCATCACTATCTAACGCATGATCACAATCATTATCAAGACAAGAACTTTGTTGTTTAATATTTTTAATCTCTGTGTTTTTTTCCATAATATTTACTCCTCCTTTTCAAGAAAGTTATGATAGCGAAAGGTATAACCACGATTTAGTAATAATTCATTTTGACCAGGATACTTACTAATTTCATCAACATAAATTGCTTTTGTTCCTTTTGGTAAACTAATTCTTAATAAAATTGGATAACGACCCCCTGAATATTATTTATGCGGGTCTTTTGATAAAGATGTACTTAAAAAAGTATGTTGCGTAAATTTTTTGCCAGTATAGTCTTGCCGAATTTGAACAAATAAATCACGGTTAATTTTATTATTTGCATCACGTAAATTAAGATCATGGTCTGAAAATTGATAACCACTAGCGCGACGAAAAACAACTAATTTTTCATTTGTTTTTGCTTTTTGAAATGATTTATCTAATTTTAAAATTTTATCATTAACTTTTTTTTAAATCATTTTTTGTAAATTCAAGGTCTGTTGGAACAGCTTCAATATCATGATATATTTTTCCATTTGTTTTACGTAAATATTCATTAATTGCTCCGTAATGACTTCCAGTATATTGTTCTAAATACTCCTTGGATTCCTTTTTTTCATTTTTTGTTAATTTATTTTCTCAATCATTATATAGTTGCCTTCCTCCACCCCTTGCTTCTTCATGCCTATCTTTTTTATAGTGGCGTCAATTTTTATTAAATTTTTTATTGAAAGGTTGCTTTAATCGTCCTCACGCTGGTACATAAAAAATAAACTCTTCAAATATCATCACAATTCTTCCTCCACTTTATAATTAAATTATCTCTTAAAAATAACAAAAAAAGCACTTTAGTGCTTTTAACAAATTATTTGCAGAAAAAAATAAACGACAATAAAAAAATGTAATAATTTTTACGTTGTAATAATTTTATTCATTTCATCTTTTATGGCTAAACTCACATTCCCAAATGGCAAAATAACAGTTTGTAAGACAATACCAATATCTTTTAATTTAAATTTAGTTTTTAACAAAACAAAATCAACTTCATCTAAATCTTTTACTGTTACTCGCAAGCGGGTTAAGGTTGCTTTAACCATTGTGATATTTGTTTTTGTTCCTAAAATACTAATTAAGTCATTAATAGAAAAAGAAAGCATTTGTTTTGGAACAAGAATTTTTTGAAAATTAAAAATCTTTTTACGAAAAATTATCATTAACATAAATAGCACCATTAAAATCATTGCCACAACAATGATAATAATATATTCAACTCGCATTATTAATCATCTCCTCTGTTATCATTGCAATGTGCAAATAATAACTTCATCTTCGCAATTAGACTTAAATCATTTTCCTCATCATAGCATAAGTTTAATGTTTTTTGACTAATTTTTAATTCAATATCAGAACTTAAAATTTCTGATTCATAAGTATCAATTACTAAACTTTTTCCTTTTAAGTCACCAGTTAACCTTATTATTTGGTCTTGATCTAAAATAATTGAAGCGTTAATTGTGGAAAAAGTTGAATTTGCCACCGGGGCAATTTCTTTTAATTGCCATAAGGTTGAAATATTAGCTGCAATAATTGATCCATTAATTGCTCGCATATAACCAGTTGAGCCAGTTTTCGTTGCAAAAACAAGACCACTTCCCCGGAAATGCTCCAATAAATCATTATTAACATAAATTTCAGTGCGAATTGTTTTAACATGATCAACAACTTTTGCTTCATTTAATGCATAGCGAATAAGATTACCATTATATTTAATTTCTAATAATGGCATTTTTCGAATATGAATTTTATTATTAATAATTGCGTTAATTGCTTTGGCATAGGTATTTTCATCATAGTTAGCATAAAACCCTAATGAACCAGATTTAATTATAATAAAAGAAGCTTTATCAATGATATCTTGAAATTTATTAACTGCTCTTAATAAAGTTCCATCTCCACCAATTATAAAAACATACTGTGGGTTACCAAGAACTTCTTTTAATTGATTTTCTTGTAAAAGTTTACTAATTTTATTAACTAACTGTGTTGATTCTTGATAATCATTTGCAATAATTGCATATTTAAACATTGTTATCGCCACCTTTTCTTTCATTTACTTACATTATACCTTTATTTTAAATTGAAAACTTAATTAAATAAATAATAGTTAGCAAAGCTAACTATTATTATTGCGAATTGTTAATAATTCAATATCAGTAAACTGTAATAAATTAGTTTGATTTAGATGATAATGAATTTTATTATCTGGCCAAAAAATATATTTAAAAGTAAAACTAATATAAGTTAATCCTTGTTTAGTATGAAATTTATTACATACTCCGCGAGGAACAGATTCTAATTTTTTTGTTTTTTTATCATATAAAAAACTTTGTGGTATATAAAATAATAAAATATGTGTTAATGAAACAATTACAATTCCTAATAAAAATATTGGTAATCAAGCAAATGGTCACATATATTTTGCTCCAATAAAGTTTGTATTTCAACCGCCAACATTAAAACCACCATTGTTTCATGGTTCCCCATTATTTGGCCCCACAAATAATTGGTTTGTTTTAAAAATTCAGTCTCAAATTACTGCGATAATAGAAAATAACGTTAATCATAATAACTGTCATTTAAATAATAAACCACTATAAGGTTTTCCAACTAAACCATATTTATAAACATATAAATAAGCAAAAATAATTAATGTATGAAGAATAAAGTAATTATAATAAAAGAAATTGCCTAAACTTCAGTAACCATTAACTGGCGTTATAATTGCTAAAATTGGCAAAACAATCGCTGATGGAGCAACAACTTCAAAAAATTTTCGACTAGGAAAAATTAAAATACAGCCCGATAATAACTGGTGTAAACTGCATAAATGTAATGGCGTAACTTCACTTAAACCACGAATTTGAGAAGGCCCCACCGGTCCTCAAATTCATTCTGTTTTTAAAACAATTGCTAAATAAGTTACTCAAATTGCATATGTTAAAAAATAACTTACAATTTGATACAGCCCTATTGAAATCCGAAACCATTTTCAATTAACAGTTTTTGCATAATATTTTCTACAAACAAATAATGATCCAATAATTAAAACAAAAATACTAATGCCCACCAATTGAAAGACATAATTATGACCTTTAAAAAATCACTGATTAGTTCAATCAGCACACGGTATATACGAACCAGCTGGGTCAAAAAATCCTCATGGTCCATTACTAGAACAAACAAATTTCATTACTTTTCTCCTTTGATTAAATAATTAATATTTTCTCTATCTATTTTATAACAAAATTAACAATTTTATTTTTAATAATAACTTCTTTAATAATCTCATGCTTAACTAAAAAGGCTTGAACATTACTATTAGCTTTAGCTAAAACTGATAATTCTTCTTCTGATGTATCAAGTGGTACTTCCAATTTAGCACGTAATTTACCATTAACTTGAACTGCAATTATAACCTCATTTTTTTGTAAATATTTTTCATCATATGTCGGTCATGTTGATAATGCAACCGATGATTGTTGGTTTAATTTTTCTCAAATTTCTTCTGCTAAATGAGGGGCAAATAAACTTAACATTTTAGTAAACCCTTCAAAATACGGTTGGTAAATCGGTCCTTTTGTTTTATAACAAGCATTAATAAAAACCATTAATTGTGAAATTACTGTATTAAAACTTAATTTTTCTAACATTTCTGTTCCTTTTTTAACCATACTATGATAAACAAAATCTAACTCATGATTATTATCTTGCGAAAAATTATTATTTTTAATAAGACGATAAACGCGATCTAATCATTTTCGTGCTGAATCTAGCCCATTTGGATTCCATGGCAATGATGCTTCAATTGGTCCCATAAACATTTCATATAAACGTAATGTATCAGCTCCATGTGATTTAATAATGTCATCAGGATTAATCACATTTCCTTTTGATTTACTCATTTTTGAACCATCAGTGCCTAAAATCATACCTTGATTAACTAATTTATAAAATGGTTCAGAAGTTGGAACTAATTTTTGGTCATATAAAAATTTATGTCAAAAACGTGAATATAATAAATGCAAAACAGCATGTTCTTGCCCACCAACATATAAATCAACTGGTAATCATTTTTTTAACAAAGCTTGTGCTTTTGTACTACGTAAATCTAACATTTGCTTATCTTCCATTAAAATATAGGCTAAATAATATCAACAACTACCTGCTCATTGTGGCATCGTATTAGTTTCTCGGCGTCCTTTTTTCCCTGTCCTATCAACAACAGTTAATCATTCTGTTGCATTAGCTAATGGTGATTCTCCCGTTTGTGATGGTTTAATATTTGTCATTTTTGGTAATTCCAATGGCAATTCTGTTTCATCAACTAAACTAATTGAACCATCTTCTCAATGTATAATTGGGAAAGGCTCTCCTCAATATCGTTGACGAGAAAATAACCAATCACGAAGCTTATAAATAGTTTTAACTTTTGCATTCCCAGCTGCTGTTAAAACATCAATTGCTTTTTTTGTTGCTTCGTCTGTCATTAAACCATTCAAAAAATCAGAATTAATATGTTTTCCATCTTTATTATGTAATTTATTATGATGTTCTCCTTCAATAACATAACTAATTGGTAATTGATATTTTAAAGCAAATAAATAATCCCGATCATCATGACCAGGCACAGCCATTACAGCTCCAGTAGCATAAAATGGTAATACATAATCGGCAATTCAAATTGGAATAACTTTTTGATTGATTGGATTAATAGCATAACTACCAATAAACATTCCATTTTTTTCTTTACTAATATCTTGACGATCTAAATCACTTTTTTCTTTTGTTGCTGCCAAAAATTTTGTAACAGTTGCTGCATATTCAGGTGTTGTTAATTTTAACACTAACGGATGTTCAGGCGCTAAAACAAGATACTCAACACCAAAAATTGTATCAGCACGAGTTGTAAAAACATTAATGCTTTCTGTATTATTTTGTACCGCAAACTTAATTTCAACACCAACTGATTTTCCAATTCAATTTCGTTGTAACTCTTTAACGGATTCTAATCAATCAACCTCATCTAACCCTGCTAATAATTTTTCTGCATATGCAGTAATTTTTAACACTCATTGTCGCATTGGTTTTTTTAAAACTGGAAAATGTCCACGTTCAGAAACCATTTTCCCATTAATATTCAAAACTTCTTCATTAGCTAAGACTGTCCCTAATTCAGGACATCAATTAACATCAACATCACGCATCTCAGCTAATCCATTTTGATATAACAATTCAAAAATTAATTGTGTTGTTTTAAAAAACTCTGGTGAAGAAGTATTAACTTCTTTTTCATAGTCATAACTAAACCCAAGTGCTTTTAATTGGTTACGAAAATTAGCAATGTTTTGCAAAGTAAATTCCGCTGGATTATTCCCTGTTTGTAAAGCATATTGTTCAGCTGGTAAACCAAATGCATCCCAACCAATTGGATGCAAAACGTCATAACCTTGCAATTTTCGCATACGACTAATTACATCAGTTGCGACATATCCTTTTGGATGCCCAACATGTAAACCCGCTCCTGATGGATATGGAAACATATCTAAAATATAAGCTTTTTGCTCTGAATTATTTGTTGTTTTAAAAGTTTGATGTTCTTCTCAATATTGTTGTCATTTTTGTTCAATTGCTTTATGCGAAAATTCCATCTTTATTACCCTCTCTAAATTTTTATCCTTTTAATTATAACATTGTTCCGAAATTTGTTAGTAATTTAAGCACTATTAATTAAATTTTATTAGCGTATAATAAATTTATAAATAAATTACAGAATGGGGGAAAATCATGAGCGTTCAAGAAGCAGCAAAATTTCGAAAAGCAATTAAAATCTATGATAAATCAAAAGCAGTTAGTGAAAGTGATTTAAAAACAATTTTAGCAACTGGAGCTTTAGCACCAAGTTCTAATGGCTTAGAACCAGTAAAAGTTATTATTATCAAAGACCAAAAATTAAAAGAGCAAGCAGCATTAAGCTGTTTTATGCCTGGTAATCAACAAAAAGTAAAAGATGCTCCAATTTTAGCGTTACTACTAGGAACAAATGGTGATTATTTGACATCTGAAGAATTTTTAACAAATCGCTTAGGGCGAATTTTTAGTGGTGAAACATTAAAAACAAATGTACGAGGAATGAGTAATTACTTAAAAAGTTATCCAAGTCCAGATATGTTTTCTGATGAACAAACACATCTTGTTGCTAGTTTTATGGCTTTACAAGCTGCTGATTTAAAAATTGGATCAAGTATTATGGGGGGAATTACGCCGCTGCAAGCAGCCTCACTCTTTACAGAACATAATATTGTTGATCCAAAAAAATGACATTTATCGCTAGGAATGCTATTTGGATATTATATGTTAAAGGAAAAAGCTTCCCTCGCTTACGAATTGCTGAGGATGAATTTGTTAGCATTTTTTAAACTTAATTAATAAAAATTTTACTAAAAATAAATTTAATTATCTAATGAAAACATCTCTTAAAAATTTTTGAATTATTAGTTTAATTACTAATATTATTTTTTTATTAATCCAAGTTAGCATCATGATTCCACTAATATTATGTCAAAAACAATTACAATTAAGCAATAGTGACTTATCCCAAATTTTCTTTGGTATTTTAATTGCTATTATTTTAGTAATGTTCATTACTAACTGAATTCTAGTTAAAAATCCACTGCGAAAACTAAATGTAACAAAAGAATTAGCGCCCTGACAAGCAGACCTTGGTTTTCATATTATTACAAAATATTCACATTTAAAAACTGAATATAATGGTTATGTCTGATATTTAAAGAAAAAAGGTTTTATTCTGCTTGCTACACTTGGAATTAATTTTGGTTATTCTTTAATTTGTGCTGCTGTGTTTTCTATTTTAGGATAAAATAAAAGATATTTTTTGCTATTTTATAAACTACTTTTAAATAAAAAAACACTTAAATTATATTTAAAAAATTTAATATAATTTAAGTGTTTTATTTGAAATTTTTTTTATTGTAAAATGTCTTTTTTAATTTTATAAGAAGCACTATTTAGATATGTTAGATTATAGTTATTGATTTAATAAATCTTTTATTTAAAAAAGGTCATTAATATATCTTCATTAAATTAAACATTATACATTAAAGATTAAATATTCTATTTTGAAATTTTTGTTTCTTCTTTTTGTTTTTTTGTAGCTTCTTTACGAGCTAAGATTTTCGCCACTTTTTTTATGCCATTAAACAACGGCGTTTTTTCATTGACATTGCCATTTTGTATTCACTTTCTCCTTTTTAAATTATTAGTAAAACTTTGTTAACTTAATAAATCTTGTTCAATTTCGTTAGCAGTTACAAATCCTGTTTTACGTTTTAATTCTTTTCCGTTTTGAAAGGTAATTAATGTCGGAATTGATAAAATTCCATAATTTTGAGCAAGATCTTGTAAAACATCAACATTAACTTTAATAAAATTAACATCACTACGCGTTTTTGCTAATTCATTAATTATTGGAGCAATCATTTTACATGGTCCACATCAATCAGCATAAAAATCAACGCAAGTTAATTTTTCATCACCAATTGTTTTTTCAAATTCATCAATACTTTTTATTTCATTTACAGCCATTTTAATTCTCTCCTTTACTGAATTCTCTTGCTTTTTTATCATATCATAAAAGTACTACTTTTTTAAGAAAAGCTGTTGCAAATATTTTGCTGGTCCATTTTCACGATTTGATAATGTTACTTCATTTGCCATTGTTTTTAACTCATTAATCGCATTGCCAACCGCAATTCCAACACCAGCTTGGCGAATTAATTCAAGGTCATTATAAGAATCACCAAATGAATAAGTTTGACTAATATCAATTCCAATATGATGTGATAAAAATTGCAAGGCACTGCCTTTTGAAATCCCCTTACAAGCAATCTCAAAAACACGATTATTATATTGGGTAATATCTAATTGCGGTAATAATTGTCGTAACTTTGTCATTAATTCATTAGCAGCTTTATCATCTAAGGAGTGATGGGCAATAACACTAGCATGCGTAATGTCTTCTGTAATATCAGTCACCTTGGTAATAATTTTATATTTTGTTCGCATTATTTTTGATCAATAATAAGAATTATCACCATATTCGTAAACATAAGTACTATTATTACTAAAAAAATGAACTTTATATTTTCGATAAGTAAATTCAAAAATGGTTTTAATTTCTGCTGTTGTAAAAATCATCATCCATAAAAAACTATTAGTTTTAAAAGAGTAAGCGCTAGCCCCGTTGTTTGCCAAAACATAACCATCATATTTATGAACTTTTAGTTTTCGCGCTTGGCGAATTGCATCGTTTGCTAGGCGTCCTGTTGTAACAACAAAAGGGATTCCTTTTTTTTGAATTGAATTAACTGTTTTTTTTGTTAACCGACTAAACCGATGATTATCGTTTAATAAAGTTCCATCCAAATCAGAAAAAACTGCTTTTTTCATCTAATTATGCTCCTTTCTTTTTCCTCAAAACTTGTATGATTACATTATTTAAAAATATTGATCAAACATTAATTTTATAGTTTTAATTATAGTAGAAAATGTTTAAATTTAAAAATTTTTTATAAATTATAAGCTTTAATTTTATCTAATGAATTATGTAAAATGAAGTGCAACAAATCTTTATTAATTAAATAATATAATAAAAATTACAAAAATCAACCATAAATTTAAAAAAATTAAAAATATTTTAATTTTTCTTTTATTTTATCAATATTTAAACAAACTAAAAAATAATTTATTAATTTTAATTAATAAATATGTATTTTATTATTTTAATGACATATTTTATGAGTTAATGTACATTTTTAAATATTTATTGTTTATATATTCTGCAAAAACATTTCTTTAGCACTTATTCAATTTAAACACGGTCGGAGTTTTTCATTTATTACATTATTAACTACTCAATCAATTCGTTTTTGACTAACATTATTAAAATCAGTTCCAGGAGGAAATCATTTTCTAAACTCACCATTTATATTTTCAATTAGAGGTTTTTGACGAGGTTTACCAGCGTCACAAAAATATACTTGTGTTTCAACAAATATTTCCATTTCTCGTCATTCACTAAATTCTTTACCTCTATCTGTTATTATTCCTTTTATTTTTCCAATTAAATTATTATTTATAACAATATCTTTAAACTTTTTCTCAACTTCCCTAGTAGTATGATTTTCTAATTTTATTGCAAAATATTTTTTACTTGATTGTTCTACTAAAACTAAACAACTAGATTGATGGTTTTTCCAACAACAGTATCCATTTCAAATCACCCAACATTAGAAACTTTATTTTCAATATCTAAAATTGACTTAAAATCAGTTAATTTACCACGATTATCAGATTTTCCTTTTGTTTTATATTTTTTACCACGATGTCGCAAATTCTGTTTTAAAAAACCATAAAAACCTAAACGAATTCATTTATACAGTGTTTTAACACAAACGGGAAATTTAACACCAAATTTTAAAAAATAACGATAAATAAATTCTCTCGGAGAATCACAATATTTATTAAGTCTAATTTTCATAAAATTAATCTGTTCTTCAGTAAATTTACATCTTTTTTTCTCATAATACATTTTATCTGACTTATAAGCACTATATTCATCAGTAGTTTTAAAACGCTTAATTTCTCGTAAAATAGTACTACGATGTCTATTCAAAAATTTAGCGATTGCAGAAATATTCTGTTTACCATTCTTTTTTAAAAACATTCTTGATAATAATAATAATAATAATAATAATAATTGTTCTAATTTAACTTTATCCATAAAACTCAAATGACTATACATAACATTTATATACCTTTCATTAACTTATAAAATTTTTAATATTTAATACAAATAATTGATATATAATTGATATAAGATAAAATCAATTATATATAAAACAATAAAAAGGAGCAATCTATATGAAAAAATGACTTAGCATATAGGAGCAATTGGATTAACCGCAACAAGCACAACAACATTAATCGGTTGTGAAAAATCTGAAAAAGCAAATAACAATGAAAACGGAAAAAGTAATAAACCAGAACCACAATATAATCCACAACAAGCACAAAAAGATAGTAATTGAAAATTAATTGATAAAAATAATTTTGATAATGAATTTAGTACAAAAAATAATAAATCATATTTATTTCTTAATTTATTTGATGTAGGTAAATATGGTATATATTTAGCAAAAAATAATGGTAATATATCACAAAAAAGAAATAATATTTGATATTTAGAAACATATAATCCAAAAGATTTCGTAATGTTTAACACTGCAAATATAAAATCACTTTATAGTTGAGGTGGTAATGGTGAACCACAAATACCTACCATTGATAAAAATACCGGTAAAATTACTGATTGAAAAGAACAAAAAGAAACTGAATAACAGTTCCTTTTTTATATTAATCGCACAAATTTCATAAACATAATTAATAAGAATATATTTGTTATTGTACTATACAATGATGGATTAAATTTTCATACTTCAAATATTTGACTAAAAAACTATATACTGTTTCAAAAACCTTACCAACACCACTCGCTAATTAATTAACTTGTTTAACACCGGGAATAGTATTGACAATTCAAATCACCGCATTTTTAATATGAGCACCAAAATCTCATCAACCCTCTGGCGTTACATATTGCACTTGTCATCATTGTTTATCGGGGAACAACCCACCATTATTAATTTCTTGTCAGTTATAAATCCCAAAATTAAAATCATAATAACGATACATATCGTTTTCTTTTTGTGCTTGTAATTCAAAAACATTATAACCGATTTTTTGTTCTTCAATTTTTTTATATTGCAAACCATATTTATTTTGTAAATTACCGACAAAAACATAACCCGAATTTAACTTAATATCATAATTTATTAGCAACCGAAAAATCATAATTAAAAAAACTACCATAATTATTAATCGTATAAAACCGATTTTTAAATGCTGAATATAATTTAATATCTAATTGCTTATATTTATCAGAAAAATAAAAATATTGTGGGTAAATTTTAAAACCATTATTTACTAATAAACCATATTTTTTATTATAACCTTGAGCATAAGTATTATTTTCTAAATCAAAAATCGTACGTAAATAATTAGTATAAAATTTCTGTGAAATCTTAAACATACTATTTAATAATTTATCAAATTGTAATTTATCGTTAATATTTTCACTCAACAAAATATTATTAAAATTTTGTAATTTCAACGCAAAAAAGTTAACTAAAACAGTATCATATAGTTTTTAAAAAAATATAAATTTTTTCATTTTACCTCCAATAGTTATTTATAATTAAACTAGTATTATTATGGTTTTCTCCCCCCACAAATCAAAAAGAAATATTTTTTACAACATTATTTATATTAATAATTACTGCATTCGTAATGAAAATATATATTATATTCAAAAAAATTTTAAAATTTTGTGGGGAGAGAAAACCATAATAATAGCAAAATTTAATTATTTAAAATAACTAACTATTTTAAAAACCATTCACAAGAAAAACCAAGTTAAAAACAAAATCACAACTCAAACACCAACCATCAAAGTTAAATATTCATTTTGCGTTAAATTCCACATTGTAATACTTTCAACATTCGTTTTATCTATAAACAAAAATATATGAATAAAAAACTCTTTTAATTTAATTCAATCATTTTGCATTTTTAAAAACTCCACATTTTTTGAATAAATTTAAAAAACATTCCAAAAAACAAAACAATAAATAACACAAACGACATAACATATAAAAACTCAGGGGCATTTGCACCAATAATATAACTAACAAATTGAACTCAATAATTATATAAACTCATTTAATTTAAGTCTTTCAAATCATTAATTAATTCTTGTTCTTTTTCAACACTTCAAATAACGCTTTTTTCATTTTAGTAAAATAATTTTGTTCATATTGATTATATAAATTGATTAATTCTGTTCCAGTTAAATACTTTCAAATATGGCGTTTTAAATTTTCATCATATTTTACAATAGGGTAAGAATTATCATAAATCAAACCTATTGCTACTTGTTCCGAATGTTTTTCACTCGAATAAATAAACTTATTACTCAACCAAAAACCAATATGGCGATTATGATTAGGTAAATTAATAAAACTTGCTTTATCTGTTGTAAAAGGGATAAATCCCTTACTAATAAAATAATTTTCTACATTCTGATTTTTCTTAACAAAATTACTCAATTTTATCATCTCCTCGTCTTACTGGTCTTAACATTGTGCCTTTTTTCCTAATACTCCATTATTAATAATTTATAGCGGTAATAATTGTTTCTTTAATACTGTAACTCTAAATTCCTTAACTTCTGATATATGCTCCATAATTACAAATGGTAAAAGTACAACAAAAAGAATTAAACAGCCTGAAATACCTATAATATCTCCTACATTTAAAGACCAAATTATAAAAACAATACAAAGACCAGAAATAATTAATATAGCAAAATAAATAGAAACAAAAACAAAATTCATAATAATAAATTCTTTTTTTAATTTTTTATATTCCTCAGTTGTTTTAAATTTCATATCCATAATATAGTCTCCTAATTAAATATTTATTTAATAAACAATGTTATAAATAATGTTTATATAATGTTTTTTAATTGTAATAAACACTGATTATTAACAATGTTATACATAATGCTAATATATTGTTTATTTAATGTTTAATAAACACTGTTAATAAACATTGTTAAATATAAAAATAATAAAAATTAGCACACTGAAAAATACTATTTAATTTTTAACAATAGTTATTAAAATATAAAATCATAAGTTTATAATTAAGTTGATATTTTTACACTATATACTGCCTACAAGTTTTTAAAAGAAAGTAAATATATTTATAAAAAATATTATAAAAATTTTTGGTTCAAAACTGTTATTAATATTCTTATTTCTATTAAATCCTACTAAAAATAAACAAATGAGTAGTTAAATTTATTTAAAAATAAATTTGTAGACAGTGTATAGTGCAAAAATAAACAACAAAATTATTTATTCAATTCGCATAAAAGCTAGTGTGCCATAGCTAAGATATATAATCGATTATAATAAATATTAAAATCCTTTAACCATAACACGGAAAAAGTTTAAGATTTTAATAATACAAAATATAGCAAATGGAATTAATATAATTCACGCTTCACCTAAGAAAACCATTATCTCAGGTAAAATATTTGTTATACATTCTTTAACTTTTCATAATGCACTAGTCAAACCCGTTCAAATAACAGTCATACCCCCAGTCATAGTTTTAGGTGTAGGTGCTGTTAAAAAATTAAACGCTGTTGTTAAATACATACCTAACATTATTTATTACTCTCCTTTCTTTCAATTTCTTTTTTATCTTTTTTCTTTCCTCGAATTTGACGAATTTTTTGATAAATTAATAAACCAAAATAAAGAAAAATTGCTAATACAATAACAACACTAAATATTGTCGTTAATCAAGTTGGCATATTACATCTCCTCTCTAAAAATATTGCGGCACGCTTCGCGTGTTCGCTACGCTCAAAATAAAATATATTGAATAAATTACCGCTAATAAATTACGCGGATAATTTATTCATTTTCTTTTACATTATTAATTACTATCTTATTTACAGTATTAATAAAAATATCTTTCCCATACTTTAGTTACTAAGGACCGAAAAATAAAATAATGTTTCTTTTCAATAAAAAATCAACTCCTTTCAAAGTTGATTTGTTGCACTTCGATTACACAATGCAAATTTTTTCAAACATGATAAATAGCACAAAAAGAAGAAGTATATGAAACTAAATTCATTTTTAAATACTCGCTTTCAACTCATAAACTTTTAATATATAACAATGCTTTTTGTTCTACATAAACAAAAGGAACAAACAGATAATAGTCATACTTTAAAAGCGATATATGATTTTGATTAGAATCTCAATTTTCCTTGATATTTTCTGTATTAAATTTAATATTTGCTTTAGTATTAGATATTGTTGTACCTTAACCACCTGCAGAAGAATTAATCTTATTAATTTCAATATATTTGTATCTTTCTTTAAACTCTTGTCAACCATTAGCATAGTCTGACCATTTAATTAAATTTATTGTTTTTTCCCATACTTTTGTATCATCGGTTATTGGCCCAGTTATTTTTCAATTGAAATTTATATTGTTTACTATTTTTTGGGCACTTGTTGATGCCCTCAACCATATAAATCTAAATGATAAATTTTACCAGTATTATTTAAAACATAAGCACTTCCCTTATTATCTAATTCAATTGCAATTATAGGAAAATTCAAATCATCAAACTTATCAATTTGACCATAAACATGTTGCAAATAAATACCATTGTTTGTCCCAAGATATGTATTTACTGCATGTAAACGACCACCACGATTATTTTACGTTAAAACTTTTTTAGGATTTAAATTATTAATTTCATTATTTGAACATAATTTATTAAATTTATTAATACTATCATTATTATCAGCATTTGGATCTTGCTTATTTTTATCTTCTTTGATTGTTTTTACTTCTTTATTATTTAAAGTAAAATGAACTATAACTCTACCATAATATCTACTACTATTTGGATTACTACTAATTATTGCTAAAATATGTGTAATGTCATGAATAACAACTTCATCTAAATCAATATCAGTATTTAAAAGTATTACTCTTTCAAAAATTGTTGCTAGTAAAGAATCAGGTAACTCACCTAATTCTGTATTTGGTAAAAGATTATTTAACTTTCTAGGTGGCAGTGGTGGTGCAACAGTATTTTGTTTACTTCTTTGCCTTTTTGGTAAAACTGTTGCATATATTGATTCTTCAATTTGATTTTCATTATTTTCTTCATTTGAAGTGACTGATAAAGACTCACAACTCCCCAACCTTGAATTGTCATTATAAAATACTGAATTGCTTGAATTATAAATTGTAAAATAAACATCAATAAAATTTGTTGTACTATCAACATCTTTATATCAAATTATTCTAGCTATGTTTTCCCTAAAATTAATTATTCTTAAACTATTTTCTTTAATTTTTTTATTTAATTTATATATTCGTTTTAAAATTGTTTCTGGTAAATTATCAAGTAACTCACCTAATATTCAATTTTTAAGTTCTTTATTTAATGCTTTAAAATTTCCTTGCCGTTTATTTCGCTTTAATATTTGTGCTTGTAATTTATAACTACTATTGGCTTTAACCAATGGTACACTACTTCCTATTAAACTAATACCACTTAATAAATTCACTATTTTTTTTCATATTTAGATATTTCCTTTCACTAAAATTATTATTATTTAATAAAATAGTAATTGTTAAAAAAGGTTGTAATTCTTATATGTGTTTAAATTATCATAATGGTCTAGATTGTTTTTTTCAGTATTGCACTTACATTATAATTTTGCAAATAAAAAACACTCTTAAAGTGTTAATTTGTTTTTTTAATTATGGTCCGGGTGAAGGGACTTGAACCCCCACGAGTTACCCCGCCAGATCCTAAGTCTGGTGCGTCTGCCAGTTCCGCCACACCCGGATACTCGGTTTTAAAAATGGTCTCCTGTAAAGGACTTGAACCTTTGACCCACTGGTTAAAAGCCAGTTGCTCTACCGACTGAGCTAACAGGAGACAGGCAATGGTGCTGACTAGAAGAATTGAACTCCCAACCTACTGATTACAAGTCAGTTGCTCTACCTATTGAGCTAAGCCAGCTTATTAATATAAAAAATGGTCGGGTGTAACGGACTTGAACCGCTGACCACCTGCTTGTAAGGCAGGCGCTCTCCCAACTGAGCTAACACCCGAAAATGGTGACCTGTACGGGGTTTGAACCCGTGAATGCATGCGTGAAAGGCATGTGTGTTAACCGCTTCACCAACAGGCCGTTAAAAATTGATAAAAATTGTCAAAAAAAATAATGGCGCCTAGTGCAGGACTCGAACCTGCGACCGATCGGTTAACAGCCGAGTGCTCTACCAACTGAGCTAACTAGGCATGGCATTTTTTTAGCCTTATTCATTATATACTAAAAATAAAAAAACAAGCAACTATTTTTAGGATTTTTTTATTTTTTATAAATTATATCAAAAAGATATAATTTAAAAGAATAAAAAATATTATTTTTTGTTAAGATATAATTATAGGCTTAATAAATAAATGATGAAAGAAAGAATCAAGATACTCATACAAAAAAATGAAAAATGAACAACAAAAATGATTTATTATTACAAAACCAATTAACTTCTTAGGAATCAGAACAATTGGTAAAGATATTAAAGAATTACCAAAAACTTTTAAAATTCTTTTAATTTGCATTGGAATTATTGTTACTTTTTTATCTTTTTTTGATTTTAATCATTTTATTGATTCTAGCCATAATCCTTCTTTTTTTAGTATTGTTAATATTTTAAATACTCCCAAACCTTATTTAGGGAATATTCCTAAATGAATTGATGCCACACTTTATTCATTAAGCGGTTTAGTTAGTTTTACAAGTATTTTAAATGTTGTTTTAATTAGTTTTGGTAAAATGAGCAATTATTTTTGAGGTTTAATTAGTGTCACAACATTTGGTCTCTTTTCATTTGGTTTTGGTTATACTGGTTATGCTCAATTAAATTTATTTTTTTATTTACCATTTCAATTTATTGGTTGGTATATATGACAAAAAACTTTTATTTTTGAACAAAATTCCTCATTAAACATCCGAAACTCAAAATGATGAATAATTTTGCCAATTTCTTTAGGGATTTGTGTTGTTCTTGCAATTGCTTGATATTATGAAATTCCAGCTTTTCATTATGCATTAGTAAAAGCTGATTATGCTTGTTTAAACCAACCTATTGCCCATATTTTTGACAGTACAATTAATAGCATCGCAATTATTGCTTCAATTTTAATGTTTTTACGGCTAAAAGAACAATGAATTTTATGATTAATTTCAAATATTTTACAATTTGCAATGTTTGTGGGAGTTAATAGCATTGGAACTAATTACCCGATAACAATTAATATTAACATGTTAATTCAAACAAGTTTTTTTACTGCAAATACTATCATTGGTTTTTTAATTTGAAGTGATTATTTAAACAAAATAAAATAAGGATAAGGTTCCTGATTCATTACTATTTTTTTACTTATTAATCATGGAATCCTGTAAATGCAAGCATTAATTTTTTCCTCTTGTTAATTTGATGATAACATAATTTTTAACAAATGCAACTTTTTTTTAAAAAAAATAAAATATTTTATAAAAATAACTTAATTTAAGCATATTTAATCATACTAAAAAAGCATTTATTAAATTTTAATTAATAAATTTCTTTAAATATTCTGTAAAAACATTTCTTTTGCAGCAATATTAAATGCTGAAGCAATGTCAATGGTGTAGAAACCACATACATTTTGTATTTTTGGTTTTTACAGTTTTGGAAAGTAAATTTTTTTAATATTTTTAATTGAGGAGTTGAAATTATGCAAACAAAGCAATATTTTATTTTGCGGTCTCTAGTGAAAAAGTATGGTAAAGATAATGTTATTAATACTGTTAATAAGATTGCAAAAGATATTGAAATTAAAAAGTAAAAGAATAAATTATTCCGCGTAATTTATTAGCGGATAATTTATTCAGTAGTGTTTTTAATGGAGCGAAGCGACAACGAGCGGAGCGAGTTTGCAAATTTCATTTTTTTAGTTTTTAGAAAGGAGATGTATTATGCCAACTTGATTAACGACAATATTTAGTGTTGTTATTGTATTAGCAATTTTTCTTTATTTTGGTTTATTAATTTACCAAAAAATTAAACAAATTCGAGGAAAGAAAAAAGATAAAAAAGAAATTGAAAGAAAGGAGAGTAATAAATAATGTTAGGTATGTATTTAACAACAGCGTTTAATTTTTTAACAGCACCTACACCTAAAACTATGTCTGAGGGTATGACTGGTATTTGAACTGGTTTATCTAGTGCATTATGAAAAGTTAAAGAAGGTATAACAAATATTTTACCTGAGATAATGGTTTTCTTAGGTGAAGCGTGAATTATATTAATTCCATTTGCTATATTTTGTATTATTAAAATCTTAAACTTTTTCCGTGTTATGGTTAAAGGATTTTAATATTTATTATAATCGATCATATATCTTAGTTAAGGCACACTAGCTTTTATGTGAATTAAATAAATAATTTTATTGTTTATTTTTACACTATACACTGTTTACAAATTTATTTTTTAATAAACTTTATTACTATCGTTAATATTGGGATAATAAAAACCCCTATTATACATATAAATTTAACTATATTTTCTATAGTTGATAAATCTATATTGTTTATTATTCATAATATTGAGTCTGTTATGAAAAATATTTTTTTAGTAGGATTTAATAAAAATAAGAATATTTCTATTAAGGGTCATACTAGTAATAGATTTGGGAAATAAATTTTTATAATATTTTTTATAAATATACCTACTTTCTTTTAAAGCTTGTGAACAGTGTATAGTGTAAAAATAAACAATAAAATTATTTATTTAATTCACATAAAAGCTAGTGTGCCTTAACTAAGATATATGATCGATTATAATAAATATTAAAATCCTTTAACCATAACACGGAAAAAGTTTAAGATTTTAATAATACAAAATATAGCAAATGGAATTAATATAATTCACGCTTCACCTAAGAAAACCATTATCTCAGGTAAAATATTTGTTATACCTTCTTTAACTTTTCATAATGCACTAGATAAACCAGTTCAAATACCAGTCATACCCTCAGACATAGTTTTAGGTGTAGGTGCTGTTAAAAAATTAAACGCTGTTGTTAAATACATACCTAACATTATTTATTACTCTCCTTTCTTTCAATTTCTTTTTTATCTTTTTTCTTTCCTCGAATTTGTTTAATTTTTTGGTAAATTAATAAACCAAAATAAAGAAAAATTGCTAATACAATAACAACACTAAATATTGTCGTTAATCAAGTTGGCATAATACATCTCCTTTCTAAAAACTAAAAAAATGAAATTTGCAAACTCGCTCCGCTCGTTGTCGCTTCGCTCCATTAAAAACACTACTGAATAAATTATCCGCTAATAAATTACGCGGAATAATTTATTCTTTTACTTTTTAATTTCAATATCTTTTGCAATCTTATTAACAGTATTAATAACATTATCTTTACCATACTTTTTCACTAGGGACCGCAAAATAAAATATTGCTTTGTTTGCATAATTTCAACTCCTCAATTAAAAATATTAAAAAAATTTACTTTCCAAAACTGTAAAAACCAAAAATACAAAATGTATGTGGTTTCTACAACTCTTATTAATGATAGTATTGTCAAAAGATTTAAACAAATTATCTATATGTTATCAAATTATACATATAGCAAATATGTTTTTAATAAATGTTATAATGATGATGTTAAGTTAATTTCTCCATATTATTTTGAATTAATATCAGTACCTAATAAAATTGATGAAAGTTATTGAGAATTTAAAAAATGTGTAGTTGAATTAAATTCTTTATATTTTAATTTTAGTAGTGGTCCTATCCCGCCAACCCCAGTAAATTATTGAGAAGAAGTTTATGCAGATGATGGGCCGTTTGATACCTCTGATAATAAGTATTATTTTGTAGTATGGCGTAGTAAATTAAATTCTGATTGAAGAATAATTAAATTTAAAAATGACAAAGAAAAAAGCAAAGAAGAAACAGTAGATGTTGATGATAATTACTTTCTTATTTTGCATTGATGAGATGCTCCAAAAGTTCATTATTGAGCTTTAACAGTTAGCGGATTAAGACATCATGCAGAACATATTTGAAGAGAAAATTCAGGAATAAATTATTTTAAAGCAGTTTATCGTTGAAATGTTGTTGGTGAACCAAATACACCAATTATTGACCTCCAAACAGGGCAAATTACCGATTGAAATTTAAAACAACAAAGTATTATTAAAAACAACAAAAACAATAATGTAATTTTTAAAAACAAAGATATTTCAGAAAACCATATTTATCAATTAGAAGCAAATTATTTTAATTGATTATCAATAACAAATGAATTAGAAACAAATAATATTCCTTCTCTTATTGCAGCAGAAATTAAATTATCAGATGGAGAATACGGTAAATATTTAACTAATTTAATTGTTTCTAATGACAAAATAGAAGATTATTTAAACTATTTTTCGCAATGATATAGATTACTTTATTCAAAAGCAGATTGAATAAGTATGACTAAAACATTAGTTGTAGATAATATTAAAATAACTTTTTATAAACATGAAAAATTATTTAATTTAAATCAAATTGAAATATCAGGTATATGAGGTTATGGAAAATATGATATTACAATTTTTACAGAAAAAGAACAAATTAATATTAATAATTTAGAATTATTTAATAGAAACAATGAAAAACTATCATTAATTACATTAGAAATATAAAAAAGTCATTTTAATAAATGACTTTTTATTATTTAACTTTTATATTACCATCAGTATTAATACATAAATTAGGTTCTTGTATATCTAAATTTCAACGATAAACTGATTTAAAATAATTTATTCCTGAATTTTCTCCTCAAATATGTTCTGCATGATGTCTTAATCCGCTAACTGTTAAAGCTCAATAATGAACTTTTGGAGCATCTCATCAATGCAAAATAAGAAAGTAATTATCATCAACATCTACTGTTTCTTCTTTGCTTTTTTCTTTGTCATTTTTAAATTTAATTATTCTTCAATCAGAATTTAATTTACTACGCCATACTACAAAATAATACTTATTATCAGAGGTATCAAACGGTTCTTCTTGGGGTGATATTCATTCTAAATTATCTTTGATTTGTTTATTATCTGTATTTATTTTGTTTTCTTCTTTTAGTTTTGTTAATTTTTCTTCGCTATATTGAGGTGTATTACAAGCAGCTAAACTTGTCGCACTTGTTCCAATTACAGTGATTGTTCCTAAAATACTTAATATCTTTTTCATTATTATAATTCCTTTCGTTAAATCTTTTTATATAATTGTTTTAACATACTTGTATATATACAAAGCGTTATTTAAGTTTTTGAAAGGAAATTATTTAATTTATTATATGCAGAGGGTCAATCTGGCCTCGCGGAGACTTTCTAGAATTTTGTGAAAAATAACTTAAAATTTAAAAAACTTTTGCCGCGCTTTTCAAAGTACTTGGGAAAAATTCTAAGCGTTAAGCGAAGAATTTTATAAAGGTTCCCAAATTTGTTTGAAAGAACTTCAAAACTTTTTTAAATTTTAAGTCATTTTATCACAATAATTTAAGAAAGTAAACCGCTCGGCCAAAAATATATTACCTATATTCCCATTTTAAAGCGATATTGATAAGAACAATAAAGCAAAGCATCGTATGGGTCGTGGTACATTTTACTATCGGGTATATTTGTTTTGGTATCGCTAAATCTTAATTCACTAATACATTTATCTAAAAATGGGAAATTATCTAATATGCCATATATCTTGCCTTGAACAAACATTTTTCGTATTCATGTTACACGATTAATTATTCCCGCTTCTTTATTATTAATGGAGAATAAAAAAATAGGTATAAAAACCTATTTTTTCTTTAAAGTAATATTTGTTACTGCCATAGTATTAATTTCAAAATTTGCTTCAACAGTTTCACCTAAAATTTCATAATTACCACCTTTAACAAATAATTCATATAAAACTCGCATTTTTAATTTAATACCCTCATTGTAAAATACAATTTGTGTTTTAAAATGATAACCTGAATAATCTCGGTTGGGGTGCCATGGATAATTTTTTTCTTCTAAATTATTAAAAATAGTATATCCACTTTCATTAATATTTTTTATTTTAATAATATATCTTTCCGCTAATGATTTATTTACATAATTACCATTAGGGCGATTGCCACTTGGTCTTCCTCATATTCTTATAAATCCATCATTTCCAAACTCAAATTCATCATAATTATCTTTAACTTGTTGTCAATCAGTTGATCCAAATGTTCCAAAATCAAATAATAAAATATCTTGTGAATATGTTCTATTATCAGGTGTAGCGGATCATCCACCTCATGTGCTTTTAGCATTTAGTTTACTATCTGCTTTGTTTAATATTAATTGTACTGGATAGAAATTAATACTTGGTGGTGGATCTGGTAATTTAACAGGTCATTCATGTACGATATCATCATCAATATATTGGTCTAAATAACTAAGTGAATAAAGAGTTAATCAATCTCGGACTGAATTATTATATAAACTTGTAGTTTGTAAACTAACAAAATAACTCATAATTGAATATGGGTCATATATATTAATATCATCAGAAAACATATAAATACGACAGGCAGTTTTACCTAAATTATAAAAACCAACTGCATCAATTATATAACGACCACTACCAACAATATCAGTTAATAAATTTTCACTTTCCATTGTAGGTAATGATACACTTTCTTCATTAATTAAATAAATACTATCTTCTTCATAAAATGATTGTGGTATCATAACACTACTAATTTTATAATATTTTCCATATTCTTTTTTAGTTTTTTTAGATCAACATGATGCTATTATTTTATCTGTTAATGTAAATGTTCAACTTGTATCACTTGCACTAGCACCGATTATATAATTTACCTCATCTTGAGTATTATATCTAAATGCACCTAAGGGAATATTGCCTTGATTTTTTGCTTGTGACCTAGTACTATCTTCAACAATAGGTCAATAACTTTCATCATAAAATGTATAATTTGCTTTACCAATAAATAAAGGAATTCCTGTTTTAATATTTGGATATAAATTATTAGTATTATTATCAATAGTTTTTCAATAAATCGGAATACCTAAACTTATTGCATTTAAAAATTTACCAACAATCGGAATATCTCTTTGAGTTCATGCAATACTTTCTGTTACATCTATTGGTAAACTAATAATATGATTAACCATAACACTAAATAAATTTAACATATCTTTTAATTGCCCACGATTTTTACTTGGATTAATTGTGTTATATCCTATATCAACATTATATTTAAAATAACAATTTGCTCTAACATCAAAATCTTTAATAACTTTATTACCTTTATAATTTAAAGCAACATCTTTAATTGTTAAATTATTTGGGTTAGTTGCTTGGGTTAATTTTCTATCTGTATTTAAGTATCCCTCATAATTCTTTTTAATTTCTTGGTTAGATTGACCTTGTTTTCTTTTTAATCAATTATCATATTGACCATTAATAGCAGGAATTCCATTTGTTAGTAAATAAGTAGTTAATGGTTTAGAAGGTTTTGTTAATGAATCAGCAACTGGCATTTTTAAATTATCAATAAATAATCTTCTTTGAGGATATACTTTTTCATTTCATTTCCCTAAATTTTCAATAGGGCGACCAAAAATAATTGGTGCAGTAAAACCATTATTACCTAATAATGTTAATTGAATACTTTTAATTCCATTATCACCAGTTAATAATTGTTCGTAACTTAGTCATTGAAATAAGACAGAAAAATATTCCTGAAATCATAACAGCAATTAAAGCCCCTTGGTATCCCAAACCATTATTAGCAACATTAAAAGTAAAAATAGCATTTAGTCCCATCCCAGGTTCTAATCCAACTGGCATATTCGCTGATAAACCCATAATTAAAGTGGCAATAAAAGCACCAATTGCTGTTGCAATAAAAATCCCTCCAAAAGCCATATTTTGATTTGAATTAGTTAGATGATTAATATCTGGTGCAGAAGATAGCATATTAGGTCGCACTGACAAAATATATAACATTGCTAAAAATGTTGTTAGACCACCAATAATTTCTTTTTTAAATGTTGTTTTTAGATGACCAAATCTAAAAAAGTTTCAATTTTTTTAAACATATAATTTATTTCTCCGTTTAGCTCTATTGTAAAAATAAAAAACATTAACCTTGTTTAATTAACATAAGTTAATGCAAAAATAAAGCATTAACCTATAGAGTCTTTTTATAAATGGTAAGACGTAGAAACACTAGGCCATATTACTAGTAAAAACAGATGACATTTTCAGAAAAAGCGAAAAAAGCTTTAAAACTAGTATAAGTTTTAAAAGACTTTATAAATTCTGTTGGTAAATAGTCTGTGGCTAATGCTATTAAATCTTGACGATAATTTTCTACTAAATTTGCTCAACAAAATCATCCCAAAATCAAATAAATAATACCCATAATAGATATAATTTGAACTGTAATGTCTATTGCATTAATAGCAGCATTTTCTTTTAAAAACTGTATTAAAATAACTAAAATTGTCGCTATAATAAATAAAAATATTGTAAACATCAAAAATCATGACAAAAATTTTAATCAAAAAAAGCATTTTGATTGTTTTGTTTTTTGATTATAAACATAATAAAAATGAAAAATCATATCATAAATTTTAACAATACTTTGATCTTTATCATCAGCACGGCGAATAATGACAGCATTACTTATTTTTGAAAAATTTTGTGCTTTAACAATATGCCTTTGTTCTCCAATATTAACATCTTGTAAATCATTGTCATCTAACATTTTTCGCAATAACATACGCGGTTTTAATGTTGTTTTTTTCTTTTTAAAAATTAATAAAATAAGTCTAAATACTAATCATCCTACAAGAAGCAATGCAATTACAATAATAAAAATAAAATAAACTAATCCTGTTATTTGTGTTAAATTAAACATTTTTCAATCACGTTCCTCTCCGTTATATCAATCATACCGTATTTTAAAAAAATAAAAAAAACAAAATTTCAAAATATTGTTTTTTTATATCAGTTTATTAAATTTGAATTATGTAAAATGAAATGCAAGAAATCTTTATTAATTAAATAGTATAATAAAAATTACAAAAATCAACCATAAATTTAAAAAAATTAATTATTTTATCAATATTTAAACAAACTAAAAAATAATTTATTAATTTTAATTAATAAATACATATTTTATTATTTTAATGACATATTTTATAATTTAATATACATTTTTAAATATTTATTGTTTATATATTCTGCAAAAACATTTCTTTTGAACTTATTCAATTTAAACACGGTCGGAGTTTATCATTTATAACATTAACTACTCAATCTATTTGTTTTTGACTAACTTTATTAAAATCAGTTCCCTTAGGAAATCAATGTCTTAATTCACTATTCATATATTCAATTAAAGGTTTTTGTTGTGGTGAACCAGCATCACAAAAATATACTTGTGTTTCAGCAAATATTTCCATTTCTCTTCATTTACTAAATTCTTTCCCTCTATCTGTTATTATTCCTTTTATTTTTCCAATTAAATTATTTTTTATAATAATATCTTTAAACTTTTTCTCAACTTCCCTAGCAGTATGATTTTCTAATTTTATTGCAAAATATTTTTTACTTAATTGTTCTACTAAAACTAAAATAGCAGATTTATGGTCTTTACCAACCACTGTATCCATTTCAAGTCATCCAACATTAGAAACTTTATTATCAATATCTCAAATTGACTTAAAATCAGTTAATTTACCACGATTATCAGATTTTCCTTTTCTTTTGTATTTTTTACCATGGTGTCGTAAATTCTGTTTTAAAAAACCATAAAAACCTAAACGAATTCATTTATACAATGTTTTAACACAAACGGGAAATTTAACTTTAAATTTTAAAAAATAACGATAAATAAGTTCTGATGGTGAATCATGATAAACATTAAATCTCAGATGAATAAAATTTAATTGTTCTTCTGTAAACTTAAATCTTTTATTATTCTTTTTTCTTTTCTCATAATACATTTTATCTGACTTATAAGCACTATATTCATCAATAGTTTTAAAACGCTTAATTTCTCGTAAAATAGTACTACGATGTCTATTCAAATATTTAGCAATTGCAGAAATATTCTGCTCACCATTCTTTTTTAAAAAAATTTTTGATAATAATTGTTCTAATTTAACTTTATCAATAAAACTTAAATGACTATACATAACATTTATATACCTTTCATTAACTTATAAAATTAATATTTAATACGAATAATTGATATATAATTGATATGTGATAAAATCAATTATATATAAAAAAATAAAAAGGAGCAATATATATGAAAAAATGACTTAGCATAATAGGAACAATCGGATTAACCGCAACAAGCACAACAACACTAATCAGTTGTAAAAAAGAAAATAATAATGAAAACGGTGGAGAGGATAATAAACCAGAACCACAATATAATCCACAACAACCACCAGAAGGTAGTAATTGAAAATTAATTCCATTAGACAAATTGAATAATAATCCAGATAATAAATGATATATTGGAATTGTAAAAAAGAAACAAAATGATAATTTTTCTGTTATAAAATTTAATTTTTCAAATAAATCAATTTGAGATAATAGTGGAGTGCCTTATCATATTATTAATGGTGTATGATATCTTTTTAAATCATATTATTGCTGAAATGGTAATGATGAACCAGAAACACCAACCATTGATAAAAATACCGGTGAAATTACTGACTGAAAAGAACAAAAAGGAACTGAATAACAGTTCCTTTTTTATATTAATCGCACAAATTTCATAAAAATAATTAATAAAAAAATATTTGTTATTGTACTATACAATGCTGGATTAAATTTTCATACCTCAAATATTTGACTAAAAAAACTATATACTGTTTCAAAAACCTTACCAACACCACTCGCTAATTCATTAACTTGTTTAACACCGGGAATAGTATTGACAATTCAAATCACCGCATTTTTAATATGAGCACCAAAATCTCATCAACCCTCTGGCGTTACATATTGCACTTCTCATCATTGTTTATCGGGGAACAACCCACCATTATTAATCTCTTGTCAGTTATAAATCCCAAAATTAAAATCATAATATCAGTACATATCATTCTCTTTTTGTGCTTGCAATTCAAAAACATTATAACCGATTTTTTGTTCTTCAATTTTTTTATACTTTAAACCATATTTATCTTTTAAAGCACCTTCAAAAACATAGCCCGAATTTGAGTTAATATTATAATTATTAGCAACCGAAAAATCATAATTAAAAACACTACCATAATTATTAATCGTATAAAACCGATTTTTAAATGCTGAATATAATTTAATGTCTAATTGCTTATATTTATCCGAAAAATAAAAATATCGTGGATAAATTTTAAAACCATTATTTACTAACAAACCATATTTTTTATTATAACCTTGAACATAAGTGTTATTCTCTAAATCAAAAATCGTACGTAAATAATTAGTATAAAATTTCTGTGAAATCTTAAACATACTATTTAATAATTTATCAAATTGCAATTTATCGTTAATATTCTCACTCAACAAAATATTATTAAAATTTTGCAATTTCAACGCAAAAAAGTTAACTAAAACAGTATCATATTGTAAATTATCAATATATCCATTTTCAATAAACGAACTACGATTTTGAAACACTGGCACCAAAGCACTTGCAAAAAACGACTGTAAAAACTTAGATAAATCAAACTGACCGCTAAACTGTTGATAATACTTTAAATAAATTACCGCTAATAAATTACGCGGATAATTTATTCATTTTCTTTTAAATTATTAATTACTATCTTATTTACAGTATTAATAACAATATCTTTTCCATACTTAGTTACTAAGGACCGCAAAATAAAATAATGTTTCTTTTCAATAAAAAATCAACTCCTTTCAGAATTGATTTGTTGCACTTCGATTACATGATGCCATTAATAAGTTGTGGTGCATCATTAGTTATTTTTGTTAACAAATTTGTATATTTTTCACCACGAAGTCATAAATATAGGTTATAAATAAAAGATGACGCATTTGCCGCACTATTGACATAAGCATTTGTCGCAAAACCAATAACACGATATTGAAAACCATAAATACTAAAAAGGTCATAAAGCTTGATTTTATTATGTGAAGCATAAGAACTATTAATAATAATTGGCGGGTAATCATCGGCTAGCCTTATAATTTAAAAATTCTTGATAACTTCCTTTTACCATAATTGATGTTGTTCAATAATATGGTTGCACACTTTGAATATAAAAGTTTTCTGCTTTAAAAATTATCGTAAAGGCGCATTGTTTCGTTCATTAAAGCACGGTCAGCAACTGAACCAATAATAACGGAATTTAATCACGATAATCAGCATTACTAAAAAAGTATGCACTATCAGGAACAATACTACTACTAAAGTTTAATATTACTTCACCTTTTGCCTTTAATTGTTCTATAAAATATGAATTTGAACTGTTTGAAGCAAGCCATTTTCCTGGCTGGTTACTTTCTGAATCCAATATAATTTGATAAATATCTTCGCCATTGGGTTTTAACTGAAAATAAGAACTTTCTACCTTATTAGTATCTAGTTTCCCATCATCGTTAATATAATTAATATTATTTAAACCATATGATAAATTTTGATTAATAAATTTTGATTATTTAAAACAATTTTTAAATTATGATTAAATTGAAGTGAAATATTAGTATTATACAAGTTGTTTCCAATCAATGCTAATTGATCCGTACTTAAACTACTTGACATAATCATTCCGCCAAACAAGGTAATAATAATTCCTAACATTAAAAATAGCCCTAAAACTTGTAAACTATTTCTAGTAAAAATTAATCAAAAATTCTTAAATAAATGTCTTATCCGCATCACTTTTCATCTCCATATACTTAAATTAGTTTAATCATATTACATTTTTGTTTATTTTTCGAAATGATATTTTGATTTTGTTGCTAATTTTTGTAATGCATCACGAGCTGCTAATTGCTCAGCTTCTTTATGAGTATAACCGCATCCTTCACCATACCGAATCCCCCCAATTTCTGCAACCACAGTATATAAAACTCGATTTCCTTCTAACGGTTGTGATTCTTTAATCAATTTATATTCTAATGTTCGAGCATCACCAGCCTGTAAAAATTCTTGTAATTCAGTTTTATAATCTCGAATTTTGTCAAAAAAACCAGGATTAGAAACCATTCTAATAAGAGTATTATTAATAAAAGTACGAACGACATCTTCACCTAAATCAAGATATAATGCAGCAATCATTGATTCATAAATATCAGCTAAAATACGATTTTTTTCATATCCTTTTGTTTTAATTTCTCCTTTACCTAATAATAAGAAAGGTGCTCAATTCATTCGACGAACTAATTCTGCTAATGTTCCTTCACGAACAATTTTACTACGTAAATTAGTAATTTCACCTTCATTTTTATCAGGAAAACTTAAAAATAAGTACAAGGAAATTTCTTTTGCTAAAATTGCATCGCCCAAAAATTCCATTCGTTGATAAGTATAACTTAAATTATGCTCATTTGCATAAGAATTATGGGTTAATGCTTCTAAATAATATTGTCGTTCTTTAATAAAAACATGATATTGTTTAAAAAAAGCTTTTAATTCAATAAAAAGTTGTTCCGACTGTTTATTTATAAACTGCATCGTATAATTAATCCCCCTTTAACAATTTTACTGTCATTTTTTGAACAAAGTCATTGACAACTGCCGTACGAGTTAATTCTAAAGTACTAATTCATGATTTTGCATCACTACTGCCATGAGTTTTAACAGCAATTGCTTTTAACCCTAAGACTAATGCTGCTGCATTATTTCGATAATCAAAGGTTTCACGAACTCCCCGAAAAGCTTTTCGCAAAGAAAAAGCTTTTAATTTTCGATAAAAATTCTTTGTTAATTCTTGTTTAATAACACCCATTAAATTCTTTGCCATTCCTTCCAACGTTTTTAGCGCAATATTTCCAGTAAAACCATCTGTTACAACAATGTCAACAACATCACTAGTAATATCACGTGGTTCAATATTTCCTTTAAAAAAAATTTTTTTATTATTTGCTAATAATTTATAAGCTTCTTTATGATAATCTTTTCCTTTTGATGCTTCTTCACCAATATTTAAGATTGCTATGCTTGGTTTTGGATTATGCATAATTTCTTGCGCATAAACACTAGCCATAATTGCAAAATTAACAAGATCTTGGGCATCATTTTCTAAATTAGCACCAACATCCAACATTAAAACAGACTTCCCTTTGTTAACTGTTGGAATAAAAGGCATAAAAGCTGGCCGTGAAACTCCCGAAATTTCCCCCACAATAAAATGACACGCCGCTAAAAACGTCGCTGTTGAACCACCGGATACCAAGGCATCTACTTTTTGATCACGCAGTAATTCAGTTCCACGAACCATTGAACTATTTGGCTTACGACGAACTTCCATCATACCTTCCATCATTGCAATTACTTCTGTTGTAGCAAAAATTTCATATTTTGTATTATCTAATTTTGCTGCTGCTGTGGCAGACTTCAGTTCCTTCTCATCTCCGATTAAGACAAAAGTAACATCGTCATATTTCTTCATAAAAACTTTCAAAGAGTCAATAATTGGTTTAATGCCTAAATCAGTACCCATCATATCAATTGCAATTTTACTCATAATTAAATCTCCTAACTCCTTATTTAATTATAACAAATATTTTAGTTATTTATTTAAGAACCAATATTAAAAATTAAGTTACTTTTTAGGTAATATTTCAATTAATTGTAACTTAATTTTTCCTTTCCCATCAATTTCTATCACTTTAACTTTAACAATATCATTCAATTGAACAATATCTTCTGCTTTTTCAACATGTTGTTTAGCTAATTTAGAAATATGAATTAAACCATCAAGATTTTCTTTTAAATGAACAAAGACACCAAATTTTTCAATTTTAACAACTGGTCCAATTATTTTTTCTCCAACAACAACTGGCATTGCAATTGCTTTAATTAATTGATATGCTTTTTCAATCGCCGTTGTTTCTTTATGATAAATTGTCACTTGACCATCATCCTCAATATCAATTTTAACATCATCTGATTTTTCAATAATAGCCGTAATCATCTTCCCACCTGGACCAATAACTTCACGAATCTTATCAACAGGAATCATAAATGTTTTCATTTTTGGTGCTGTTGGTGCTAAATGTGTTCGTGGTGCAGAAATAGTTGCCAAAACATTATCTAAAATTGTTAGCCGTGCTTTTTTTGCTGCTTTTAAAGCTTCTTGGAGAATTGCTTTGTTAATTCCAACAATTTTAATATCCATTTGTAAAGCACAAATTCCCGTTGCCGTTCCGGCTACTTTAAAGTCCATATCACCGAGATGATCTTCCATACCTTGAATATCAGTTAAAATAGTATAGTTATTTTTTTCTTTAATTAAACCCATTGCAATCCCAACTACTGGAGCTGTAATTGGCACCCCAGCAGCCATTAGCGCTAATGTGGCAGCACAAATTGATGCTTGTGAAGTACTACCATTTGATTCTAAAACTTCAGAAACAATGCGAATTGTATATGGAAACACTTTTTCACTAGGAATAATTTGTAATAATACTTTTTCACCTAATGCCCCATGCCCAATTTCTCGCCGTGAAGGAGGACCCATCCGCCCAGTTTCACCAACTGAAAATGCTGGAAAGTTATAATGATGCATAAAACGTTTACTTTCTTCATCGGTAATTCCATCAATAATTTGGTTTTCACCTAACGCCCCTAATGTTACAACTGATAAAACTTGCGTTTCACCCCTAGTAAACAAAGCACTCCCATGAACAACTGGTAAAATATCAATTTCACTACTTAATGGTCGAATTTGATCTAATTTTCGTCCATCTAAACGCGTTTTATCAATTAAAATTTGACGGCGCACTTCTTGGCGAATAATATTATGTAAGGCTGTTTTTAATTCTACTGTCAATTGTTTCTGTTCTTTTTCTGAAAGTGAAACTGGCATAGGATAATTTTTAATTGCTTGTTCAATTAAATGTTCAATTGTTTCATAACGTTTTGTTTTTTCTTTAATTCGAGCAGCTGTAATTAAATCTTTCGCATAATTATTATTAACATAAGTAATAATTTCAGGTCGGACCTGAAACAACTCAACTTCCATTTTAGGAACTCCAACTTTAGCAATAATTTCATGCTGAAAAGCAATTAATTGCTGAATAACATCATGGCCTGCTAAAATTGCTTGTAACATTAAATTTTCTGAAACTTCTTTTGCCCCCGCTTCAACCATATTAATTGCTTCATCAGTTCCTGCAACAATTAATTCCATTTGACCATCATTAATTTGTTCTAATGTTGGATTAATAATAATATTATTTTTTTGATCAACAGTTACTAATGCACCCGCTACTGGACCAGCAAATGGAATTTTAGAAATGCTAAGTGCTAATGATGCAGCAAATAAACTAACCATTCGTACATCATTGTCATTATCAACAGCAAGAACATTAATAACAATTTGAACTTCATTCCGAAAATTTTCTGAAAATAATGGTCGTAAAGCACGATCAATTACTCGTGCTGATAAGATCCCATATTCAGATGGTTTCCCTTCTCGTTTTAAAAATCCCCCCGGGATTTTTCCCACTGAATATAATTTTTCTTGAAAAACAACAGTTAAAGGAAAAAAATCAACTTCACTAAGTTTGTTATTAACTGTTGCTGTTACTAAAACAACCGTGTCACCATAACGGACTAAAACTGAGCCACTTGCTTGTTTTGCTAATTGACCATGTTCAACAATTAGTTCCTGATTATTTATTATTTTTTTAAATACTTGTTTTGCCATCAAAACTCTTAATCCTCTCTGTTATACTTAATCTTCTTAATTTTATCACACATTATTTTGATATTTACGATATAATATAAATATACAAAAAAATAAGGAGTGTAAGATGAATCAAAAAGCAGTCTATATGAATAATGAAATCTTTGAAACACAAAAAGATCATGCTTTATTATTAGATGTACGCACTAATGTTGAATTTAAAGCGTTACGACAAATTCCAAATTCAATCAATGTTTATATTTTTGATTTGCTCCAAGATCCACCTCGTTATTTATCAGACAAAAACCAATTAATTATTACATTATGCAATGGTGGTAATCGTAGTAGTGAAACAGCCTTAGAGCTACGACAATTAGGATATCATAATGCTTATGTTTTAACAACCGGAATTTATGGTTTTTATCGTTGAAAAGAACAAAAAACAAAAAAATAAAAAAAGTTTTAATTATGCTTAATATCATAATTAAAACTTTTTTTAATAATTATAAATCTTCATAAAAATCATCAGTAATTTTAAACGAACTATTATTTCTTAACTTTTGTAAAATTGTTTTTTCTTCTGGCGATAATTTTGTTGGAATTGTTACAATCACATTAACAATTAAGTCTCCCCGTTTGGTTGATGTTGGTGACTTGAAAAACCCATGATTTGGAATATTAAAAATACTATTTGTTTTTGTATTTGGTGGTAATTTCAAATAAACATCCTCATCAAAAGTTGGAACTTTAACTTCAGCTCCTAGTAAAGCATCTAAATAAGATACTGGTAAATTTAAATGAAGGTTATCATTAACTCGTTTAAAATATTTATTTGGTTTTACTGAAATTTCTAAATAAATATCCCCTCGTCGGCCATTATTTAAACCGTAGTTTCCTTTTTCTTGAATTCGTAATTGTTGATTTTCATAAATTGATTTTGGTAAATCAATTTCTACTGTTTCTTTACCTCGATAATTTCCTTGCCCTTTACATTTTGAACATTTATTGGTAATTACTTTTCCTCGCCCTTTACAGTCAGGACATGGTTGTTGTGATTGAATCACACCAAAAAGACTACGTTGTTCTAGGTTAACATAACCATACCCATCACAAGTTGTACAAGTATGAATATCTTTTTTAGGGTCTTTTGCCCCGGTTCCATCACACATTTCACATTTTTTATCAATATTTAAATCTAAGTTTATTTTTTTCCCAAACATTTGTTCTTTTAACGTTAATGTGACACGGGCAGCAATATTTTCCCCTTTAATTGGCTGATTACTAAAACCACGGCGTTTTTTACCACCACCAAAAAAATTTTCAAAAATATCACCAAAGCCACCAAAGCCACCAGAGAAAATATCTTCAAAATCTCCAGTACTACTAAAACCATGACTAAAGCCACCAAAGCCGTTAGGGTCAGTTCCAGCATGACCAAACTGATCATAATTACGGCGTTTATTTGGAACAGATAAAACTTCATAAGCTTCATTAATTTCCTTAAACTTTGCTTCGGCATCTTTTTCTTTTGAAACATCAGGGTGATATTTTTTTGCTAATTGTCGAAAAGCACGTTTAATTTCATCATCAGTGGCATTACGATTAACGCCCAATACTTCATAATAGTCTCGTTTTCCCATTACCATCTTCCTACTTTCTCTTTTAAAGAAAAGATAACTAAAAGAATTTTAGTCATCATTATTGTCTTATTTATCTTTTTTGTCATCATCATTCGTAACTTCTGGCTCAGATTGTTCACCTTGTTGATCATTCATGAATTTTGAAGCTTCAGCCATTGCTTGTTCTAATACTACCATTTTTGCTTCTAAACCAGCATAGTCTTCTTTTTCTAACAATTCTTTGATTTCTTTGGCCATTTCTTCAGAAGTTTTTAACTGTTCAGGATTCATTTTATCCTTATGCCCTTCTAAAGCTTGTGTAATTGTTGAAAGATATGACTCTGCCTTATTACGCAATTCAATGTTTTTTAATTTTTGTTCATCTTTATCTTTATTTTGTTCTGCTTCATCAATCATTCGTTGAATTTCTTCCTCTGTTAATCCTCCACCATTAGTAATGGTAACTGATTGTTCTTTTCTTGTTTTTAAATCTTTTGCTGTAACTGATACAATTCCGTTTGCATCAATTGAAAATTTAACTTCAATTTGGGGAACTCCTTTTGGTGCTGGATCAATGCCAGATAATTGGAAACGTCCTAATGACTTATTATCCGCTGCCATTTTGCGTTCCCCTTGTAAAACATGAATATCAACGGCTGGTTGATTATCAGCAGCGGTTGAAAACACTTGTGATTTTGATGTTGGAATTGTTGTATTACGAGGAATTAAAACAGTTGAAACTCCTCCTAATGTTTCAATTCCTAATGATAATGGTGTAACATCTAATAATAAGACGTCTTTTACATCACCAGCTAAAACTCCTCCTTGAATTGCTGCACCGATTGCAACAACTTCATCGGGGTTAATTGTGCGGTTTGGTTCTTTTCCCAATTCACGTTTAATAACTTCTTGTACCGCTGGAATTCTAGTACTTCCACCAACTAGTAAAATTTGATCTAAATCACTAGGTTTTAATTTCGCGTCAGCTAATGCTTTCCGAACTGGTTCAATTGTTTGTTGAACAAGGCTTTTTGTCATTTCATCAAATTTTGCTCTTGTTAATGTTAAGTTTAAATGTAATGGATTTCCATCACGAGCAGTAATAAATGGTGCTGCAATTTCAGTTTGTAACTGTGAAGAAAGATTTTTTTTCGCTTTTTCTGCCTCTTCTTTCAATCGTTGTATTGCCATTTTATCTGTTTTTAAATTAATACCATTATCCTTTTTAAATTCATCAACCATTCATTGAATAATAACTTCATCAAAGTCATCTCCCCCTAAATGATTATCCCCAGCAGTTGCTAAAACCTCAAATGTTCCATCTGCTAAATCTAAGATTGAAACATCAAAAGTTCCTCCTCCTAAGTCAAATACTAAAACTTTTTGTTCTTTATCAACTTTATCAATTCCATAAGCTAATGCTGCCGCAGTTGGTTCATTAATAATTCTTTCAACTTCTAATCCAGCAATTTTCCCAGCATCTTTTGTTGATTGTCGCTGTGCATCATTAAAATAGGCCGGAACAGTAATAACTGCTTTTGAAATTTTTTGTCCTAATTTTTTTTCAGCATAGTTTTTTAAATAACGTAAAATTTCAGCAGAAATTTGTTCCGGAGTATAATCTTTATTGTTAACAGTAACTTTTTCTGATGTTCCCATTTTACGTTTAATTGAACTAATTGTATTTGGGTTTGTTACTGCTTGTCGTTTTGCTGCATCTCCCACAATAATTTCTTCATTTTTAAATGAAACAACTGATGGTGTTGTTCGTTGACCTTCGGGATTTTCTAAAACTTTAAAATCTTTTCCTTCCATCACAGCAACACATGAATTTGTTGTTCCTAAATCAATACCAATAATTTTTGCCATATTATCATACCTTCCTCTCTTAAATTAGTTATTTTGCCACTTGAACTGATGCATGACGTAAAACACGATCATGAATCATATATCCTTTTTGTAAAATTTTAACAATACATCCTGATGAAACATCAGTTTTTTCAATACTTTCAATTGCCAAATGGAAATTAGAATTGAAGTGTTCTCCTACTTTTGTTTCCATTGCGGTAATACCTTCTTCTTCAAAAACCGTTTTAAACATACGATAAATCATTTCAAAACCTGTTAAAAAGTTTTTCACTTCTGGTATTACATTAGTAACTTGCAAAGCACGTTCAAAGTTATCTAATGTTGGCAATAATTTTTCTGCCATTCCTGCTGCCCGATAACGTTTAATATCAGCAACTTCTTCATGAATTCTTTTCTTTAAATTTTCACCATCAGCTAAAGCTAATAATTTTTCTTCTCGCAATCGTAAATTGTCTTTTAACAATAAATCAATTTCATGTTCTAAATCTTCAATAATCGCCAAATTATTTGCTTCAGCTGTCGGCGCTGTTGCTGTTTTTGATGATTCTGACAGTGAATCAACAGGTTGATTATTTGCTAATTCTTTCCGTAATTGTTGAATTTTTTCTTTTAATTGGTTTGGCGAAGATTTATCATTTTTTTCATTACTCATTAATCTCACCCTCTCTATCTTCTTTTTGATATGCTTCTCTAATCCGATAGGCTAATCATTCTAGAACTTCATAAAGCTTATCATATTCTAACCGCTTTGGTCCTACCAAAGCAATTCCTCCTTCTTGCATATCATCAACCTTATAAGTTGTTGTCAATAAAGCCATATCATCATTGTTAAAACCTGTTTCATTCCCAATTTGAATTGAAACAAGATTTTCGTTTGGGTTATTCTGTTGTTTTTTAAAATAATCAAACGGTGAAATTGTTTCAATTAAGCGAATAACTTGTTTAATTCGTTCTGGGTTATTATACTCCGGATTTTGGAGCATATATTGAATCCCATGTGTTGAATAACTTGGTTTAACAATACTTGTTAAGGCGTTAACAAATTGTTTTAAAATATATTCATAATGTTTTACTTGTTGTTCTAAAATTGGACGAATTACCTCAAATTTTGTTGGAATATCAGTTATTTTAGTATTTTCTAACCGTGTGTTAAATAATTCAACAGAAATTTTTAAATCATTCATTGAACTATTTTTATCAATTGTAAACATTTTATTCTCAACATGCCCATTTGTTAAAACAAAGACAACAACTGCTTGTGTTTCAGAAATTGGCAATAACTCAATTTTTTTTAATAATTTTTCTTGAAAGTTTGTACCAACAACAACTGTTGTTAAATTTGTCATTTCACTTAAAATTTGGCCTGTTTGATCAAGAATATCATTAATTGACATATTACGATTAACAAATAAGGCTTCAATCCGGTTTTTAATATCATCAATATTTTTCTCAACCATCAAATTATCAACATAATAACGATAGCCTTTTGTTGATGGAATTCTTCCTGATGAAGCATGTTCTTTTTCTAAAAAACCTTCTTTTTCTAAAATTGCACATTCATTACGAATTGTTGCAGAAGAAGAATCTATTAAGGGCGAAGCCATAATAGCTTTACTTCCAACAGGTTGTGCTGTTTTTGTGTATTCTTCTACGATTACTTTTAAAATGTTTTCTTGTCGTTGGGTTAACACTGCCAGCACCTCCATTCTACAATTTTTATAAATATTTGGCAATTAACACTAAATAGTGCTAACACTTAATATTATAAATTTATCATTTAAAGAATGCAAGTGCTAATTTAATTTTGTGCTATTCTTAATAACCATTTCGTTTTTAACAACATCAATTGTATAAGATTTACCCTCTTGAACTTCTTCTGAAATAATGGCATGAGCAATTAAAGATTCAAGATTTTGTTGAATATATCGTTTAATTGGCCGTGCTCCAAATTCACGATCATATCCTTCGTTTAAAATTTTTTCTAATACTTTTTCAGAATAACTAATACGAATGTTTTTACTATTTTCAATTCGTTGTGTTAATTCAGATAATTCTTTTTCAATAATTTCTTTAATAACATCTTTTGACAAAGCATTAAAGGTTACAACATTATCAATGCGATTTAAAAACTCTGGTTTAAATTTTCTAGCTAATTCTTTTTGAATTAATAAACCAACTCCTTCATTATTTTCATTTAATAAATATTCTGATCCAATATTAGAAGTCATAATAATAATTGTATTTTTAAAATCAACGGTTTTACCTAATGAATCAGTTAAACGACCATCTTCTAAAATTTGTAATAAAATATTCAAAATATCAGGATGTGCTTTTTCAATTTCGTCAAATAAAACAATTGAATATGGGCTTCGGCGAACAGCCTCTGTTAATTGTCCCCCCTGTTCATGACCAACATAGCCTGGCGGCGCCCCAATTAATTTACTTACTGAATGTTTTTCCATATATTCAGACATATCTAATCGTACCATTTGTTTTTCTGAATTGAAAAGAACATATGCTAAACTACGGGCAACTTCTGTTTTTCCAACTCCAGTTGGCCCTAAAAATAAGAAACTACCAATTGGTTTATTTGGATCTTTAATTCCACTTCGACTACGAATAATTGCATCGGCAACTACTTGAATTGCCTCATTTTGCCCTCGAACACGGCGACGTAAAATCTTACTTAAATTCAATAATTTTGCTTTTTCTGTTTCTACTAAACGTTCAACTGGAATACCAGTTCATTTTCCAACAATTGCTGCAATCTCATGTTCAGTTACATCTTCTTTCAAAAGGTGTGAACCTGAAGCTTGTTTTTCTTGTTCATTTAATTGTTTTTCTAGTTTTGGTAATAAAGCATATTGAATTTCACCAGCACGATTAAAATCACCACTTAATTGAGCTTGATCTAATTCTTTTTTTAACTGTTCAACTTGTGACTTTAGGTTTTTTAATTTAGTAATACTTTCTTTTTCCGAATTTCATTGAATATCTAATTTTTGTTGTTTTGTTTTTAATGGTTTTAATTCATTTTCAATATCAACTAACCGTTCATTAGATGCCTTATCAGTTTCTTTTTGTAAAGCTGCTTTTTCAATTTCTAACTGAACAATCCGACGATTCAAATTATCTAATTCTGTTGGAACTGACGCAATTTCTGTTTTAATTGTTGCTGAAGCTTCGTCAATTAAGTCAATTGCTTTATCTGGTAAAAATCGATCAGTAATATATCGTGATGATAAATTAACTGATGCAACTAAAGCATTATCATGAATTTTAACACCATGAAAGGTTTCAAATCGTTCTTTTAAACCGCGTAAAATTGAAATACTTTCATCAATGGTTGATTCACTAACAACTACTTTTTGGAAGCGACGCTCTAAGGCAGCATCTTTTTCAATATATAAACGATGTTCATCTAAAGTTGTTGCACCGATACAATGCAACTCACCACGTGCTAACATTGGTTTTAACAAGTTACTAGCATCCATACTGCCTTGTGTCTTCCCAGCTCCCACAATTAAATGTAATTCATCAATAAATAAAATAATATCACCATTTGATTCTTTAGCCTTATTTAAGACAGCTTTTAAACGTTCTTCAAATTCACCTTGAAATTTAGCACCAGCAATTAAGGCTCCCATATCTAATTCATAAATTGTTTTATTTTTCAAATTACTAGGAATATCACCTTTAACAATTCGCTGTGCTAGCCCTTCAACAATCGCTGTTTTCCCAACCCCGGGTTCACCAATTAAGACAGGATTATTTTTTGTTCTTCGTGACAAAATTCGAATTACTCGATTAATTTCATCTTCACGTCCAATAATTGGATCTAATTTTCCAGCAAGAGCTTCTTTATTAAGATTTTTGGCAAATTTTTCAAGAACTTTTGGATCTTTACCTGGTTCATATTGTTGTGTTAAATCCATACTTTTGCCTCCTTTAATTTTTAGCACTCTCTGTTATTGTTTGCTAATTTTACAATTATATATTATCATACTAATTAGCAAAGTCAATTAAATACTGCTAAATTTTTAAAAATAATATAAATATAAAAATATTAGATATAATAAGAGATACAGGGATTAGAAACATAATTATTTTTTAGAAAGGAGTCCCATGAAATTACAACACCTAAATAAAAAACGTTTAATTCTAATTGATTTAGATGGTACAACATTAATGAATGATGGAAAAACAATCCATCCAAAAACACAAGATGTTATCAAAGAAACTGTTAAAGCTGGGCATAAAGTATGTATTACAACTGGTCGTCCTCATCGAGCAAGTATTCGCTTTTATCGTGAATTAGGGCTAGACACCTTGTTAACAAACTTTGATGGTGGCCATATTCATGACCCATTGAAACGAGAGTTTAAGCGTTTAGTTTTTTCAATTTCTTATGATGTTATTATGAGTATTATCAACCATCCTGATGTTAAAAATATTGTTGCAAATGTCTTAATTGAACATTATGATAAAGCAATTTGTTGAAAAAAAGATGAAGCAATTGAAAATTACTTTCATCTTGATGATGTTGCTGATGATGAATATTTTATTGCCAATCCTTACACTGCTTGAAAAGGTCCAGCTAGTAATATGGCCTTATATTTAAACAATGCTAATGAAAAAGACCAAATTTTACGAATTTTTGAAAACTTTAAAAACTCTGTCCAAGTTAACATCGGTCATTATAGCAGCGGTCAAACTCAAACAATGATTAATATCACAAATAAACTTGTTTCAAAAGGATTTGCAGCTAATATCTTAGCACAATATTATAATGTTGATATTCGTGATGTTATCGCCTTTGGTGATGAAATGAACGATTTAGAGCTATTACAAAATGTTGGTTATGGAATCGCAATGAAAAATGGCAATGATAATTTAAAAACTAACGCTCGGGGAATTACGCACTTGACTAATGATGAAGGCGGCGTTGGTGATTATTTACAAAAATTATTAAATGGAGAAAATGTTTAAAAACATTTCTTTTTTTTTATTTTTAAAACAATTAAAAAATATTTTCGTTTTTTTAATGCTAAAATACAATTACTAAATCAAAAGCTGTTATATTAATTAAATTAAAATTGGAAGTATTGAATACTATAAAAATAATAAATATTTCCATAATAAAATTTTATAATAACACCTATATCATTTTTGTTTCTATGGAAATAATTGATTATCTTTACTTTTTTAAAAATAATTTTAATTAATATAACAAAAGAAGGGAGCAGAAAAATTATATGAAAAAATTATTAAGTGTCTTAACAATGTCAACAGCTATTTTTAATGGAATAGGTGCAATTACTGCCGTTAGGTTTAATAATGAAGTTTCGACAAACTTTATTAATAATGAAAATAAATATGCTAAATTAATAAAAATTAATAAAGAAACAGTCCAATTTATTGGTTTTTATGATAAAGGTAATAGTTTTATGGGTACTAAAAATGAACTTTATCATTTAAAATATAAGAAAACAAAAAAACAAAAAATTAATGGAATTAATGAATTAACTAAAACAATTACTTTTTATAAAAATATTACTTACATTGGAACTAAAAAAGGTGCTTATATCTTAAACAATGGTGAAACAACCGCCACTAAAATAAGTGGTCTTGATCTTGTAAGCGTTCATTTATTAGAAATTGCTGAAAATCATAATGTATATTTTGCCACAAATTATGGTCTCTATGTTTTAAAACATGGTGAAACAACCGCCACTAAAATAAATAACGTTAATGAAAATGTTTGAACAATAAAAATCATTAACAATTATGTTTATTTTGGAACTGATTTTGGTGCTTATGTATTAAAAGATGGCGCAACAAATCCAAAGCACATAAATGAAGTACGAGGAAAAATCTCATTAATAGCAACTGCAAATAATGAACTTTATCTTGCCGGCGAAAATGATATGATTTATCATTTAAAAAATAAAGAAATAAATACTATAGAATTAAATACAATTACAAAAAAGGGTATCAGAAAAATTTATTTTGATAAAATGAATGATAATATTTATATTCAACAATATTTTAATGATATTTATTTATTAATAGATAAAAACAAAATAATGAAAGATGAAATTTTTGAAAAATGATATAAATTTTTAGCACCCGATATTTTAAAAGTTAAATTAAGTTTTTATCAAGTTGAAGAAATAGTAAATAAATTTGAAAAGAAACAGAAACCAGACTTTATGGCATGATTAAATACAACTATTAAAAATATCCCCGAAGCAGATCATTCTGGTGCAGGAGGCTCAATTACAAACGATAATATTAAAATTATTCCTAATTTAATATATGAACACTATTCTGATTTTCATACAAAATATCAACAAATGAGAGAAAATGATGAATTAGTTTTATCAACAACAACTAACGGTTATTGAGGCGAAAGTGACCTATATATTATTATAAACCTTTAGTCATGAACTAAATTATTTTGTAACCTTTGTAAATAAAAATCAACTTTTGCTAAACATCTAAAATAACATCAACATAAAAAAATAGTTAGGATTGAGTTATTCTATATTCAATAATTCAATAGGACTCAATCCTTTTAATTTCCTTTGTAGTTTAATTTCATTATAAAATTTAATATATTTAGAATTATTTGATATACATATTCTTTGTTTCTAAAAAGACATTTTAATGTTTCAAAAATTTAACTTTAAAAATTCCAAATCAAAACTTTGTATAATCATTATCGGGTGAAAAAATTCTTTGTGACATTGAAATTGTTATTCCTATTTTTCCACAAGTTTATTCAATGAAATCCTTAGTCAATTTGTAGAATTTATGTTTTACGTTTTCTAGAACCTTTAAATACTTTGTACAATAATACAATTGTATAAATATTAAATAACTCATAAATTTTTTATACTTATTCTTTATGTTTAGGGATAAGATCCCATTTATTTATGAATTAAAACATATAATTAAAAAGTAAAGAAAGTTAGAATAAGGTCACGAAACACAAGACAAAAATGTAAATAGGAGGAAGCGTTTTGTTACCAATAAACTATTAGAGTTAAGAAAAAAAGAATTATATAAATATGCAAAACAATTTAAAAAATTGTTAAAGTTCTTGTCAAACATTATATTCTCTTAAAAGTAATTTTACTAGTTTTCCACTTTTGTATAAATTAATAAAATTTAGCTTAAATTCTTTGTTGCTTTGTTTTTCTATATAAAAAGAACATCTTTTTAATAAAGTTTTAACATAATTTTTTATTTTTTATGTTGACGTTATTTTAGATGTTCAACAAAAGTTGATTTTTAATTTAAACAATAATAATTTTTAAAATAAGTAATATAAAATTCATTTAAAATCTCTCAATTAAGTCCTTTTTGTTAATCTGATGTTAACATTCACTGAGCAAATCCTTCAGCAAATAATTCATCATTATCACTAGTTCGTCCATAACCAGATTGAATAAATGCTCAAGCTGCTAATTGTTGCTGAAACGGAGCATTATTGCTAATTCCAACTTGGTGCCCCAAATATTGAACTAATAAATCACCCGGATTAGTAATAAATGCACGAATGTTTAATCTATCAATACTAGATTCACAGATACATTGTCCAGTATCAGCATTAATATTATGATTAAAATAAATTCGATCAGTGGGTCAAACTAATGCATAATTTGCGATGGCATGTCCTATTTCATGAATAATTGTTGAAATATTATCTGATGTTGAATGAAAACCAATTTCATATTGTTTTTTATTTACATGTTTTTGTAATGTTCGACCACTAATAATCATACATTGGGCTAAATAATGACCATTCTTTTTCAGTTTTGTTACTGCTAAAGGCTTATTATCATTACTTTCATTACTTTTAATAATATCATTATTAAATTTAATACTATATCATAATTTTTGAAAAATTGAAAAACTATAAATATTAACCAATAAATTAGCAAAAGTAATTAAACTATTAATAAATAATTTTTGTTTATCAGCAGCAACAGCAGCAGCCATCTCTGCAAATTGATAAGAATAAAACTTATTATTTGTTACTCCATGCACAATATCAGCAATTGTTTGAAAATAGTTAAATTTTCTCTTTTTATTAAAATTATTAATTGCCATTTGGCTTGCTCGATAAGTCATATTATTTTCACAAGGATGAATAAATGCAAAATCTTCATCAGTTAACAATATCTTTTTTTAAAATTTATGATTAAAAGATTGGAATGTTCCTTCTATTAATTGGTTATTATTTGAATTAGATAAATTTATTTTTTCTTTACTATGATTACGATATAATAAGCAATCACTATGTTTTAGCATAGTCAATGTGATTATCGCCTTTTAAAACACATCAGAATAAACCTACAATAGAACATATGATTATTAAAATAGTTACTAAAATAATAATTATTGTAATATTTTGATTTTTTTCATAACCTTTCTCATTAAATAAAATTAATTTTGATAGGTATAAAAATATTTTTTCATAATTTAAAGTTAATAAAATATTACATCGCACTAGAGCATTATAACAAAATATTATTTAAATTAAAAATTAAATTCATTTAATTCTAAAGAGAAAAACATCCGCGGGGTACGGATGTTAAAATATTAATACTAACAAGATGATTATGGCTATTAGGATCTCTCTAATAACCAACTTGATAATAGCATTCCTTATTAGAAAATATTTTTTAGTTGAATAAAATTTTATTAATTATTATCATCTTCAGTTAAATCTTTTATTTTCTTTTTATCAATTTTAATTCAATTAGACGCTTGTTTTCCTGATTTAATTGTAGTCAAATTTTATAATTTGGATCTTTCGGGTTATTAGCCGCTTGTCGTAATTTTAGCTTTTGCTCAAGGGTTAAATGTCTAAAATCAAAAGTTTTTTCTTTACTTAAAGATTGGGGAGAATCAATTGATGCCTTAGCTTTTTTAGCTGTAGCTAGAATCTCAGCCATTGTTTTTTCTGCCATTTTTTACCTCCATTTTGGAACTATTTATCTATGTTTATATTATTATAACATTTTTTAAGTCTTGATTACCATTGTGAATTTTAGCATATATTTTTAAAAATATATCAAATTATTTTTATAATTATAAATTTAATTTACAAATAATTTGAAAAAACAAAAGTTACTTTTGATTTTATTATTTTTTTATAAGATATTACTAATAGTTTAATTTTTAATTAAACTATTATTTTTAGAAAGGAGGGTCCATTTTAAATCTATGAAAAGATTATTTAGTATTTTAGGTGCAATTGGAATATTTAGCACATCAGCAGGAAGTTTAACGGCTTGTAAAAAACCAGAGCAAACTCAAAATACTGTAAAAGATCAAAAAGAAGATAAAACAAATACAAATGACAAAAATTAAATCCTTCACTAAGGAAAAATGTTACAATCCTTTAAAATAACAAACTTTTTAATAAAAAACAAAAAAACACTAATAATTACAAATAATAATTTATTTAAAAATTCTTTCAATTTTTTACACGAAGAAAGAATATAATAAATTTACAACAAAAAACAATAATATAAATTATTGTTTTTTGTTAGTTTATAAAAACAATACTATTTTGTATTAAAACCTATCAAATGTTTCAGGATAAATATTATCATACATATTAAGACTCTGCAAGATTTGAATTGTTTTTTTAGTTAATCTAATCTTTTCACTCTGCTTGTTTTCTTGAATATGACGCAATAGTTCTGCTTTAACAATTGGTTGAATACTAAAGTATTGGATTCAAGCTAAAATTAATTGAGCAACAGTACAATTATATTTTTTAGCTTCTGTAGCCAAAGTTTGATTTTCCAATGTATTAGCAATCGGAGAATATGATTGCACCAAAATGTTTTTATTTTGACAATATTGCACACGATCTCATCGTTGATTAAAAGGATTAAATTCAATTTGGTTTAAATTTGGATAGGCACCCGTTTCTTCAAACAATATTTCAATCATATCCTTATCAAAATTACTTACACCAACAACATTAATTAACCCTTTTGCCTTGCATTGCAATAATTCAACATAGGCTTTAATGGTTTTATAAAAATTTAAATTTGGACGATGAATTAAAACAATATCTAAATAAGTAACATTTAATCGTTTTAAAGATTCTAGAACAGCATTAGTAGTATTCCCTGCTTCAACATCATCACATCAAATTTTTGTTTCAATAATAATATCTTCTCGTCTTTGATTATTAGAATTTAAATATTTTTTAATTGCTCGCCCAACAATTTCTTCGTTTTGATAAACCTTAGCAGTATCAATAATTTTATAACCATTTTGTAAAGCATTAATAATCGCTTCTTCTTTTTTTAAAAATAAAGTTCCAAATGCAATTTTCTCTAAGCGAAATGGCATTGCTCTAACCTCCTCTAAATTATTTACTATATTGTTTTAATAACTCTTCAACATTTTATTGGATATTTTGATATAACTTAATGATAAATATTATTATAGCCAATAAAAGAATGGACCACATATTCTTTGTCAACGATTTGTAATGGTTTTAAAACTGTTCCACCTGTTAAACTAGCGGCAAAAAACATTGCTTGTTTATCAGCAACTAAATCTTGTTCAGAAAAAATTGTGTTATAACTAATTTTTTTCTGTTCTAAACCTTGCTGTTCAATTTTCATTCGTAATGCTGTTTCTTTTTCATTTGGCCAAATTTGCTCATAACGAATTAAACGCGCAAACATTTTATAATTAGTTGCAATTGCAATTAGTTGCAATTGCTAATGCACTCATTAGAACTCCTTCTGGGGCACCCCCAATTCCATACAAAAAATCAGCCTTTTTTAAAACAACATCAATTGCTCCTAATACATCTCCTTCATTAATTAATTCAACTTTAATGCCTAATTGCCGCATTGTTTTTTTATTTTCTGATGACGGGGTTTATTTAAAATAATACATGACAAATTTTTTTTAATCTTTAATAAAGCTAATAAAATTGCTTCAATTGGTTGATTAAAATCAACTGTTACAGCTAAGTTTTGTGATAAAAACAATTTTTCCATATACATTTCTGGAATTTGTAACATTGTATTATTTTTAGCAATAGATGAAATTGAACCCGGTTCATTTTTACTAGCCGGTATTGTCCCTTCAATTGGGTCAACTGCAATATCAATTGTAATTGCTTGTTGATGTGAAAAAGTTTGCCCTTGATATAACATTGGTGCTGCATCAAGTTCACCTTCACCAATTGCAATTTTTGCCTTAACATCATTACTTGTTAATATTTTATTAATAATATCAAATGCTTTTTGGTCTAACATATTTTTATCATTTTTACTAACCAATTCATATGAAGCAATCACAGCTAACTGGACCGCACGTAAAATAAAAGACTATTTGTTTCCATTGTTCATTCCTTTGCTTGCTAATAATATTTAATCATATAATTTCCAAAATAAAAATGTAAAATAACTTACATTTTTATTTTTTATTAACCTTATTTTGTACTTTGTTTCGGAATCTTGACAAATAATTCATGAAAGGCCCGCTTTCATCCAACTTTACTAGCATGAACTAAAAACTCATTGCTAGAAATAATAAAAGTACAAAAGACAATTGGAATAACATAAACCCAATAATATCATGTTGGTTCTGAAACCTTATTTGGAACATGTGCGGCAATAAAAATATATTGGAAAATTGGTGTTCAAAAAAACATTAATAATTGGGTTGAAGTTGTATAGGTTGGCCCAGACATTACTAAACATGCATAATATAACATTCGAGAACTACCCATAATAATTCCTCCAGCAAGTATAATTAATGCATAATCATAATATTGAAAATTAGCAAAAATTTTATAACCATCTCAAAAACTTTGATGGAAAAAAACTGCAGCAACTGGTGTTCCTAATAATAACATTAATATCGCTGAAGAACTTGTTTTAATTGAAACTGTTTCATGATTTGTAAATTTAATTTTTGAAGAACTCATTAAATGTGACATTCCTAATGCTTCCATTGCGTAAAAACCAGCTGTCACTAGCGCTAAACACATTCCTCCAATAGATGACCAAGCTAATCCTTCTTCAATTGCAAAATGAATTGACATTCCTAAAATTAAACATGTAGAAATTGCTAAAGCAGTCCATGTGTATTTACTTTGACGAGCACGAAAGAAAATAGTACTTCCAACTGCCGCAAAAATAACATTTAAATTTAACAATAATCCTGGAACAGTTCCATCTGTCCCACCTTGGTGATTAATTGTTAATAAAACTGATAATTGAAAAAATACCATTGCAACTGGGCCACCTAAATAACCATATAAAACAATTAATCAAGTTTCTTTGTGACGAAGTAATTTTAAAAAATTAATAAAATTTTTTGGTTTATAAAAAATAAACATCAGAAAAGTTGCCATTATTTCTTGAACTGTCACATAAAAAGTGGCATTAATTGGCGCCGCTAAATTACCATATGGTACTTTTTCTGGAATAATATATAGCATTAATGGAACAATAGAGTACCCAACTGCAGAAATTAATCCATACATAATTCCCAAAATAATGCGGCGTTTTGTACGAATAGTATCTAATTCATTTTTTACATTTTTTTCCTTTTGTAGTAGTTGATCTGTGTTAACCTGATCTGCCATATTTATATTTCCCTAATCTATTCTTTTTTGCTATAATTTATTTTTTTTAAAAACTATTAACTATATCTTACACTAAACATAAAAAAAGTTAAACTTTTTTAACCTTTTTTATATAACTTTTTAAATTGTAAATGCAGGTGCAACAAATCTATTAATTTATAAGACCACAAAATAAAATTTATTTAGGATTGAGTCTTGTTGAATACAGAATAACTCAATTCTTTTAATATGCGTTATGGTTTAATTTCTCTACACAGATTCTTTATTTTTAAAAATACGCTTTCTCCTTACTATTTTTTTACTTGCATCAAGATTTATTTTTGCATTTTTTAAGATATCGTTCATTGTTAATGGTTCATGTCTAAAGTTGCATCTGAAATTAGTGCTATTTTATCATTGCTGTCAGTTAAATGGAACAAACTGATTCTTATTATTTGAATTTAACTCATTCCATTTCTTTTATTGGTTGAAATTCAGAATAATTCATTTATTGTATTATAAAATTAGTCTTAGTTCCAATTATTCCTTCTCATTCAACCGTGATTTGTTCAAAGGTACTAGGGGACTTTTTTTAAGTATAATTATTAGTATCACACAAAAGGAGAGTGACAATTAGATGAAATGGTTATTAACACTTTTTAGTGTTTTTGTTTTAGGTTTTGGTAGTAGTTTAGGTGTTGTTAGTTGTACAGTACGAGCAAAACATGAGCCTGATGACAACGATGAGTTAGATCACAATCAAGATCTTGAAATTTTAAATCAAATAAAAAAAGAAGCAAAGCAAACTTTATCAACATGATGGCAAACAAAAACAATGATTGACATTATTAAGGATTATCCAGAGCAAATATCATCATTTAAAGAACTAGTCACACAAGTAAAAACAAAAAATGATGGCTCATTAACTTTAACGAGCATAGCAATTAGTAAATATTGTTTTTTAAATCAGTTGCTTATTGGTTTTAAAGCAGAGTTTAATAATTTGAATAAACATTTACAAAATCGATATTCAAATTATTATGTTGATACAATGCCATTATTCTTAGGAGAAAATGACATTTCATTTAATTTATATAATATCAATTTTGATAAGATAGCAAAACTATTAGCAGATACTGCCCAAGCAGTATTAGGAATTACAGTCCAAGTTAATATTGCTTATGAAGTGCGCTTTAAAGGATTACCAACGGAGGATAACATTCAAGTTTCAATAACTACAACAAATGATTCCGAAGTTCTAAATAATATTCAAGATAAAGTTGAAAACTATTTTGTTAATTTTCTTGATACTATTTTTAAAGCTAAAAACTATCGAATTATATCGAAGCAATTTAATATTAAGACGGATATTGTTTGACCAATAATTAGCAAAGAATTAAACGACAGGAATATTTCGTTTCAACATATAATATTCAATTTCCTTTACTACGGGCAACAAATTTATCTGATATTTATTCCTTTAAATATTTGGACCTTAACTCGTCTGTTTTAGCGTGGGCCGGTGAGGGTTATGACCCACAGCAATTAACATGACAAAATTTTCTTTCATTTTATAAAAAAATTTTATTAATTTTGAAAATCTTCAAGTTGAAGATGGTGATTATATTTTAAAAAAACTAACATGGTTTATTCCACAAAATTTTATGATTGAAAATTTATTATTTAATAATAATTTATCTAAGATAAATTTAAAAGAAAAAAGTTATTTCACAATATTAAAAACGCAATTTGACTAACAATTAGAAGAATTTGCGAAAGTAACAATGGATTTTTGACATTATTATCAATTAGAAACATATAATAATGGTAATCTTGTTTTTAAGCTAAACCAAGACCTATTTAATCACCTATTGTCATATTTTAAAAATAACATTATTGATTTCATGTATATATTTGAGTTTCTTTTTAATAATTATTAAAGGTCATTACAAAAATCAACATTTTGAGACGTTTATAAAAGTTATTCTTCCATATTTTACAATGCTAATTGGATTAAAAATCAAAAATCTTTGATATTAGAAATAAAAAATATTAAAAAGATAAGTACGAATATTTGGAACTTTGGTTATCATGGTTTAGGATATGCTTTTTGAATTATTAGACCCCAATCTAATAAAGAGAATAGTGGTTATGACAATAATGGCAGATGATTTTTATCACGAAAAATAGAATTTAAACTTATTTAAGTTTTTAGGAAAAATTTAATTAAATATGTAAATTGTAAATAACACTAATCTAAGCAAATTATTATAATCAATTTTTTATCATTATTTTAAATTATTTTTTAAAGCAAATTTAAATCTTTTAATGTTCTAGTACCTAATATATCACTAATTATAACTAATATTATAAATTTTAAAATAAAATTATCTCTTACTGGTAATAATGGAGTTATGTCATCTTCAATTTCAATATCTTCATGTTGACGAAAATATTCTTGACTACAACTCATTGGTTCATATTCTTGACTTACTCTTGAAATTAGCTCTTTTATAGTTTTAAATGGTTTTTTCATATTTTTATACATTTTTTTCCAAACACTTTTATTTGCTATTTCTTTACTACTAAAATATTGATTAATTGTATCTCGCAATGAAGTTGAAACACTTTGTCTATTATGAAAGTAGTTATTAATTTCATTTTTTAATAATGCCCATTCACCCTCGGGACTCTCAAGATATTTATCAATCTCACTTATTATTAAAGGAAGGATAGACTCTTCAAATTCATTTGATTTTTTTTTCTTGTTGTGCTCCTTTCTCATCTAAATAATTATCAATTTTATTTAAAACTGAAGAAGTTCCACTTGTTGAAGGTTTTGATTCTGTAGCTAATGCCTTATTTACTGCTATTGTTAACAATTTTGGTAATTCTTCATTTAAATTGGATTGTGTCATACCACTCGTTGAAGGAGTAGTCATATCAGGATTTTCTGTTGTTTGTCTTTTTTTCCGAAATTCATCATGTATTTTTGCTATTATTTTAACTTGACTATTTTGTATCTTTCTTCCATTAATTTTTTTCATTCAACAATATCATTATTACTATCCACGATTTCATTGTAAGATTCAAAATAATCACGTCGTCAATAACAATCTTCATATCCAATATACGAAGTTACTCGAATTGATTCATTATTTTTTAATCTTAACGAACTATTATAATAATAACTAAAATTTTCTCAAATTAAATAAGCAAAAGAATTTAACTCTTTTAAATTAAGTTTATATTTAACATCATTATATGAAGGAGGAAAGACTGAAAATATGGTTGTTAATTTATTAATAAAATCATATTTATCATTAATAAAAAAGTGTATTTATTCTTTCTCAAATAATCTTGTTAATTTTAATTTTTGTTCTTGTTGACCATTCAACAACATTGTCTTTTCCAATACATTGATCATTATCATATCTATATTTTTCTTGGAGACCTGTATTCAATTCTTGCTGTAAGGTAAAGTTATCTTCATTATTTTTTAGCTCTGTTGCTTCACCAAGAATCTGATTATATTTTCAAGGGTTTTGTTGATCTCAATAATAATATGTATATCCAGAATACGAATTAATTTTTACAGATTGATGATTAAACTCTAAATTAAGAAATAAGTTATAAAAGGAAAATTTTCTCAAATTAAATAAGCAAAAGAATTTATGTCATTATCTGTAATTGAGCTTCATCATTCACTATAATCTTCTTTATGAAAACTAGCAATTCCATTTTTTAATTTAATTATAAAACCTTCTTTTAAATTTAGCATAAATAAAAGAACTATTTCCATTCAAGTATTAGTTGTTATTGTTAACTTTAATAAATCTGGTGCTAAAAATTTATAATATTTTTCAAGAACATTTTTTTGAAAAGAAGGCTGGTCTACAGTTAATAATTTAGGCATTACTTTTTGTACTAACACCGCCAATTCTTTATCTAATTCTAACTGCATAATAGCGCGTGCTGAAGAAGGCACTATTTCAAATTTTTCTATTGTTTTTTCTGGTTTTGTTAATTTTTGATCATCATATTCATTTAAACCAATAATTTGATTTATTTTTGTTTTTTCTAATTGTTTGTTATTAGTTATATGTTCATATGAGTTGTTAGCAACTGCAAGAGACATCCCATTCATTGCAATTGTTGTTGTACTTATTAAACATAATATTTTTTTCATTTATGTTTTCCTTTCATTTTTTTATTATAGATTTAATATTTTCATAGTTAATTCCTTGGTTATAATATCATAGACCAAGAAAAAACTAAACTTTAAAATACTTTTATAAAGTATCTCAAATGTTTAGTCCTTATTTTGTTTTATTAACACATTGTAATTTAATTGATAAGTTGCTTTTAAATAATATAATTAAGAAATTATAATTTTAAAGTAAAATTTTGTTTGTGTCTTAGTTCACCCCAAAAAGGTTGAATTAGCAGCAGTGGCTTTAGCTGTTAGTTTAACATTAATAGTATTATTAACATATTCAAAATCTAAAAATAATTCACCATATGCTATAGCATATGTCTCTTTATCAGCAGTTGTATATCAAATATTACCAATATTTTTTCTTTTTAACTTTGCCTTGTTTACTAAAGGTATTCCTGATACTATTTTACCCGAAGAATCAAATGAAAATAAATTTATTCAACCATTACTATTTTGTGAGTCAAAACTAGTTCCTTCTGCTCATCCTTCATAACTATTTGATAATCTTTTTATTTGAAATAATGAGTATTTATTTTTAGGCAATAATTTTTTGGTTCAAAATAATACATTTTCATTAGAATTTATTCTTGCAAAACCTTCAGCTTTAGTTACAGGTGTTTTTAATTCAATTTTTTCATAAATAATATATTCTTTACTTATATTATTTTTTCATTTTTTAATATTATTTTTCCTTTCTAAAATTTAATAATCAATTTAATACTTAAAGTATTGATAATATTTTATAAAAAAATATTAAAAACAAAATAAAATTAATTTTTATCAAATTATTTGTAGGTTAAACAAATAATTTTAAAAATAATTTGACAAAATATTTTTTATTTTTAAGTATTTAAATTGTAAATCCAAGTGCAATAAATCTATTAATTTATACGGCCACAAAATAAAATAATGTTTGCTTTCCAATAAAAAAACTCCTTTCTGAGTTGATTTGTTGCACTTCATATTACAATTTATAATATAAAAAATTTTCTTTTAATTAATGTTAATTTAATAATTGAGTAAGATTATCAATCATTTCTGTTAATTTTGTAATTAAGCCATTATAAACATTAGCATCAGTATAATCAATTCCAATATCTTTTAAAATTTCTAATGGTTCTTTACGACCACCTTGTTTTAAAAAGTTTAATAAATATTCTGGGTGGCCATTAATGACATCATTATAAAGTTTGAAAGATGCTACAATACATGTTGCATATTTATAAACATAATATGGTGAATGAAAGAAATGTAAAATTCGCGGTCAACTATATGATTTTTGTTGTAACTCATGTTTATCAAAAACAGTATAACCAAATTCATTAGATTTTTGTTCAAAAAGATTTGCTAACTTATCAGCATCTAAGGGCTCATTATTTTCAACCATTTTATGTGCAGCTCATTCAAAATCAGCAAAATGAATTTGACGAAAGAAAGTTGCCATAATTTCATCAATTCGATTTTGTAATAAATAAATTTTTTTTTCTTTACTCTCAGCATGTTTATATAAATAATCAAATAATAAGTGCTCATTAACTGTTGAAGCAACCTCTGCTAAAATAATTGGATAACTATTTAATGGATATTTATTGTTTAAATCTGCTAATAATGTGTGAACAGAATGACCAGCTTCATGCGCTAATGTGTTAACTGAACCAATTGTATCATCTCAATTCATTAAAATAATTGGTTCAACTCCTGAACCACCAGATGAATAAGCACCACTACGTTTATTAGTATCTTCAAAGTAATCAATACGGTGATCACTTCAAGCCAATTCTAATTGTGTTAAATATTCATTCCCTAATGGTTGTAAAGATTCACGTATCATTTTTTTTGCATCTTCAACAGTATATTTCTTATCTAATGATGCAATGTTTGTAACTAATTTCAAACTGCGATCAGTTGAATAAAACTTTTTAAATTTAAAATGTTTTTTTAATAACTCATTATATTGAACAAATAAATGACTATTTTCACGACCATATTTAATTAAACTTGCATAAATTTCTTCAGATACATCGTCATTATTTAATGATGCTTGTAAAGTATTTTTATAACCACGTAAACTAACAGACTCAACACTATGTTGAATAATTCCCTCATAAATTCGTGCAAAAGAATGTTTTTTATCAACTAAATGTTCAGAAAACAATTGTGCTGTTTTAATTCGAAATTCTTGTTCCCCCAATGGATCAGATTTTTCCATAATTTCACTATATACACTATTTGTTAATTCTGTTTTTGTTCCTTGATAATCAATAAAAGTTGGCTTTTTATCAGCATATGCTAATAAATCGTATAATTCATAAGCTACGCCTCGTGACCGTGTTACTAAAGCTAAAATTTCTTCATCACGTTCTGATAAAACATACTTTGCATTTTTAAAAAACTTACGATAACTATATTCATATGCACTTAAGGCAGAATCTTCTTTAATTCATGTCATAATTGTTTTTTCACCAATTGCTTTTAATTCTGGAGCAACAAAAGCTAATTGACTTGAAATTTGACTTAAAGTGTTTGAATAAATTCCCTCTAATTCTTGATATGATAAATCAGTTGTGTCAATATCACCCATATGCAGATATTGTCCCATTTTATTTGCAATTAAATCAATTTCTTCATCTAAAAAAATATATTTTTTAAAAAAAGTTATTTGATTTAATTTTCCTTTAAAAGTAATAATTTCTTCTAATTTTTTTACAATTTTTGCTAAATCTTTTTTTCATGCCACATGATTAGGATATAAATGACTAAAATCTCATTTATATTGTGCTGGTGCTTCATTTCGTTTCATTATTTTCTCCTCTTTCTTCTAAATTTATCTTTTTATATTATAACGGAAAACAAAATATTTTTATTGTTATTCTAGATAATGTTATAATATTGTGTATATAATTATCTATATAGAAAGAAGGAATTTTATAATGGTATTATTAAATGATAAAAAACAAGATTTAACACTAAAAGCAGTTTTTAAAGGCGACGAAATTAATCCATTAGTTGTCCAAGAAAACGGTGCAACAACTTTAATTTCAGAGCAAAAAACAATCTATGCTTATTTTGAAAAAGCATTAACTTTTAAAAATGCTGAAGATTTTATAAAAAATTTTATGCAAACAATTAAATATAGTTTAAACATTGATGTTAACACTTTCAAAAAAGGTGCTGAAGCAAATAGTCATATTTTTAAAGCTCTAGTTGAAGGAACATTATATGCTTTAAATGATAATTATAATTTAAAAACAGATAAAAAAGAAAAACCAGTTTATACAATTAATTTAATTCATGAGTGTGAAAAAGCACCTGCTGTTTTTAAAGAAATTCAAATTAAAATGGAATTTGTTAATTTTGCTCGTATGTTACAAGATACACCACCAAATTTAATGTATCCAGAAATTTTTGCTGAAAAAATTACAGCAATGGCAAAAGGAATCCCAAATTTAAAAGTAACAGTTTTAGATAAAAAAGAAATTGAAAAAGAAAAAATGGGCTTACTTTTAGCTGTTAATGCTGGAAGCTATTTAGAACCACGAGTTGTTGTCTTAGAATATTTAGGCGATAGTAATAAAAAAGAAAAAGTTGGTTTAATAGGAAAAGGAATTACCTTCGATAGTGGTGGGTATAATTTGAAGCCATCAAACGCATTAACTGGAATGAAATTCGATATGTCAGGAGCAGCTATTGTTTGTTCAACAGTATTAGCTTTAGCAAAAGCTCAAGTTAAAACAAATATTGCTGCCGTGGCTTGTTTAACAGAAAATCGAATTGGAGGAAAAGCAACTTTAACTGAGTCAGTTATTACTTCAATGAACGGAAAAACTGTTCAAATTGATAATACTGATGCTGAAGGAAGATTAGTTCTAGCTGATGGTATTACTTATGCTATTCGTAAATTAAATGTGGATAAATTAATTGAAGCTTCAACATTAACTGGTGCCATTCTAGTAGCATTAGGAAAATGATTAACTGGTATTTTTACTAATAATGATGCTTGATATGATCAATTTGTACAAGCAGCTACTAATGCCCATGAAGGAATTTGAAGAATGCCAATTTTAGAAGAACATACTGCTGTAATGCGTAAAACACCAATTGCTGATCTAACAAATGCTGAAAGTTCACGCTTTGCTGGTAGTTCAACTGCTGCTGCATTTTTATGTGAATTTGTAGAAGAAAAACCATATATTCATTTAGATATCGCTGGAACAGCCGATACTAAAGATGGGCGTGGAACTGGAGTAATGATTAAAACATTATTTGAATTGTTTAAAAAATAATTTTAAACATCTTGCAAAAGCAAGATGTTTTTTTATTTTGTATTAAAAATAGATTTACTAAAAGTAAATCTATAGTCATCGCTTAAAAATTTTAATATATAAATCTTTGACTCCTTGACTCATTAAACAATATCCAATCACTAATGCCGTAAAAAAAGCAAAGTACATTGCAGGTAATGGTGCTAAACTTAGTTTTGGTCCTAATAATGTAAATGGCAAGGTAATTCCAATCAAAATAACGACAATGCTGGATACCAATAATTGTCATGATGGCATTGATTGAAAGAACGGAATTTTTCTTGTTCGATACATTTGTACAATTAAAGTTTGTGTCACTAATCCTTCAACAAATCAACATGTTTGAAATAAAGTAATTTGTTCAGCAGTAATATGCTGCGGATTGGCAAGAACCCCAAAATAATACCCAGTAACAACAAAAGTTAAAACATCAAAAATTGAGGAGACAGGTCCATTAACAAAAACAAACGGTAAAATATCCTTTGTTGTTCAAGTTTGTGGTTTTGATAAAAAGTCCACATCAACCTTATCAAATGCTACTGCCAATTGGGATACATCATATAATAAATTTTGAAATAAAATTTGAATTGGCATCATTGGATGAAATGGTAATCATGCTGAAGCAATTAAAATACTCAAAACATTTCCAAAGTTCGAAGCAATTGTAATCTTAATATATTTTAAAATATTTCCAAAAATTTGTCGTCCTTGAATAATTCCCTTTTCCATAACTAGTAAGGACTTTTCTAATAAAATAATATCTGATGCTTCTTTTGCAATATCAGTTGCATTATCAACAGATATTGCAACATCACTTTGGCGCAGAACAGGTGCATCATTAATTCCATCACCCATAAAACCAACAACATGTTGGTTTTGTTTTAAAGCTGTAATAATTTTTGCTTTTTGTAACGGGTTTAATTTAACAAAAATATTATTTTGCTCAACAACATCACGGAGTTCAAATTCACTTAATTTTTCAATATAATCGCCAGTTATAACACCACGAATTTTTAAATGAACTCGATCACAAATTGCTCTTGTTACTTGCTCATTATCCCCCGTTAAAATTTTTAACTGTACTCCGTTTTTTCGCAATAATTGAATCATTTTTGCTGCAGAAGGTTTTGGTTTATCAAGAAAAGAAAAGAAACCATAAAAAATTAAATTTTTCTCATCTTTTGTTGAATAATAAGTATCGGCATCATGGCCATGGTTATATGCTAATCCAATAACTCTTAGCCCTTCACTGTTCATTCGCTCTGCTGTTGCAAAAATCATTCGTAAATGTTCTTCTGTTATCTTTTCAACTTTTCCTTTATATTCAATTCTTGTACAATTTTTAATAATTTCTTCAATTGCCCCTTTGCAAATTAAAGTATGATGCTTGTCTTTCCCTGAAACAACAACTGTTAATTTCCGTCGATTAAAATCAAACGGAATTTCATCAATTTTTTGATAATCATCCTTAAAACTAGATAAATGATGATTATCAATATAATGAATGATTGCTTTATCTAAAGGATTTTTTAATCCTGTTTGAAAATAACTATTTAAATATAAATATGTTAATAAACGATCATCTTTTTTATTATCTAACAACTGATAATCAACCAATTCGATCTTATCATTTGTTAATGTTCCTGTTTTATCCGTACATAAAACATCAATTGCTCCTAAATTTTGAATTGCTTCTAATTTTTTAACAACAACTTTGGCTTTACTCATTCGACTTGCACCACGTGCAAGATTAGAAGTCACAATCATTGGCAGCATTTCAGGCGTTAAACCAACTGCAACTGAAATAGCAAATAATAAGGCAGATAGCCAGTCATTTTTTGTAATTCCATTAATAACAAAAACAATTGGTACCATTACAAACATAAACGACAATAGTAGTCAGGTTGTTCTTTTAATTCCACGATTAAAACTATTTTCTGGTGGTTTAGCTTGTAATGTTTTTGAAATTGTCGCATAATATGTTTCTGGTCCTACACCAATAACAACTGCAATTGCACTCCCTGAAACAACACTTGTCCCCGTATAACAAATATTTTCTAATTCTAATAAACTTGCTTTATGGCGATTATAACTAGCATGTTTTTCAACAGGTAATGATTCACCAGTTAAACTTGATTGATTAATAAAAAGTTCATTACTTCATAATATACGAACATCAGCAGGAACCATATCTCCACTTGATAAATAAATTAAATCACCGGGCACTAATTCATGAATTTCTAATTCTTTTGCTTCTCGAATTAAACTAGTATTATTTTTAACTGACACTTCAGAAACTTTTTCATCATCTTCTAATCGAATTACTGTAATTGTGTTACTAACTAAATCTGTTAGTTTTTTCGTCACGAAAAAACTACGTATATCTTGAACATATGCAATTGTAGCACTAATAATAATCATAATAGCAATAATAATAACTCCAATAACTTCAAAACTATCACCACCTAAAGCAAAATAACTAATTATATTATAGGTCGCAATTAAAGCCAAAACAATGTTAAAAGGATTTAACAATACTTTTAAAAAATGTTTAAATCAATGAAATTTCATTTTTTCTTGCGAATTATCGCCATATTTTTTACCCATTTCTTCTGCTTCATCATAAGTTAAACCAAAATTCTTAAGTTCAAAATGTTCCAAAATTTCGCTTTGAGAAAACTGGGAAATTTGTTTAATCTCATCAGTTTTTAAAAAACCAATTTCTTTTTTTCGTCCCTTAAACTCTTTATTATTTCCCTTAAATTTAGTTATTATTTTTGCCATCCCGAGACTCCTTTCTTAAAAAATATTTTTACCTAAATTATAAATTTAGGACTTTTAACACATATATTAGCATTTTATAAATCAAATAAGACTTAAAGTAATAAAATTCCTAAATCAATAATATTTTTTATCCTTTTTAAATAATTTCACCTAAGCCTCTCATAATTTTATCCTTATGTTAATTATAGCGAAAATAATTTAAATAAAACATAATTAATAATAAATAAAAATACATTAAAATTTTTAGTACTCTTATTTTTAATAAACTAATTATAAAAATTTGCATTAAACTTGCTAAATTATCACCAGAACTTACATGACATATTATTTTTCCTTAAAAAGTTAGTTTTTTTATTAAATAAATATTCTTTCTTTTTTAATATAACTTTAAATTAATACTACTTTATATAATAGTAAAATCTAAAATTAATAAACTATCCTCATCATTTAATAAAATTATGTTTTATCCTTCTATTTTGTTTCTGAACTTTCTACTAAATTTTTTTTAAATCTTTCTTAGAGTCTTGCTCATTAAATTGCATTGGCATAGTTAATTTTTTATTAATTGTATCATTATCTTTCATTCATATTCCAAATCATGGCAAAACTAAAATTAACAGTAATAATACAATTGCTAAAATAGGGCCAGTTTTTTCTGGCATTACAATAGCATTTAAAAAATATGAATAAATGTTATAACCAATAATAGCAATAATACAAATAACACTAATAATTGCAGCTGGAAGAAAATATCAATTTTTAATTGTTGTAATCCGTTGATGATAGCGATTTCATATTCGCAAGGCAATAATTGTCCCATACATCAGAAATGCCATCACAACACCAGCATTGCTAATAAAATCATAAAAATTATAAGTTTCTTTTGCAAAAATAGTTGGAATTCCCATAATTAATCCTCACACTAGTGTAATCATAACTGATGCTAAAAAAATTGCAAAATTAATACTATATTTTTTCATAATTTTATTTCATAACTTTGCACCAATAATAAAATTATCTTCAATTGAGGAATGGCTTAGTTTAACTAAAGAAAAACTATATCCATTTAAAGTTCCAAAAGCACTAATTAAAATAAAGAAGAAAATAATTCGTTCAAAAATTTTATTAAGAACAGGATTATTAAAAATTTTTCCAGCCGCAGCAGCAACACTTCCTCGAGCATCTAAATTTAAAGTTCCAATTGAAACAAGTAAATAAAGAATTGTTACTGATGCTAATCCTAATACTAAAGCTAATGGAATATTTCGTTCTGGTTTTTTAACATCCTTTTGAATATATGTTGTTGATAAAAAACCATCAAATGAAAACAAAATCCCTGGTAAAGCCATTAAAATCATTTCAAATCCAGTTTTATTAAGAACTAATTTATATTTATCAGGATCACCTAAACCACTTTTGCTTAATGCATTAGGGTCATTGTTAAAAAAGAACATTCCAATTAACCCAACTAAAATTAATGGAATTAATTTTAAAACAACGGTTACCATTTGAATATATTTCCCTGTTTTTTCTAAATAAGTACAAATATAAATTAACAGGACAGTATAAATAACTGAAAAACTAGTTAAAATTAATTGATAATTCGCATAACCACCAACTTTTTCACTAAATGCAATTTCTGCCATTAAACCACCACCAAAGGCTCAGATTGAAGCTTTTGTTGTATAATACGCAACAGTGAAAGTTGTTAACGGAATATAAATATGGTTCATAGCGTTCCTCACTACGCGGCCAAACCATTTTCCCCCGAACATTTTTGCATACAAAGCAATACCTGAATTTGAATCTTGTTTTGCTGAAGAAATTTCCATAAATGATAACCCAAACGAAAGAGCCATTAGACCACCAATTATCCAAGCAATTAAACCTAGAATTCCATTCCCATTAGTTAAACCATACACCCCTTCGTTTTTAAAAAAGATTCCTGTTCCAATAACTGTCCCAACAACCATACAAAAGCACATAAAAAATCCATATTTTTGTGCTGTTTTTTTCTGCATAACTTCACCTCATCATTCTTATTAATTTTTATTGTTTTTTAAAACTATGAAAATTTAAATAATACTTAGTATATTATTTTATAATCAAGATTTTAACATAAATCTAATTATTATTTTAACATTAAAATAATAATTATTAAAATTAAAAGGAATGTTTATTTTTCACAACCATTCCTTTTACCTCTTTTTAAAATTATTTTATAAGCAACTTTTTGTTACTTTAATATAAGCAACTTTTGATATGCATTTTGTAATCGAAGTGCAACAAATCAACTCCTTTCAGAATTGATTTGTTGCACTTCGATTACATGATGCCTTTTTTATATATAATTGGTCTTATCACATATCAATTATATATCAATTATTCGTATTAAATATTAAAAATTTTATAAGTTAATGAAAGGTATATAAATGTTATGTATAGTCATTTAAGTTTTATGGATAAAGTTAAATTAGAACAATAATTATTATCAAAAATTTTTTTAAAAAAAAGAATGGTGAACAGAATATTTCTGTAATTGCTAAATGTTTGAATAGACATCGTAGTACTATTTTACGAGAAATTAAGCGTTTTAAAACTACTGATGAATATAGTGCTTATAAGTCAGATAAAATGTATTATGAGAAAAGAAAAAAAAATAATAAAAGATGTAAATTTACGGAAGAGCAGATTAATTTTATGAAAATTAGACTTAATAAATATTGTGATTCTCCGAGAGAATTTATTTATCGTTATTTTTTAAAATTTGGTATTAAATTTCCGGTTTGTGTTAAAACATTGTATAAATGAATTCGTTTAGGTTTTTATGGTTTTTTTAAACAGAATTTGCGACATCGTGGTAAAAAATATAAAAGAAAAGGAAAATCTGATAATCTTGGTAAATTAACTGATTTTAGGTCAATTTGAGATATTGAAAATAAAGTTTCTAATGTTGGATGATTTGAAATGGATACTATTGTTGGAAAAAACCATCAATCTAGTTGTTTAGTTTTAGTAGAACAATCAAGTAAAAAATATTTTGCAATAAAATTAGAAAATCATATCTCTTACTTTGTTTCATGACACAACAAAATAAGATAAATTAACACAACTAAAAATATTAGCAATTATAAATAACTGCGGTGATTATCTTCTTGATGGTCAGAAACAATATTAAATAATGTATTACTTTTGTAAAAATTAATACCCTTAATAATCCGGCTTAATTGTAAAATGAGTCCAGACTGTTCCTGTTGTACAAGCATAGAAATCACCACTCTTTCTTTTATAAAAATAAAACCGATATATTGTAGCATAAAAAATAAGGCAAATACACCTTATTTGAAAAAAATTATTTTAAAATTAAATAAAGTAAAAAATTTTTATTAAAAAATTTAAACTTATAATGTATTAGCAAAATCAATAATCCCTTTTGAATCATTATTAATATATAATTCTGACGGTAACACAGCAACTTTACTATTGATTGCAATAGCAGCTACTTTTGCTGATAAATACTCAACTTGGGGAGCTAATAAAATAATATTATAATTATTCTCTAATTGCTCTGGTGTTATTACAAAAAATTGCATATCATAATTATTTTTAACAATAACATCATTAATTTTATCTAAAATTCGATTAGCACTAATTCCTGCCGAACAAATTAAAGCAATTTTTATCATTTAGACCTCCATTTACTACTTAATAATCTTTTTAAATTATACTGATTATAATTTAAAATGCAATCATAACAATAAAATGTTCCTATAGTAAATTAAGTTAATAATTTTTTAAAATAAAAAATTCTTTAATTATTTAATAAAAGCATTCTTTTTTTATCTTAATTTTTAAAAATAACTATTTTCCTAAAATTTTAGAATTAATATCTAGAATAGAAATTAGATGTAAATCCGGATTAGTTGTTTCAAGCAAAATCATTGTGTCATTATTCGATTTAACTTTAAACTTAATATTATTAATATTAATTCGCATTTCTAGCGCTGATTTTAAATCAGTTATTTCAGCAGCTGTTTTTCATACTCCATCTTTTTCATCTTGATATTCAATTTGAACTACGCCACTAACTAGTTCTATGGAAGTATTATCAATTGCTTCACTACTATGTCCACTAATTTTCAATATTGAAGGTATAAGTTTTTTAATTTCTCCACTAAGCGACGGAATTGGAAAATTAAAATCTCACCTAACAAGTTTTACTTTTATTGATAAATCAGTTGTTAAATCATAATTAAATATTTGATTAATAAATGCTTTAATTTTATCAATAGAAAGAATATCAATAAGTCCTTCTGTCCCTGATGTTATTTGAAAAAAACCTGGTGGAATTTTTTCATATTTAATATTAACAGTTGTATTTGAAAATAATCAATCAACTTTTACTACAATTGAAATTGGAGTTCTGCTATCTGACCATTCACCGCTTTTGCTTTTTCATCCTTCTAATAAATTATGTAAAATATGTTCTAAATTAGTACTAAATTGAAGGGTTCTTTTTTTATTTTTAGTACTTGGAATATTTTGATTAACATCTAAAAACCCATCATTATTAATTTCTCGTGGTTCCTCAAATAAATATTGTAATAGTAATAAAATTAAATTTTGTGATTTTTGTTGCTCACGTTTTTCGAGAACAAAATTACGAAAATGAATAATATCTGGTGCTAAACTATTTAAAATATTAAGGTATTTTGCTATAATTTTTATTTCTAGAGTAGTGCCCAGCACAAGATCTTTTTTTATCGTTTCATTAATTTCACCATTTTTAAGCATTTCATCAGCAACTGGTAAATTCATTAATTCATTAACAAATCCCTGTCATTGTTTTCAATTTTGATCATCCGCATTAAATGACGTTGGAATAACTTTTGGAAAACTATCAAAAAGATGAAATGATGTAATTAACGATAAAATATTCCCAATTGCTAAGTTAGCACCTTGAAATGAAAGATTTATTTTAGACAAAATCATTGTTATACTTTCATTTAATTTTTGAACTGTATCATTTGCTCATTTTAAATTATTAGTAGCAACATGAATTAAAAAATTTGAATCATTTGTTTTTGGATTAGTTAATTCTTTATCTTTATAATCAGCAACGACAGTTAATTGGCCATAATGGGTAGTCCCATCTTCTGCAATTTCAATAGGCGTAAAATTTGTTTGTGTTAGCATTAAATCATCACTAAATTCTTTAAATTTACTTTTTAAAATGCTAAAAGCATCATCACTATTAACAGTTTGGTATTCATTACTATCAACAACAAGAGGTAATAATTCACTAAAACTAGTTAATCGTTTAATAATTCGATTTTTTTCATAATCACCACTAGTTCCCCCATTATTATCATCGTTTCCCCCACTCGTTGTATCAATATCAGGATGTCTAGCAGGGGTAGGCGCACATAGAGCAAATGCAAAAACAGGTGAACTTATTAAAATAACACTACTTAAAATAACTAAAATTTTTTTCATTATTTGTATCTCCTTTTTCATTTTTTAACTTTTAAAATTTTATTTATTTAAAAATAACATTTAGAAAACTATTCTAATTCAAGCACTCTCGTTGATAACCATTTACAATAATTTTTAATTCTTTTTCACTACGTTTATTTACTAACATATGCATTTGTAAAGACTTAATAGCATTATCTAATTCACATACATTAATGAAACTAAAATTTTCCTGAATATTTTGTTTTTTTAAAATTAATGAAAGTTTTTTAAACATAACTGTACTATTGACAGAAAAAGCAAGGGAAATTAAAACAAAAACATTTTGTGAAAATAATACAAGAGAAATATTATTTTCATTTAAAGCATAATGAAATGGTTTAAATGTATTGATATAAGCTAAAATTTTGTTAATTAAGACAATTTTTAAATATTTTGTTCAATATTGTTTAAAAAAATATATTGTTGCAATAAATGAAACAAGACCTAGAACAATAACAATAATCATATTGTCTGAGTCTTTGATCGTAGTTTTATGAATTGCAAATATTGTTATTAAACTAACTTTAAATACAATGGAAAAAAGACAAATAATTGAATCATTATAATAATTAGGAAACAATTGTTTACCAATTAAAATTCATAAACTAATTAAGCAAACTGTTAAAGTAAGGAGATTACGAAGAACCAATAAATTCGTTGTATCCATTAGTAAAAAATAAAAACTAATTTGAATTCCAACTAAGAAAATAATTGTTAAAATTTGTTTTATTTTTTTCTTCAAAACAGTAAGATTTGTAAGATATGAAGCAAAATAAACAACAGCAAAAAAGACTAATATTTTAGCAATAAATAATATTAATGGTCAATCAATATAATTAATTTCAAAAAATAGCCTATTCACTTTTTACACCTTACCTTTTAAGAAATATTTTACCTTATTTGGAAATATTATATAGATTTATTGTTAAAAATGCAAAAATGTTTTTTAAAAATAAATGTTATAATTAAAGTGAGTTTGATAATATTAATAATTAAAAATTATTAATATTATCAAAAAATAGTATAGTAGGAGGTAAAAACAGCGATGTTGCCAGAAAAAATTGATCTTTTTATCGATGAACATGTTGATAAACCCTTATCAGAATATATTAAAGAAAATCCAAGATTTATTTTAGAATTTGTTAATAACTTATCATGAGAAGAAAAATTTGAATTAATTAATGATTTTGTTACAGAAAATGATGAAATTAACCAAGCAGTTAATACTTTAAATAAATATCTTTCTTTATTTATTGAAGAAGAAATTAAAGAACGCCTTATTCAAAATATTTCAGAAGAAGAATATTTACGTCATAAAGCAATTGTTGAAATTTATGAAAAAGCTAAAAATGGAGGAGAATTAAATAAAAAAGATTCTTCTAATGGCATTGTGTAATCGAAGTGTAACAAATCAACTCAGAAAGGAGTTGATTTGTTAATGGAAAGAAAACATTATTTTATTTTGCAGTCGCTAGTAAAAAAGTATGGAAAAAATATTGTTATTAATACTGTAAATAAAATAGTAATTAATAATGTAAAAGAAAATGAATAAATTATCCGCGTAATTTATTAACGGTAATTTATTCAATATTGTTTATTTTGAGCGTAGCGAACACGCAGAACGTGACGCGATATTTAAAAATTTTGAAAGGAGATATATTAAGCCAACTTGATTAACGACAATATTTAGTGTTGTTATTTTACGAGAAATTAAGAGATTTAAAACTATTAAAGAATATAGTGCTTATAAGTCAGGTGAAATGTATTATGAGAAAAGAAAAAAGGATAATAAAAGATGTAAATTTACTGAAGAACAGATTAATTTTATGAAAATTAGACTTAATAAATATTGTGATGCTCCGAGAGAATTTATTTATCGTTATTTTTTAAAATTTGGTGTTAAATTTCCTGCTTGTCTTAAAACTTTTTATAAATGAATTCGTTTAGGTTTTTATGGTTTTTTAAACAGAATTTGCGACATCGTGGTAAAAAATATAAAACAAAAGGAAAATCTGATAATCGTGGTAAATTAACTGATTTTAAGTCAATTTGAGATATTGAAAATAAAGTTTCTAATGTTGGTTGATTAGAAATGGGTACTGTTGTTGGAAAAAACCATCAATCTAGTTGTTTAGTTTTAGTAGAACAATCAAGTAAAAAATACTTTGCAATAAAATTAGAAAATCATACTGCTAGGGAAGTTGAGAAAAAGTTTAAAGATATTGTTATAAATAATAATTTAATTGGAAAAATTAAAGGAATAATAACAGATAGAGGTAAAGAATTTAGTGAATGACGAGAAATGGAAATATTTGCTGAAACACAAGTATATTTTTGTGATGCTGGTTCACCACAACAAAAACCTTTAATTGAATATATGAATAGTGAATTAAGATATTGATTTCCTAAGGGAACTGATTTTAATAATATTAGTCAGAAAAGAATAGATTTAGTAGTTAATGTTATAAATGATAAACTCCGACCGTGTTTAAATTGAATAAGTGCTAAAAAAATGTTTTTGCAGAATATATAAACAATAAATATTTAAAAATGTATATTAAATTATAAAATATGTTATTAAAATGGAATCCTGTAAATGCAAGTAGCAAAATCTGTCTCTTGTTAATTTGATGATAACATCATTTTTAACAAATGCAGCTCTTTTTTTAAAAAATTAAAATATTTTATAAATATAACTTAATTTAACCATATTTAATCATACTAAAAAAGCATTTATTAAATTTTAATTAATAAATTTCTTTAAATATTCTGTAAAAACATTTTTTTAGCACTTATTCAATTTAAACACGGTCGGAGTTTATCATTTATAACATTAACTACTAAATCTATTCTTTTCTGACTAATATTATTAAAATCAGTTCCCTTAGGAAATTAATATCTTAATTCACTATTCATATATTCAATTAAAGGTTTTTGTTGTGGTGAACCAGCATCACAAAAATATACTTGTGTTTCAGCAAATATTTCCATTTCTCGTCATTCACTAAATTCTTTACCTCTATCTGTTATTATTCCTTTAATTTTTCCAATTAAATTATTATTTATAACAATATCTTTAAACTTTTTCTCAACTTCCCTAGCAGTATGATTTTCTAATTTTATTGCAAAGTATTTTTTACTTGATTGTTCTACTAAAACTAAAATAGCAGATTTATGGCCTTTACCAACAACAGTATCCATTTCAAATCATTTTAACTGTTCCTGCTGCTACTAAAAAACCTAATTATGAATTTATTAATTTTAAGAATATTAACTTTATTAGTTTCTAATTTAGAAAATAAACCATTAATAAGTAAATTTGTTAATTTAATTAATAGAGTTAATCAAATTAAACAAACAGTATTAAAACCAATTGAATATACTACTGGTAAATATAAAAAAATCACTAATAATGTTGAAGGTATTTATCAGTGGTTAGATCCATTTACTTACTTAAATTTAATTAAAAAAGGTTATAAAAAAGAAATTCAACAAATATTAAATCAATTAGAAAAAGAAAATAATATTCAAAATAGAGAACAATTTAAAAATGAAAATTATTTAAATACTAATTGACAACCTTTAAATAGTAGTTGACTTGATAGTGGTATGTTTAATATTACAAATAAATTAACTTTAACGGGTAATTTAACTATTTTAATATATACAAAAACAGCAAAAAACCCTAAGTTTTATGGTCCATATGTTTATCCTAGTGTTCCAGTGGAAATTTGAAAATTATTAAGTAATGCTGTATCTAATGCAGGGACTTTATTTTGGCGTTATTGATTAAGAAAATGATTACCTAGTCATTTAAGAAATTATATTAGAAAAAGATTACCAAGAGAATTAAAAAAAATACCCAAAAGGAAATATTAAATTAACATTACCAACAGTTCAAAAATTACAGCAAATTAAAAAGTTTATTAAAAATTTAAAGATTGGGCATTTTAATTTTAATTTTGCTGGTGAAATTAATAATAAAAAATGATATCGTGAACGCCGAAATGATATTAAAAATATTAAGAATTTATATAAAACACCAGTTAATAGTAAATTTTATCAAGTTAATAAATCTATTAAAACAATTAATAAAAATAAAAGAAAAGTTAATAGTTATAAACCATCTAATTTAAAAAATAAATATCGTAATCAATTAAGGGGTGTTTTATATGGAAAATAATTTAAATAATTTGTTATTTATAACAGTTGAAGATGTTAAAGAAAGTAAACTTTGACAACCAATTAATGATAGAAAACAATCTGCTTATAATGATAATTTAATTTATAATGCTATTTTAAAAACTAGTTTATGAATGGATAGATTATCAGGTGGAACAATTTCCGATAAGATTAATAAAAAAGATTTATTTCCATGAGTAAAAAAAGATAATACAGGTGTAATTGAATATGATAAATGATTAAGTTATATTCAATCTGCTTGTTTATTAGCAGTTATTAATTGATATTTACCAAAAGGTGTAAATGATCTAACTGGGAGTGCTTCATTTTCACAAGGGGGAGTAGCATATTCACAAACTAATGACCCTGAGGCAAATGAAAATATTACTCGTGATGTTAAAAATGCTTTAAAATTAGCAGGTGAAATAATTGATATTATATCTAGTAAAACAAATATAAGACCATATAATTATAATTTAGGAAATTATGCTCATCCATGAGAAGAAGAATATAAATATATTACTAAAAAAACATTTTATGAAACATTATTATTTTGATTAAAAGAACGATTTCAAACAGATAATTCAATTAATATAACTTATCCTACTATTAATGATTTTAGTAAGATAATGATTTTAGTAAGATTGATTATAATGAGTATATTAAATTAATAGTGCCTTTTGATAATGATACGATTTATTATGAAAATAATGTATGAAAAGCAAAATAAGGCAGTGTTATACCATCTGATGTTATTAAAGATAGTGATTTAAATAAAGATTATATTGATAAAGAAGATGGAAAATATATTGTTAAAAAAGCACAAAGTGGTAGTTCAATAACAGTTAATGCCCCATTACATCAAAAAGATGATAGTAGTTTAGAATTATTATTATCAAATGAATTTGATATTGAAAATAATAAATTATCTTTAAATAAAAGTTTAAAAGATACTATTGACCAACTGTTAAAATGAGTGTTTGAAATAAATAAAAAAATTAAATGAGAAGAAGTATCGATATCATACACACCGGATAGTTCAACTTATATTGATATTTCTGAATTTTCAGAAAAATATTGTTATGATGTTAGAATATCACCAACTAATTTTAACAAAGCTGAGGGGTTTCTATTACTTCGACCACCTTATTTTACCGAAACAAAAGAAAATAAGACTTTAACAAAACAACAATCAAATTGTTTTGCTGGTGATGTGGGGAAAACCCCTTATGACCTTTCTTTATATAGTGCTAGTGATCGGGTTTATTTAACTGATGTTTCTACTGGTAATAATACAAGAATTAATAGTGTTCGCATTTTCCGACAAGAGGTATAAATATGATAGATAAAGAAAATATTATTATTAAAAATGAAAATGGTACTTATTGACAAAGATTAGGTTTTGAACAAAGAAATCCAAGTCAAAGTTTTAAAGCATGAAAAAATCGTAAGTTTTTAAAATATGATAAATATCCATTTCATATTAAAAAAGCATATATTATGCTATATAATGCTTTATCAATTTTATATCATACACCATTTTTAAGTTTATATGGTTTATTTTTTACTAGTTTACATTTTAATTGAATACCAACATTAGAACCAGTTAAAGAGTTTATGTTTGGTCAACATGATATAAATGATGGTGGTTTTTTTTGGATATGCTGGTATTATTATTTCTTATCCAATATTACATAGTACTGCTTGATTAACGACAAAAATACCTAAAATACCAGCAATTAAATTACCAATTGGTAAATGTTTAGAACAAATTTATAAAATACCAAGTTATATCTTATATTTAATATTATTTGGTTGATTAATATTTCGTAAATATCTTAAAAAACATAATGTTAATATTTGTCATAATTGTAAACAAACAATAGAACAAGTTAAAAGTTGAAATCAATATTGTCTTAAAAAAAATGAAATAAATAGACTATATAGGGGGGTAGATATTTTTGGGTGGTTATATAGTCTATTTTATAAATTATTTTGTTCTGAAAGAATAGATGGCCACTGTTTTAGAAAGGATAGAAAGGAAATAAAAAAATTAATATTTCAACAGATACATTAATGATTGTTTTACTTGTATTAGCGGGTTCAGTTGGAACTGGTAGTCTTGGCGTTCTTGGTTTATCTGCTAAAAAAATTAAAAAATATAAAGCAGAAATTAGAGAATTACGAACTGCTGTAATTGCACATGAAAAGCATTTACGCGGTGCTGAAAGTGCAACAGAATTAGCAATTAAAAATGGACAAATTAAAAATGTCAAAAAACAAGTTAAAATTAATGATAAAGAATATGCTAAAAAAGAAGCGATTGAAAAACTTACAAATAGAATTTAAAAAAATAACCTTAATTGATTATTTTTTATTTGTTATTTATAATATAATAATTAATAAAATATTCTACTTTTTCAGAAAAAGTATAGTTTTGTGGTAAATTATTTCAGATTTTTTCTTGCTCTTGATTTAAGTAAAGATTAACTGTTTTTCGAATAAAGCTAGAATAATATATTTTCCGTTTTTGATTATATTTATCTTTTCGTTTTTTATTATATGTTTTCTTCATAATATTACCTCTCATAATTAGCAATTATAATTGCATCGCGGAGATGATTACTTATTTTTTCATTATTATAAAATCAACTTTTACCATATTGATAAGTTAAATTAGTATCTTTATCATATTTTCATAAACAACTATCATTATATTTACTTAAATTTTCCATATTTTTAACAACTGATTTAGTATGTCGTGGTGATACTCAGTTAGATACTCAATTAATAATAGTATAATGTTTCTTTTTAATTTCAATAGCTTCAATAGCACCTAGTAATCGCAATAAATCATCACAGTCTTTTGAACCATTAGCATTTGTTGGTAAACAATTTTCAATGTTTATAATACTAAGAAAATTACAATATTTGCATTTGCATAATATATCTTTTATAAAAGATATGTGTTTTAATCACAACATACTAGTAAATTCGAATTTTTCCTTTAATTTATTATCTTCATAAATAACAATACCCGTAGTACCAGTACCTGATGGGTCAATACCTATTTTTATCATTATTTTAAAAACCTTTCTTTAAATTGATAATAAAAATCTTCACTTTGTTTTTTAATAATAACTGGTTCTAATTTTGTTGCACTTGTAGTTTCTTTAATAAATTTTTTTGCTTCTTCTTTAATATTTATATCTATTTTTGTATTTGTAATAAAATTTTAATATTATTAAAATGTTCTAAACTCATTGAATTTGGATTATTATTTTCTTTACTTATTTCAGTACTATCAGGATCTAATTCATCTGTTGCTATACCAAAATTTTTACATAATCAATAACGAGCTCCATAAGTTAAAGCACTACCAATTGCTTTTGCAATATCTGAATTTTGTGCTGATAAAATAATTCCTAATTCTAATTTTTCACTACCTTTATAAAGTGTTAATAATCCTTTTGAATAATAATTTATTAATTTTCCACCTTTACTACTTTGTGGTTCTGTAAAACTTGGTTCTCCAACTGCTTGAATAGTATAAGTTATACCTTGTTTACGTAATTGTGGTTTTAAGGTTTGATAGAGGTCACTTTCTGTAAAATAATTATAATTATTATGTTCATTTCTGGCATTTTTACCAACAAAAAGATTTATATCAGATTGAATTTCTCCAATACTTTCAATTAAGGTTTTTGTTTTAGTTTCTTGTGGCATTTTCTCACTCCTCTCTTTCTTGTCATATTAAAATGGCTTCTTTAATTTGTTCTAAATCTTGTTTAGTAATATTAACTTTTTCTTTAATTACTATTTTTAATTTTGGATTTATAATTATCATTAATATTTTTTTATTATCTATACAAAATTTTTTTTCTAATAAATAATAAAGTTTTAATTGTCAAATATAGAGTTCAATATCCGCTTTTTCATTAGAACTTGTAATTTTTCAATCACACATTATATATTCATTATCTGTTGTTATACCAATAAAATCAGTTGTACCACACATTAAAGGACTATAAAGTGTTTTTTCAGTTTCATAATGTCTAAATTTAATATCTTTAAAATTTTCTTGATATAGTTTTATAAAATTTTTAAATAATTCACGATGTGATTTTATTTCACAATCAATAAATTCAATTAATTCATCATCAAAATTATTTTTTATTCAAACATCAATCATATTATGTATACATATTCCACGATTTTGTGCTAATTTTAAAATATTATCATCAATTTGCGAATAGTCTTTTGGTAATAAAATATTAACAATTTGACTAACACTAGGGATTAAAATGCTATACTTATGTAATTCATCATTATAAATATATAAAGGTTTTAAATTTAATCTCATAAAATTGCTTCATCATTACCAATATTTTGATTATCATTATTAAATAATTCTTTTGTATCAGATGAATTAAATTCTATTTTTTCTTGTGGTTTTTTAGATAAGTATCTTTTTTTAAATTATTATTAGTTTGTAAAAATTCACAACTATAAACTCTTACCATTCATTGTATTTTATTATCTTTATCTTTATAAGATTGTAAAATACCTGTAAGTCCAATTTGACTACCTTTATGACAATATTGTTGTAATAAATTTGCTTGTTTATTTCAAACTTGACAAGGAATAAAATCAGTATCTTTTTGAATTGAATGTGGTCTTGTTACTGCTAATTGAAACATGGCATATTCTTTATTATTTTGTGTTCTTTTAATTTCAATATCTTTTGTTGTTCTACCAATGGCAATAAATTGATTCATTATTCACCCTCCTTACTAGGTAATGTGTCATATTTAGAATTATCTTTTAAAACATATCTTAAAGGTCTTGGAAAACACCCAATATCAATAAATCTTTTTTCAAAATCTCCTTTAAACAATTGTGATTGTTGTAATTGTTTATTTTTTCCATTAATAATGTTATTTAGACAATCAATTAGTTTTTCTAAGTTCTCAATGTGATTTTTAATAATTACATCAATATTTTCAGATTTTGGCTCAAATTCTTCACCATAGTTATTACAAATCATTAATATTTTATTAATTTCTTTATCTTTTTCAGCAAGTTCTTTTTTAAGTTTTTCATTTTCTTCTTTAAGTTTGTTAAATTTAATTGATTCTGTTATATTCATTTTTTTCTTCCTCAATAATAATTAATTGTTCTAATTGTTTTTTGTAATTCTAGCACCGCATAAATCAGCAACTATTAAATTAGCACTTCGTAAATTAGCATATTCTAAATTAGCACCTTGTAAATTAGCGCATTGTAAATCAGCACGATATAAATAAGCACCTTGTAAATCTAATGCTTCATATTCTAAATATTTACTGATTTTATTTTGTTCAACAGTTATTCCTGTTAAATCTTTTATCATTTCGTGTAATGTTTTCATTTTATAATTCCTCCTTATTTTTAATATTTTTAATTCCTTGATAACTATTAAAGTAATATTTATGATTTCTAATTTTAAATTTATTAATTGTTTCTAATGGTTTATTTTCGATATCATAATCTGAGAAAACAAAATAACCAGCACAATAATTACAATGTGAAATAAACTTACTCATTATTAAATTTCCTCCAAATTCTTTTCTGCAATTAAAGTATCAATATAGTCGTAAGCACTTTCTTCTAAACGACACTCTTCTAATGCTTCATTTAATAAATCTTCTTCTGTGTAAACTTTGCCATCTTCATCTTTTCACATATTATTTATTCTCCTTTATCAAAAATAATTCATTGTATGTTTTAGGGGCCATAATTTTTAATTTTTGGCATCCTTTAACCAATTTTTCACTACTTTTAATAAGATTTGCTTTCATAAATTCTTTTAATATATCTAATAAAGTATCTATTTGATATTCTTCTAATGTAATTTCATAATTTCTAATCTTAATTTTTTCCATATTATTTATCTCCTTGTCATTTAATATTTTTATTTTCTAAATCAATAATGGTTGTTTGAGAACAAATTTTATTTTTAGCAGTATATTTTGCTTCTTCTAATGTATAAAATAATTCAGTATCTATTCCAGTAAATGAACTATTTGTTATTAATAAATATCTTTTTTCCATAATTTAATTCCTCCCTGCTTTTAATCTTTTTAATTATTTTTTCAATTTTAATGACTTCGATTATTCCATATATTGTAAAAGGCAATGACACTAAGCATGAAATAATATTTATTAATAATAATAATAATAATATTAATGTTCATATACTCATATTTAACTCCTCCTAATTCTTTTTATTTTCTGAACATATCGCATATCATGATCATAAAAGATGATCTTGTCTTATTTGTTTCTTTTTTCCACATTTCATACATATTGCACAACATTTAAAATAACAATTTACTATTCCATGTTTTGAATGTTTTGAATGTTTATAAAATCATTTTTCATTAATATATTTGCCCATTTCTGTTTATCCTAATTCTTTTTAGTATTTAATGCTCAATGTTCATCAGTAATTTCATCTTTTGAAACTAGATAACTCCTAAGCATTAATTTATTTATTTTGTTGATAATTTTTTTATTTAACTTTTTCATCTTTACCTCCTAAATTATTCCTTTTATTTTTTTCTCAAATTGTAATATTTTTCATCCATCTGATGCTAAATCTAAAATATCGTTAATTTTGTAATGTTCAATATAAGAAGCAATAAGATTTCACTTGTCTTTAAATAAATTTAAGTACATTTTTGCTCATTCTAAACATTGCAAATCATAATGTTTTTTATGATGTGAAATACGACAATCAATAGGTTGACAATTAACTCAATCAAATGATGTTGTTATTTCATCTCAAGTTTTATTAATATATTTACTTTTATATTCCATCATTTTTTCTCCTATCTTTAACTCGCTGGAACTCACTCCCAAGTGAAAGTTCCAAAGCGAGAATTAGTTATATTTAATTTACTTTGCCTTCCGCTTCACTGGGGGTAAGCGGAGGCAGTATTATCTTTGTTTTAGCATCTATTAAAATCTGCAACTATATTTTTAAATTAGACGCCAGACATATATGTCTTCCTTCTTCCGTGCCCATTTGTGCTTTCGCTCTGGGATTTGACGCTCAGTTTTTGAAATTAAATTTACTTGCACCCATATGAAGGGCCGAATGCTAATCGCAAATTTAATTGTTTGTGTCACCATCTCTATTTTTATTGTGGTTTGATGTTAGCCTTGGACACATCACCACTATCGCAAGTTATTGCGTCTATTATTTCCAGACTGATTACTGTTGGGTTAGACCACCAAAATATTTATTAAATTGTTAGATTGTTTTTCAAATAAAAAAACAACCCTTTAACAAGAGTTGCTTTTTTGCCGCTTCATCGTACACGATGCCATGTTATATCATGCTTATTTAAGCCAAAAAACAATTTTACTAAATTCAATTATTAGTAATCCAAATTTACAAACAATTAAAACTAATGGGTACCATCTTCCGACAGAAACTCAAATTAAAGCTGCCTTAAAACAAAAGTTTCCAGAATTAAATATTAATAAAATTCAAATTAAAAATAACATTACGGCTACTACTGCTACAATTATTTCTAATGATTTTAATGTTTACCGAGGTTCAGTTACTCTTAATTATTTTCTCGATAAATCAGTGTTAAATCAAATTAATTTAAATCAACAATATGTTCCAAATCAAACTTGAATGCAACAACGTAGTTATAATGGTTTATGAATTAGTAAACATCCAACAACAGACCTTGAAAAAAATTTAACAAATGTTTTTTTAAGTCATGCTAAATATCCTGACTTGCCATTTTATGAAAAACCAGAATTTAATTCATATGAAGAATTATCAAATTTTTTGAATCCAAAAACTAGAACATCCCTAACGAACTTCATTGATAACTATTGTCCAACATATATTAATACATTAAAACAATTAATGGTAAGATTTTATAATTACGTAGCTAGTAGTTGAGGAAAAAATAATGTTAATAATGTAATAAAATGAATTGATATTGCTCAAGTTCTTGATACAGACGGATATGGTTATTTCGACCATCATATTCAAATCCATGCGCAAACATTACAATGTTATTATAATTCTAAGGGAAATCAAGAATTTCATAGTGGTTATTCTTCTGTTCTTGATCCATTTAGAGTTTTTTTCATGAGTTAGGACATATGTTAGACCATTTTTTAAAAAGCAATATGCATATAAATATAAGTAATAAACTAAAAGATTTTTTAATAAGTAAAATTATTAATTTTAAGAATTGGCAAAGTTTAGATAAAGAAAAAAAATTAAATTATTCCATCTTAGTTCATATTCTTTTTCTAGTTTATATGAAGTTATTGGCGAAGGATTTGTACACTAGTTTTTAATACCAAATGAATTAAAAAGCAGAGCGTGAGAATTTTGACATGAATTTTTGACATTATATTTACCAAAATTAAATGAATTTTAAAATGTTTATTTTTATATTGTATCTAACTATTTAATTAGGTAGAACTACTTTATTATAGTTTTATTAAAAGTATAAGATTATTTTCTCCTTACATTTACAATCTATAATTTTAAAAAAAAAAAAAAAATCTAATATTTTTAGGCTAAAATAATGTTGAGTGTAATTTTACACATATTGAATATGAAAAAATTCAAAGAAAGGTCACAAGTATGAAAAAAGGTCAAAAAAGAAAACTAAAATTATGACATAAAATTACAATTTGGGGAATTTTAAATGCTTATGCGTTATCATTATTAATTGCTGTGTTTGCTTTACCACAAACACCTTGACATTGTCGTTTATTCGCGTTTATTAATATTTTTGTTATATTATTAGCACAAGTAATTTATTATACTCGTCTTTATTTTAAAAATAAAAAGAAAGCAACTAAAAATAAACCTATTAAATTACAATAATTTAAAAAAATAAAAAGAACACATTATTCCTAATAATAGCATTATTTAAATGGAAAAGTGTTCTTTTTTTATTTTTTGTTAGTTGTAAGATAAATTAAATGATATTTTCGTTTTCCACGACGAATAATTAAATATTTATTAAATAAAAACTTATCTTTTGCTAAAGTTCAAGTTTCTTCTTTAATAATTTGACCATTAATAGTAATTGCACCTTGTTCTAAAAACTCACGACCTTCACGTTTAGAAGTAACAATTTCTGCTTGTATTAATAAATCAAGAAGTGGTAAATTAAAGTTTGTTAAATGAAAATTAGGTAAACTGTTATGAAGTTGCTCTAACTGTTGTTCTGATAATTCATGTAAACTGCCTTTAAATAAGGCTTCACTAACAATTTGTGCTGTTTTTAGTCCTGCTGCTTGATGAACAAATAAAGTTACTTCTTCTGCTAATTTTTTTTGTACAATGCGTTGTGTTGGTTCATTTTGGTGCGCTGTTTCAAGGGCTATAATTTTTTTTTCAGATAACATTGTTAAATAACGCAACAATTTTGCTGTTTCTTGGTCATCTTGATTATAAAAGAATTGATAAAATTCATAGGGTGATGTTTTTTTGGAATCTAATCAAACTGCCCCTGATTCTGTTTTTCCAAATTTTGAACCATCAGCTTTTGTTAATAAATTCATTGTCAAACCACAAGCTAAATTATCTTCTCCAATTTGTTTATAAATATAATCTGTTCCGGAAGTAATATTGCCTCATTGGTCACTACCACCAGTTTGAACAGCACAATCATAATTAATATATAATTGATAAAAGTCATAGGCCTGTAATAAAGTGTAAGCAAATTCAGTATATGATAAACCAACTTCAATTCTAGTTGCAATATTTTCTTTTGCTAATAAATAACTAATATTAAAATCTTTGCCAACATTTCGCAAAAAATCAATCAAGGTCATTTTTTGTAATCATTCAGCATTATTAACCATTTTAATTTTTGCACCAATTAATTGGTGCATTTGTTGACTAATAGTTTCAACATTATGTTTAATTGTTTTATCATCTAACAATACTCGTTCTGCTTTTTTCCCACTAGGATCACCAATCATTCCTGTTCCACCACCAATAATAGTAATTGGTTGAAATCCAAACATTTCAAAACGTTTTAATAACATAATTTGAATTAAATGACCAACATGTAACGAATCACCGGTTGGATCAAAACCACAATAAACTCCTTTTTTTAATTCTTGCGCTTTTAATAATTTTGTTTCATTAGTTACTTGCTTTAATAGTCCTCTTCATCTTAATTCTTCTAAAATATTTTTTACCATCATTTATCTCCTTTGCTATTTAAAAAAATCTAAATTATTAGAGTTATTTCTTATCCACTTTTGAATCTTTTTTAATTGGGGCTGGCTTTCCTTCTTCAATAATTTTTTCAGAAATTGATGCTGATGTTTTTTTTAAATCTTCAGTTACCTTAATTCCAACATCAATTGCCGAAACTGTTATTTTCGCTAAATCTTTTGCTACTGCAAGCAAATTTGGTGATTTTGCTGCTGCTTTAATTAATTTAACTGCACCACTATCAATTTTCTTTAATGTCTTATAAGCCATTTCTTTTGTTGAAGCAGAATCTAAAATTTCCACTGCACCTTTGACATTTTTAATGTGTAATTCAATATCAGCTGCAACTTCATCTGATTCTATTCCTTGCGATTTTTCTCATACAATCTCAATTTTATTAACCATTTTTTTAAGTTGTGGATTATATTTTTTAACTAAATTAATGAAATCTTGTCTTAATTCTGAGCCTTTTTTCGGAGCAATTAACATTCCTACTACCATCACTGCCAATGTTTTAACAAATTTAAATGCCATAATTACTCCTTCTCATCAGAATTAGCAAAATCTTTTAATTTATCAACAATTCGATAGGCAATATCTTTATTACGAGCAATAATTTTCACTCATGCTTTAACATTTCGTTTTGCAAACGCTTCAAAAACATCAATATAATTTGAAACTTTAACAACGGTATCAACAGTAGAATTTAACATTTCTGATTTATAAGTTAAGTCTTCAACAAAATAATCAAATTTCTTAGCAGCAATTGCAACTTTTCGTGCAGCAATAATACCATAACAGCAAAAAACAATTGTTAAACATAATAAAACAATGATTAAAATTGTCTGTGAAATTAATAAATTATCATTTGTTGCTAACATATATATCATTCTTTTCCACCCTTTTTCTAATCGTATTAAATATTACTTTTATATTATAACTTATTTTATAATTTATTTTAAATAATATTAGAATAATTACTTAACTTAATAAAAAAGATTTAACAAGTTAATACTAAATCTCTAATTTGCACAAAAATTTTTAATTCGCTGAATTGGGGGTGTTTTAAAGGCACCAACCACATTACAAATAAGATCATTTTTTCAATCTCGTTCTGACAATGACATTTCAAATAAAATTTCACGAAAAGAATGATCTTTTTTAGGGGCAAGGCCAAGGCCATTTGTACTAAAATTAGCACTCCCTGATCAAAAAGCTAATATTTCATTATGCGCATTGTATCACACATATAATTTAGTATGCGTTTTAGGTTTAGTGTACTTAATAAAATCAGAATCAGAAACATTAGGTTTCGGATGTTCACGAATAATATTTAGTCGATTAATATTTTTTCATCTTTTAATAAAATTCTTTCATCGTTTGGATTATATCCAGCACTAGTATTACCAATAAAAAGATCTAAACTAATATTATCCTCTGCAGTTTCATCTAAATATCGTTTAATAACACTAGTATCACCATCGCCAGTCAACACTAATAATCCTGTTGCTGTTTTCATTTTTGCATTTGCTCTATGTGCTTTTACAATCTCATTAAATTGGTTTTTTTCTTTCAGCACATTCACTTCTGACTGATACGTTGCTTTATAATTAACATCAAAACCAGTACAATTTTGTTGATACAAGTCATTAATTCGTCTGGTATTAATTTGTTCTGTTGCAGAAATCCCTCCACAAAAGATATCACGCCCAAGTCCTTTATAATTTGCAATATTATATAGAACTTCTTTATAAGATGGAGCTTTTAATAAGGCAGATTCTGAAAAATTACCACTACACGTAAAATAACGAATAATTTCTTTTTTATCATTAAACCAAAAATACGATTTCATATGTGATAACCTATTAGGTTTATCAATAACATTAGCTTGTTTATTTAAATTATTGTGTGAAAATTCTTGGTTATATTTTGCGACACGTTCTTATTCATTTTTTGTACGACCTGCAGCCATATAACTACGAATAATATCAACTGAAAATTTACCTTGAACACTTTCAAATAGATACTTTTCAACAAGAGATGTTCCAACAAATCCATTAATAAAAACAACATGTGCAGTATCATTTGGTATTTCTTTAATCATTTCTCATATTTGACTTTTTTCTGTTTCAAAATCACCATTCATATTTTTAATACCAAAAATAATACCTGCAATAACTCCTGTTGTTGCTAAAACACCAAAAATTGTTCCTCCAATTATCATTGTTTGTTTTTTTACTTTTGTATTCATTCAATTAATTTCTATCTTTTTGTTAAATTATTTAAGCAAATGTTGCTTCATAATTTGATTCATATTGATATTTTTTAATATTTATTATCCTTTTTTATAATAAAAGTTTTAACAAAAAAATAGCAACAGTGAAATTGTCTGATTCCCCTATTCATTCTTTTAACTGCCCTATTACTTTTTGACAGTATCTTTACCTATTCATTATTATTTTTATTATCAGTTTGAATATCATTAATCTGTGTTTTAATTCGTTCACGACGTTTTGCCTCTGCTTCTTTTGCTGTTTGTTCTTCAATTTCTAACATTCGTGATAAATAAGGATTACGATTAGTATGATATTCTTTAACGTGCTCCATCTCTGGTTCAAAATCACTATTTCGTAAATCATGCAATTTCTTATGATATCCTGATGTATTTTGTGATAATGGTTTTGGACGGCGAAGAAACTGATTATTTAAATTATTTTCTTGTAAATTAAGTAACGTTTTAAATCTGACCGCTCCCGCTTTTGTTAAATTATGTTGAATTAATCGACGGCGTTGTTCTAATGGCATATCTTCAGAAAAATTATCATCAATATGATAAGCTTCAGCAACTGCTTTTCGAATTTGTTCATTAATTTCTCTTTGCTCTTCAATTCCTTCAAACATTGCATTTTGCTCATAAGCATCGGAATTTTGTTCTGGCATTGGATTAATAATTTTTTCTTTAATTTGTTCTAATTCTACTTTTAACTCAGCTGTTCTGTCGCCAAAGATATTTGTTCCACTTTTTCGTGGCTTTAATAAAAATGATACCGTTTGTGCTGTTGGTTCAGATAATTTATTTTTCGTTTTTAAAGTTGACGGAATAATTTCTTTGTTTGTAACGGGGTCATATTTTCGAAAATATGGTTCAATTTTAGTTTTATCTAAAGATGGAATTTTTTCTTCAGTAATATGAATTTTTGCTAACTCTGCCTTCTTCTCACTCACCCGCTGATCAATAACACCCTTAATCGACGTTGACTCTAAATGCACAGGATGTTCTTCAACAACATACATCTTTGCTAACTCTGCCTTCTTCTCACTCACCCGCTGATCAATAACACCCTTAATCGACGTTATGGGTTTATTTTCTTTTTGTTGTTTAGATGAATGCGACATATTAGTTTTAAATTCATCAGCTCCATCTAATTTTTTTCCATATAAAGGTGAAATAACTTCACACAATGACGTTAAAGGAGATTTATTCTTATTATTTTTATTATTATTCTCAAATATAATTTTTTCGTTTTCTTTTTGATGTTGTTTTCGTCCATGTTTTAAATGAGGATAAGCATCATCATGATTATAATAAGACTCTATTTTATGGTTTTTATTTTCACTCATCATGAAAACCCCCTTTATTTACATATATTATAAAACATTTCTTATTTTTTAACTAGTCGCTTTGAAGTAATATTACTCCGTCCAACTTTCGCTTGATCAACACCATTTAATTGAACAGCATCACCAGTAAAACCAATATTAATTTTTGCCAACGATTCACCAACTCCATAAATATCAACAGGAACACCTTCTTTTTCAAAATCTTGGATTTTTTGCGCATTAAATCCTGATGAAACAATAATTTTAATATGTCGATATCCTGCTTTATTTAAGGCTTGACGCAAAGCACGAATTAAGTGTTTATTAACACCATTAATTTCACTAATTGGATACTTATCTTCTTTTCCAAGAAAATATTTATCAATTAATGATTGAGAAGTATCAACACGAACTGCATATAAATTTGAAAATGCATCTGCTACTTGCAAGGTATCAGTAATAACATCATTATTATAATCAACTAAGGCCACTAATTTATCAGTTGGATAAAACTTTTGATAAGCTTTCAAAGCTGCAATTAAATCACCATTAAAAGCTTGGATTAAAGCATGTGGAACAGTTCCAATAGGTTCATAATTACCAACTAATTTTGTTACTTGTGCCGTTGTAACAAAATTAGTTATTCCACCGATTTTAGCAGCATAACCATCATTTTCTTGATTATAATAATAATCATTGCGATCATTCATATATATCACTGACTTATTATTAGCTGCTTGTAATACTCGATAACAATTTGTTGCAATACTTGTTTGTCGGGCCAAAATTCCATCAATAATACCCTCTAAATGACCAAACTGATAATAATGACCAGTTACTTTTAAAACTGGTTCATTAGCTTGAATTAAATCGCCATCTGTTAATGCAGTAATTTCTAAACTTTCTGCATTAAAAGCTTCCGTTTTTAATAATTCAACACACTCGTTAACGCCTGCTAAAATAACATTTTCTTCGCGTTGAAAAAACTGCATTGTTATTAAATCATTTGGTTTCTCATTTTTTAAAATATTCGCTGTTTTTAAAAAATAAATTGCACTATAATACCCTGCCTTAATTTTGCCCATTATAATATTCCTTTCAAAAACTATTTCCAAGGTGATATTGCTGATTTGATAATAACATAATTTTTTTACCAATAATAGTGACTGGCAATCCTAATTCTCGTTCAGAACAAAGCATTCCATTTGAAATAACTCCTCGTAATTCACTAGGAACAATTTTTAAACCTGATGGCATAATCGCCCCAACACGTGCAACAACAACTAATTGGTCAATATCACAATTATCAGCCCCACAAATAATTTGTTCAGTTGACAAACCAATATCTACTTGGCAAATATTTAATTTATCAGAATTAGGATGTTTTTTACGTTCAAGAATTTTACCAACGATAAATTGTGGTTGTTGATTAATATTATTAAAAAAATAATCTTCTTGTTTAAAAATAGTTCCTAACTCTGTTAATAAATCATAATTATCATTATTAATACCTAACTTTAAAGGTAATGTTAAATGCTTACTAGCATTTAGCAAATTAAACCCGCAACATTGGTGAGCTTGATTATAAAATAAAACATAATCATTATTAATAAAATACTCAACCTTATCAGGTGTTGATTCATATCCAATCAAAACATCAAAGCCTTGATTATAAAATAAACCAATTGTTTTTGTTCCCATTTTTACTCCTTACTACTTCAATTAAATTCTTTAATTTTTGCTGCATCTAAATCTTCAATAATTATTGTTACTAACTTAATTGTTTCATTAAAGTCATCTAAATCTAGAATACCACTAATTGTATGCAAATTACGAGCAATTAAACACGCTTGAATAGTTGGAATACCAACTGTTGTCAAATGAACCGCTCCAGCATCAGTTCCTCCTAGCGAAATATAAAATTGATATTTTATTTCATGTTCTTTCATCATTTTAAGTTGATATTGAATTAAATCATAACGCGTAATATAGCCATTATCCATCCCACGTAACATGACACCTTGCCCCAATTGACCAAAAGTTGTTGTTGATTCATAATCTTGTCCTGGTGAAACATCAGTTACAATTGCAAAATCAGGATTAATTAATGTTGTTGCTGTTTTAGCACCTCGGATTCCGACTTCTTCTTGTACACTAAAACCAACGTATAAATCATAATCTAATTGTTTATTTTTAACTTGTTCTAAAACTTCTAATCCTAAAATAACACCCATTCGGTTATCAATTGCTTTAGATAATAATCGTTTATCATTTAAGAAAACCGTTGGTCCTTCACAAATGACAAAATTTCCTTCTCGAATTCCGGCACTATAGGCTTCTGCTTGTGAAGAAAAACCAAAATCAACTAACATATTAGCAATTGGGGTTGGTTTTAGCCGAGCTTCTGGTGACAGTAAATGCGGCGCAATTGCTGAAATTGCACCAGTCAAAAATGTCCCATCATCTTTTAGCAACTTTACCCGCTTGGCTAATAATGTTTGCTCCCAAATGCCTCCTAATGGATTAATCCGGACGAGACCTTTACTATTAATTTGACTAACCATAAAACCAACTTCATCACCATGTGCCATTAACATTACCTTTTTCGGATTTGTGATTCCTTTTTGATTTCGAATTACAGCAAAGCAACTTCCTAAATTATCTTGAATTATTTCTGAAGTATATTTTTGATAATATTGTTTTAATAGTTTAACAACTTGATGCTCACATCCAGATGGCCCAAATGCTTGTAAAATAGCCTCATACATTTTTTTCTGTTCAGTAGTAATTTTCATTGTTATCTTCCTTTCATGCTTGAAATTATTATATCAAAGTTTATAATTAATATATTGTTAAGACTTTAATAATACCTTAACTTAGATTCAATGATACTTAAAAGAGAGAAAATAAATGGAGGAAAAATATGCGCAAAGTTGCATTAATAATCGACTCATCGTCTGGAATTAAGAAAGACGATTTAAAAAAATACGAAGATACTTATTTATTACCATTATTACTAAATTTCCCAGATGGTAGTGAAGTGGAAGATGACGAAGATGTCATTTCATTTAATGAATTTTATGATATTTTAGAACATCAAGTTATTAAAACTAGCCAAATTCCAATGGGGAAAATGTTAAGTACTTGAAACGAATTGTTAAAAAAATATGATGGCATTGTTTTTATGGGCTTATCAAAGGGGTTATCTGGTCAACATGAAAATATTTCAATGTTAGCTCAAGGCGATGAATATAAAAACAAAGTCTTTGTTATTGATACTGACGGGGTAAGTCAACTGCTAGTATATATGATTGATCTAGTATATCAATGAATTGGAGAAGGAATTGAATTAGCAGAAATTCAACCAAAACTTAATTTAATTAAAACAAAAGTTAGTGCCTTTATTATCCCAAAAAGTTTGGAAACTTTAAAACGTGGGGGGCGAATTACAGCTGCAGCTGCAGCTGCAGCATCACTTTTAAAAATAACGCCTATTTTGAGATATGATGGTCGCATTGATAAATTTGATAAAACTAGAACATTTAAAAAAGCTGTTGAAACAGCTTTAGGACAAATAAAAAAAGAACGGCAAAATTGAAAAAACATTATTTTATTGCATTCAAGAACAGATGATGAAACATTAAAAGAAGTTTTCAATATTATTGAAGACGCGGATGCTAAAGTTACTTCAACATACATTTTGGCAAATGTTATTGCAGCTCATACAGGAGCAAATACGGTTGTGCTAGTATGTTGAGACCAATAAAAGGAGGTACAACCAATGAGTAAAAAAATTGCAATTTTAACTGATTCATCAGCAGGTTTCAAAACAGCAGAAATTAAACAATTGGGTATTCATGTTATACCCTTACACATTATTTTAAATAATGAAATTGATATCTTAGATACAGAAGAAGAGACAACAAAACATAATTTTTATGAAGTTGTTAAAACAGGAACAACAAAAACAAGTCAAGCATCAACCGGTGAATTAATGGTTAAATATGACGAAATTTTAAAAACATACGACGAAATTATTCATTATCCAATTGCTGAAAAACTTTCAAGTCAATATGCAACTGCTTATGTCTTAAGTCAAGATGAAAAATACCGTGGAAAAGTTCATGTTGTTCGTAATCATACAGCAGCTTTTGCCTTAAAAACATTAATAATTTATGCTAATGAATTAACAAAGCAAAATCTTAGTGTCAAAGAAATTATTACTAAAACAAATGAACTTGAACAAAAAACATATATGGCAATGATACCTGGTAGTTTAGATCGTTTGTCAAAAGGTGGACGTGTTGGAAAAGTTTTATTATCATTAATTAACTTATTTAAAATTAAAATTTTAATTCAATGAGGAGAATATCCTAAAAAAATTGGCTCATCACGAACTTTAAATAATTTAATTGAAACATTAGTTGAAACATGAGAAAAATTTAAAAAAACATTTAAAATAAACTTTCAATTATTTGTTTTAAAAACAAGTGAATGTGCTAGCAAAGTTTGAGATAATGTTACTCAAAAATTAAATGAGTTAAAAGTTAATTATCATACTGAAAATTTAGCTAATATCTTTGTTGCACATGCAGGTTTAAACACAATTGCTTTCATTGCTGTTCCACAAATCACATAGTAATAAAAAATCATTTCTAATATTAGAAATGATTTTTTATTTTTTATTCATTAAATGGCGGAAGTAAAGAGATTCGAACTCTTGCATGGATTACTCCATCTAACGGTTTTCGAGACCGCCCCCTTCAACCAGACTTGGGTATACTTCCACTGTTTAAACTGGCAGGGGTGACAGGACTTGAACCCACAACGTACGGTGTTGGAGACCGCTGTTCTACCATTAAACTACACCCCTAAATCCTTTTTAAATCATAACACAATAACATAAAGATGGCAAAATAAAAAAGTATTTCCATACTTTCATCTTTTTATGTTATGGCAGGGGTAGCAGGACTTGAACCCACAACACCCGGATTTGAAGTCCGGTGTTCTACCGATTGAACTATACCCCTAACAAGATAAATTAAGCACCAAAATTGTCACTTAACTATTTTAACAAAATAATAGAAAATAGCAAATAATTTTATTTATTTTCTTCATTGGAATGCTCTTCAAATTGAATTGGTTCATATTTTTTATTATGGCACTGGTAACATATTCCATGCCCTTCAATTTTAAAGTGCACTGGTTCTCAATTAATATTTGTCATTACTTCTTTCAAGTTATCTAACTTAATTTCTTGTAAAATATTCGTATCTTTGATATGAACAACATTTTTGCAAATGTCACAAACCATATGAAAGGATGGGTTTTCTGCTAAATCATATCAAATTTGTTTACCATCAAAAGAATTTGTAAAAACAATATGCTCACTAATTAATAAATCAATTGTGTTGTAAACTGACATTAAATTAACATTTTTAAATTCTTTCTCTAATAATGTTACAATTTCAGTTAATGTTAAATGTTGTTTTTCTGATAAAATTTTAATAATTGCTAACCTAATTTCAGTAATTCGATAATTTTTACTTTTTAATAACTGTACAATCCTGTCATATGATAATGCCATTGTCACCAGCTCCTTTATTTTTTAATTTCTTTAATAACTTCAACTAAATCTGAAACTGTTTTAATATCCATTAATTTATCATCTGGAATTTGAATTTCACATTTTTTTTCAGCTTCAATAACTAAATCCATTAAATCTAATGAATCTAATCCTAATGATTTAAACTCCGTATTTAAATCAATTGATTTAGAAATTCCACATTCTTTTAAAACTTTTTTAACTTCATCTAGCACATTCATTTAAAATCCCTCACATTCTCTTAATAATTAATATAATTATAACAAGTTTAACAATAAAATAATAGCGTTCACTAGTGTAACCTTCCTAAGGTAAGTTTCCAAACTTGATATAATTGTTGTTCATTATGGTAATGATAAACGAATATTGCTTTTGAATAACTAATTTTTTCATTACTATAAATAGAAGCTAAAGTAGAAGCTAAGATAACTTATTGGATTATGAAAAAACATCATTTGCGGAATTCAACATTTTAAAAAATAATAATGAAAACGAATATTATCAAAATAATATTGACCATATACATAATTAATTTTTGTTCGTAATTTTCTATGATCTAAAACAAATTTTTGTTCTGGTTTTAATTCAATATTTTCATCGTCTTTATTAAAAACACGCAAATTAACTTCAGGTTTATTATTACTAATTAAAATATTTTATAAACATGAATTATGTAAAATGAAGTGCAACAAATCTTTATTAATTAAATAATATAATAAAAATTACAAAAATCAACCATAAATTTAAAAAAATTAATTATTTTATCAATATTTAAACAAACTAAAAAATAATTTATTAATTTTAATTAATAAATACATATTTTATTATTTTAATGACATATTTTATAATTTAATATACATTTTTAAATATTTATTGTTTATATATTCTGCAAAAACATTTCTTTTGAACTTATTCAATTTAAACACGGTCGGAGTTTATCATTTATAACATTAACTACTCAATCTATTTGTTTTTGACTAACTTTATTAAAATCAGTTTCAAGAGGAAATCATTTTCTAAACTCACCATTCATATTTTCAATTAAAGGTTTTTGACGAGGTTTGCTAACATCACAAAAATATACTTGTGTTTCAGCAAATATTTCCATTTCTCGTCATTCACTAAATTCTTTACCTCCATCTGTTATTATTCCTTTTATTTTTCCAATTAAATTATTGTTTATAACAATATCTTTAAACTTTTTCTCAACTTCCCTAGCAGTATGATTTTCTAATTTTATTGCAAAGTATTTTTTACTTGATTGTTCTACTAAAACTAAACAACTAGATTGATGGTTTTTTCCAACAACAGTATCCATTTCAAATCATCCAACATTAGAAACTTTATTTTCAATATCTCAAATTGACTTAAAATCAGTTAATTTACCACGATTATCAGATTTTCCTTTTGTTTTATATTTTTTACCACGATGTCGCAAATTCTGTTTTAAAAAACCACAAAAACCTAAACGAATTCATTTATACAGTGTTTTAACACAAACGGGAAATTTAACACCAAATTTTAAAAAATAACGATAAATAAATTCTCTCGGAGAATCACAATATTTATTAAGTCTAATTTTCATAAAATTAATCTGTTCTTCCGTAAGCTTACATCTTTTATTATTTTTTTTCTTTTCTCATAATACATTTCATCTGACTTATAAGCACCATATTCATCAATAGTTTTAAATCTCTTAATTTCTCGTAAAATAGTACTACGATGTCTATTCAAAAATTTAGCGATTGCAGAAATATTCTGTTCACCATTCTTTTTTAAAAATATTTTTGATAATAATAATTGTTCTAATTTAACTTTATCCATAAAACTCAAATGACTATACATAACACTTATATACCTTTCATTAACTTATAAAATTAATATTTAATACAAAATAATTGATATATAATTGATATGTGATAAGACCAATTATATATAAAAAAATAAAAAGGAACAATCTATATGAAAAAATGACTTAACATAATAGGAACAATCGGATTAACCGCAACAAGCACAACAACACTAATGAGTTGCAAAAAAGAAAATAATAAAGATACTAAACCTATTGCACCAACAACAAAAGCACAACAACCACCAGAAGGTAGTAATTGAAAATTAATTGATAAAAATAATATTAATAATCAATTTAGTATATATGATGAAAAGTGATATATAATAATTGCAAAAAATACAACTAATCAATCAATTGAAATTATTAAATTTAAAAATAATCAAAATGAAAAATCAATTTCTCCTATTATTAACAATACATTTTATATTTTTCCTATATATAATAATTGATATTCTATTATTAATTTATATTGTTGAGATGGTGATGGTGAACCACAAACACCTACAATTGACAAAAATACTGGTGAAATTACTAATTGAAAAGAACAAAAAGGAACTGAATAACAGTTCCTTTTTTATATTAATCGCACAAATTTCATAAAAATAATTAATAAAAAAATATTTGTTATTGTACTATACAATGCTGGATTAAATTTTCATACTTCAAATATTTGACTAAAAAACTATATACTGTTTCAAAAACCTTACCAACACCACTGGCTAATTCATTAACTTGTTTAACACCAGGAATAGTGTTGACAATTCAAATCACCGCATTTTTAATATGAGCACCAAAATCTCATCAACCCTCTGGTGTTACATATTGTACTTGTCATCATTGTTTATCAGGGGACAACCCACCATTATTAATTTCTTGTCAATTATAAATCCCAAAATTAAAATCATAATAAGGATACATATCGTTTTCTTTTTGTGCTTGTAATTTAAAAACATTATAACCGATTTTTTGTTCTTCAATTTTTTTATACTTTAAACCATATTTATTTTGTAAATCACCGCCAAAAACATAACCCGAATTTGACTTAATATCATAATTATTAGCAACCGAAAAATCATAATTAAAAACACTACCATAATTATTAATCGTATAAAACCGATTTTTAAATGCTGAATATAATTTAATATCTAATTGCTTATATTTATCAGAAAAATAAAAATATCGTGGGTAAATTTTAAAACCATTATTTACTAACAAACCATATTTTTTATTATAACCTTGAACATAAGTATTATTTTCTAAATCAAAAATCGTACGTAAATAATTAGTATAAAATTTCTGCGAAATCTTAAACATACTATTTAATAATTTATCAAATTGTAATTTATCGTTAATATTTTCACTCAACAAAATATTATTAAAATTTTGTAATTTCAACGCAAAAAAGTTAACTAAAACAGTATCATATTGTAAATTATCAATATATCCATTTTCAATAAAAGAACTACGATTTTGAAACACTGGCACCAATGCACTTGCAAAAAAAGACTGTAAAAACTTAGATAAATCAAACTAACCGCTAAACTGTTGATAATACTTTAAATCTTTACTATTTAATGATGAATAAATTGAACCATTAAAATTAAAAACTTCACCCATTCCCGTTCGCATAAAACTAAAATTAAAACTTAAATCATCATTATTAATATTATTTAACTCTAAACTACCAGAAATAATTAAATTTGCTTCATCAACAGTCAAAATCATCCGATAAATTGCTTTTTTAATATTTTTAACATCCAATTCATCAACCGTCTCAAAATCAAAAATTATCCGCTTTGTACCAACCTTATTCGGATTTTCATAATCCGCACTACCACCTTGCTGAACTCTAATATTTTCTTGCAAAACAGAATATAAAGATAAATCAATAAATTCTTTTACGCGAGTTTGTTGATAACTATTTCAGTCAGTAATTTCACCGGTGTTTTTATCGATAATTGGTAGCTCTGGTTCTCCAACCCCATCTCAACCATAAACATTATCATATTTTGTAAAAAGTCGATTAATATAATTATTTTTTTCAGAATTATTTTTTATTTTATAAATTTTGTAAATTTCATTATATGGAATAATACCAATATATCATTTATCATTTGGTTTTTTAATTTCATTTTCAAAATAACTTCTATCAATTAATTTTCAATTATCTACTTTCAATTTAACTCTTGGATAATGATTTTCTTTATAACGGTCAATATTTTCCACAATTTCTTTCGATACATTAAACATCTTATATTTAACGGCAAAAGCATAAATAAAATCAGTTAAATCATTCAAAAAATTCTCTTTTTTAACATCATAAAATTTTTCAACCATAAACCGATTTTTTAAACTATGTCATTGTCGATAATAATTTAAAAATATTTCATTAGTTTTATCATAAACAACTCCGGTTGAATAACTATCTTGTAAAAAATCCAAATACCATTTATCATTAAATAATAATTTTTTTGATGTTTTTAAAGTTGGATTAATAAAATAATTTGTTTCCGACCAATTTTCAAAAAAACTACTACGTAAAAACATTGTATTAATAAAATCAGTTTCATTAATACCTTTATCAGTACTAATATTCTCTTGTTTGAGCATATATTGCTCCTCATTTAAGGGTCTAAACGCCGTTAAAGTAATAAATGGAATAACCAAACCCAAAAAAGTTAAAATAAATATGGCAAATAAAGATAACGATTTTTTCATAAACTCAACTCCTAACTATACAATGTTTTTGAAACAATAAACCCAGCAATATATAAACTCGATATTGTTAACATTAACGGATGACTAAACAAAACTGCCATTCTACCAAATAATCAAATCAACCAAGTATCAGAATTATATAAATCCATAATAATATTTTTTGCTGATGTAAATTGATTAATAATAACAGTAATAAAACCAGTTCCAAATATCGCAATCGCCGCCACCAATAAAACTAATTTAATCATTACTTAACACCTCTTTTAACTTTTGCTTGTTGTCTAACATTTTGACGTTTAATTTCTCGTTTAACTTGTTGCTTATTACTATTCTGATAAACATTTTTACCAACATTAATACCTTTTCGTACAGTTGACGAATATACTTGCGAAACACCATTATTAACTGTTGAAAATAAATTATTATATTGTGTTGATGTGCCGTGAATTGCATAAATCGATAACTTAATAACCATAAAAAAGATTAAAAAATAAGCAATTGACGTATTTGTCATCGGTAATTTTGTATTTCAAATTACATCAAAAATAAACAAAAATATATCAAAAACAAAACTAAAAATCTTGTCTCAATTACTATTATTATTTTCAACTAATAAATTAATCATCTTTACTATTTCCTTTCTCTTTTTTAGGTTTTAAATTCTTTTTCAAAATATCAATATCAAATAACTCCAATCGTTCTTTAACACTTAATTTTGTGATTTCTGACCAATAATATTTTTTTATTAACAATTTCATCATTCTTTAAATCACGCACAAACTTTAACCATTGACTATCATACTTATTAGCGAATTCAAGGGGAATAATTATTTTAAAAAACCGAATTCCTAACCCAATATCCGACTTATGTTTTGCTCTTTTACCTTCTGCTGTTCGTTCTACTGATTTTGTTTTTCAAATTTCATAATCCGTTATATCTTGGAAAATCCCAATTCGCATAATAAAGAAACGATTAAAAAAATTAAATCCTTTTTTAGCAACGGGTTTTTTCAATGAAATTGGAATAATAATTCCACTTGCTAACTGGCGAATATTATTTCAAATCATACCCTCACGCTGAGCAGTAAACAACGCACGATGTCCAAAATGTCTCGCTAAAACAATTCACGGTATTTTACCACTATGAACTTTTTTCTCATCGTGAGGACTAGTTCCGTCAATATATAAATAACTTTCATCAAATAAAATAACACTATCATCTGGGGGAACGGGTTTTGTTCTATCGGTAAAATCTAAATTTTTAAATGTTAAAACTTTAACTTTATCATCTTCTAACGGATAATTACTATAAATTTCATCTGTTAATAATTTCATAGTTTGCGACAAATAAGTTAAAAGTAATGTTTTACCAGTTCCTAACTTCCCAATAATAACTGATAACGGATTATCTCAAACAAAATTTACTAACCGAAAAGCGTTTAACTGATAAAAAATATTTTTTCACAATCATCACACAAAATAAACACACTGCAAAGCAAACAACAATCAAAATACTAAACCAACACAATACAAAGAAATTAACCAAAGTAATAAATCAATTAAACTAAACAAAAGCATTGAACCACTAATATAACAATAGTTTTTAAAGAAAAATATAAATTTTTTCATTATTTAAAATACCCAACTATTTTAAAAACCATTCATAATAAAAACCAGGTTAAAAACAAAATCACAATTCAAACACCAACCATCAAAGTTAAATATTCATTTTGCGTTAAATTCCACATTGTAATACTTTCAACATTCGTTTTATCTATAAACAAAAATATATGAATAAAAAACTCTTTTAATTTAATTCAATCATTTTGCATTTTTAAAAACTCCACATTTTTGAATAAGTTTAAAAAACATTCCAAAAAACAAAACAATAAATAACACAAACGATATAACATATAAAAACTCAGGAGCATTTGCACCAATAAATATAACTAACAAATTGAACTCAATAATCATATAAACTCATTTAATTTAAACTTTCTAAATCATTAATTAATTCTTGTTCTTTTTCAACACTTCAATTTGTTAAATTATTATTGTTATTATTTGCTTTTACTTTTTTAGGCTCACTTAAAAATAACGCTTTTTTCATTTTAGTAAAATAATTTTGTTTATATTGATTATATAAATTGATTAATTCTGTTCCAGTTAAATATTTTCAAATATTTCGCTTTAAATTTTCATCATATTTTATAATAGGATAAGAATTATCATAAATCAAACAGATTGCTACTTGTTCGGAATGTTTTTCACTCGGATAAATAAACTTATTACTCAACCAAAAACCAATATGGCGATTATGATTGGGTAAATTAATAAAACTTGCTTTTTCTGTTGTAAAAGATATAAATTCCTTACTAATAAAATAATTTTCTACATTCTGATTTTTCTTAACAAAATTACTCAATTTTATCAACTCCTTCAATTTGTCAATATTGATTTAATTTTTCTTTTTCAACATCAAATTCTACCTTAATTTCAAAAATATATTTTATATACATAATAATCACAAAAATAATACCTATAAAAGTATATAGAGACATAATAATTGCAAATACAAAGTGTGAAAAATCTTTATCATTTCAACTCAATATTGAAAAATAAATAAAAGAACTTAAAAAAACAAAAACCAACAATATACCAAAAAAACAATTAAACTTAATAAAAAAATTGGCACACTGAAAAATACTATTTAATTTTTAACAATAGTTATTAAAATATAAAATCATAAATTTATAATTAAGTTGATATTATTATGGTTTTCTCTCTGTATAAGTTATTTTAAATAGAAAGGAGAAATAAAATATCGAAGAAATAATAAATTCATTTTTTACAAATGTGATACGATCTATTTTTTGATTATCATGAATGGTATCACCAATTAAAACAATTATTTCACTAATAATAATTTTAATAATAACTTTTAAATTTATTATTTGAATTTTTAATAAATTAACAAATTTATAAATATTTTTATACAGAGAGAAAACCATAATAATACCTTAAATATAATTAAATTGATATTTTTACACTATATACTGCCTACAAGTTTTTTCATCTTGTTAACATTATCAATAATAACCAAAATAATTAAATTTATTTAAAAATAAATTTGTAGACAGTGTATAGTGCAAAAATAAACAACAAAATTATTTAATCAAATCACATATAAAAACTAGTGTGCCACAGTTAAAATACATGATAAATAATAAATATAAATACTAAAATCCTTTAACCATAACACGGAAAAAGTTTAAGATTTTAATAATACAAAATATAGCAAATGCAATTAATATAATTGACGCTTCACCTAAAAAACCATTATCTCAGGTAGAATATTTGTTATACCTTCTTTAACTTTTCATAATGCACTAGATAAACCAGTTCAAATACCAGTCATACCCTCAGTCATAGTTTTAGGTGTAGGTGCTGTTAAAAAATTAAACGCTGTTGTTAAATACATACCTAACATTATTTATTACTCTCCTTTCTTTCAATTTCTTTTTTATCTTTTTTCTTTCCTCGAATTTGTTTAATTTTTTGATAAATTGATAAACCAATTCAAGCAAAAATCCCTAATATAATAACAACACTAAATATTGTCGTTAATCAAGTTGGCATATTACATTTCCTCTCTAAAAATATTGCGGCACGCTTCGCGTGTTCGCTACGCTCAAAATAAACAATATTGAGTAAATTACCACTAATAAATTACGCGGATAATTTATTCATTTTCTTTTACATTATTAATTACTATCTTATTTACAGTATTAATAACAATATCTTTTCCATATTTAGTTACTAGGGACCGCAAAATAAAATAATGTTTTTTTCAATAAAAAATCAACTCCTTTCAAAGTTTATTTTTTGCACTTCAATTACAAAATGCCTTTTCATCTATAACTAATTTTTGTTGAACAAAAAAATCAAATTCAAATTGTGCTAATAAATTTTGGTTAAATTCTTTATTATAATAATTCGGTAATTGTTGCGTAATGATTCGGTAAGTAGTTGTTAAATATTTAAACCAATTTGAGTTAACAAAAAAATTATTATTAATATTTACCTTAGGAACAATTGGTTTAAAAATAAAATTTTGAACAAGATTAAAATTAAATTGTTCTATTGTTGTAATGAAGTTTATTTCACTTTGTGCAAGAAAGGGATTAACAAGAAAATTATTTACTGCTAAATTATTATTTGCTTCAATTTCAATTTGATCTTTATTTTGATTATAAACTGTATTCTCAGCAAAAAAAATGTTCATAATTTTGCGACTTTAGTATTCAAATCAATTGGAAAATCAGTTATATCTAAAGAATTAAAAACACTTAAACTACGCAAAGCAAATAAACTAGGTAATTTTGTTTCAACTATTTTTGGGGGAATTAATTGAAAATAATTAGCAAAAATATCATAAAAAGTCTTAAATTTTTTTTGTTTTTCATCGTAATTTTTATATTGAACAATTCCGAACAATTTTTTGTTTGTTCAAGAAAGTCCTTTTTATAATTAAAATTTAAATAAAATTCTTGATAAGAATTTTTTGTTACTAAATCATTGTCTCTAAGATTAGGTGCATTAATAACTAAACTAATTTTATTTGGTTTATTCGTATCAAAACACTGGGCTGGAATAATAACTTTCCCTCACTTTGAATATTCTCTTGTGTTTGTGATATTTTTAAAATTATTGAACTAGATGATGCTTGCAATTCAGTTGTAATTTGACAGTGTTTTTTATTGTTAATATTTCAATATACTTTTAACATTGAAAAATTAAAATTAAATTAAGAAAAACGTTTTTTAAAAACATCAAGTAATTTTGTGTTTGGTTCATGGTCAATTTTATATGCTGTTGTTAATTCACCAGTCGGAGTAAACCATGGTTTTAAATTACCAATATTAGGACGAATATAAAAAGCATATGCTTTATTATTATCGCCATTATCAAAAGTAAATAGCGGAATTGTTAAATCTAATGCTAAATTAATTTTATTATTATAAGCAAACTGAAAAGAATTATAAACTGCTAATGGTTCTTCAACAAAATTTTGATTAAACAAATAAAAACCTCCTTTACAATTGAAATTTATCAAAAATAAAAGAGATTTCCTTGTTATTAGTAAGCACGAGCAAAATAAACTAAATTAATTGATGGTTTCCCACAATGAAAACAAGTTGTTTTTTTGGTTGGAACATCAAATGGAATACAACGTGATGTTGTTTGTGTTTCAGCTTTAATTGTATCTTCGCACTCAATGCGACCACAAAATGGCACTAAAAACAAGCCATTCATCTTTGCTAAAGTTTTTTTATACTCTGAATAATTATCAATTTCTTTTGTTCGTTGATGACGATTATTCAAAGCTTTTTGATATAAATTTGTAGCAATTTGAGCTAATAAATCAGAAACTACTTTTTCAACTTCTGCTCATGAAACAGTAATTTTTTCAAAAGTATCACGACGAGCAATTGTAACTTGTTGTTGTGCTAAATCACGAGGTCCAATTTCAATTCGCAATGGAATTCCCTTAATTTCTGCGTTAGTTGCACGGAATCCAAAACCTTTATCTGATTGATCAATTTCGCAACGATATTTCTGTAATTTTTTTTGGAGTTGCTGTGCTGCAGATAATTGCTCGTTACTATCATTATTAATTGGTAAAATCATAATTTGAATAGGCGCAATTTGCGGTGGCAACACTAGGCCATTATCATCACTATGTGTCATAATAATCCCCCCTATCAAACGTGTTGAAACCCCTCACGATGTTGAATAAGCATATTCTAAAGTATTTTTTTGATTTGCAAATTTAATGTCAAATGCTTTAGAAAAATTTTGGCCAAAATAATGACTAGTACCACATTGTAAAGCTTGACCATCATACATTAATGATTCAATCGTATACGTTTCCTCTCCACCAGCAAATTTTTCACGTTCTGTTTTTTGGCCCTTAATAACTGGCAATAATAAAGTTTTTTCTGCAAAAGTAGCATAAATATCTAAAATTTTTAAAGTAAATTGCTGTGCTTCTTGTTTTGAACTATGAATTGTATGTCCTTCTTGTCATAAAAATTCACTTGTTCGTAAAAAAGGGCGAGTTGTTTTTTCTCAACGTAAAACATTAACTCATTGATTATATAATAATGGTAAATCACGATAACCCTGGATTTCTTTACTAAAAAAGGTTCCAAAAAGAACTTCTGATGTTGGTCGAATGTATAATTCTTCATCTAAAACTTTATCTCCAACCTTTGTTACCGTTGCAATTTCTGGTGAAAATCCTTCAATATGTTCTTTTTCTTTATTAAAAAGAGTTTTTGGAATTAATAAAGGAAAGTAAACATTTTTGACACCATTTTTTTTAAATTCAGCATCTAAAATTTTTTGAATTTTTTCTCAAATTTCATATCCATAAGGTTTAAAAATAGTTGTTCCCTTGATCGGCCCATAGGCAATTAAATCAGCATTTAAAACAATATCAGTATATCATTGCGCAAAATCAACTTCACGCAGAGTAATTTTCTCTAACTTTCTTTTCATTATTTACTTCTTTCTACCTTCTGTTAAAACATTAGAAATATTTCCTTTTTCACCTTGAAAAATTTTAAGTTTTAAATTATTACTTTTAACATACATTTGAATTCGATTTAAATATTGATTATTTTTCATTAATACTCATCGAATTGCATCTGGTTTCACATCTTCAAAAACTTTTACGCGTCGGGTTAGATCATCATATTCTCAATCTTTTTTTGTTAAATGAAATAAATTTTGAATATCAATTGCAATCACAGCAATTTGACTTGGATCAACTTTTTGCTCTGCAATTCAACTCCAAAAATAATGTCGCGTTGAACTATCTAGCTCAAACTCTAAATGATCAGGTTTTTCTAAATATGTTCAAACAATATATTCACTTTCTTTTGCTAGATGAATATTTTTAACTGGTTGTAGTCCAAATTCCAATTGTCGCAAAACATTACTAATATCAGTGTAAAATAATAATGATTTAATTCGTTGGCGATTTAATTCTTTAATAATTTTGTGTGTTTTACGCCGTTTAAAACTAAAACCAGTTTTAATTTTATTATTATCATCGTCATCTTCAAACAAACTACTTTCTAAATTTTCTGATGATGACAATGATTTTTCTTGTAATAAGTTATGCTTTTTTTCCTTCTGATGGTCCTTTTTTTTGTCATCTTGATTTTTTAATTTATTAAATAGCATGATTCCGCCTCCTTCACATATTAATTATACAAAAAATTATTCTTGATATTAGCATTAACTTATAAAATTGGTGCTACTAATTTTAAACATGTTAACAACAACCGATAGCTTAAAGGTTTATATTTAATTGGTCATTCATGTCATAAAATTGAATGTTCATAATCTCATTCCCAACGTGGAATAAAGCTTGCCACTACTTCTGGATCATAAATAACTGCTGTTGTTTGATGATCAGAAAAGAAACTACGATAATCCAAATTGCAAGTCCCAATCACAGCAATATCATCATCAAAAATAGCAATTTTATTATGACTAAAAGTATTATTCATTTCATAAATTTTAACACCACTGGCAAGTAAAGGTTTACAATAACTTTTTGTTATATCTAAAACAAAAATTTTATCCGTCAAACCTGGAATTGTTAAACGAACATCAGCTCCAGCGCGTGCTGCAAGAACCAAAGCTTGAATAAGATCATCTGGTGGAATAAAATAAGGCGTTGATAATCAAACTCGTTTTCGAGCTTTGTTAATTAATGAAATATATAAATCTTTCGTAATTGAATGATCAATACTAGGGCTATGATTAACAATTTGTAAATGTGACTTACCCTTAACATTATATTGTTTTGGTGCTAAAATAGCTGGCTCTAAATCTGTGATTATTTCATGTCGTTTAGTTGCAAAAAATCAGTCATCAGCAAAAATCACTTCTAAAGCTCGAACCGCTTCACCTTCAATTCGCACTTGTGTATCATGAAAAATTCCAAATTTTCATGATTTATCAGCATATAAATCGGCTAGATTAATTCCACCAGTATAACCAATCAAACCATCAATAATAACATCTTTACGATGATTACGATAATTAGCATTCCCACTAATAAAAGGTGTGATAATTGGCAAATATTTATGAACCCGAATACCAGCTTTAACTAATTTTTTAATACTCTTTTTACTAATTTTAAAATAACTACCAACATGGTCATAAATCATATAAACTCGGACACCAGCAGCAATTCGCTCTTTTAAAACTGCTAAAAAAGATTCAAATAGTTCACCATCAGCAATAATAAAATAAGTTAATAAAATATATTCTTGTGCTTGTTGTAAATCTGTTAATAATGATTTAAAAACACGTGTCCCATTTGTGATTATTTTAATTTTATTATTTTGATATAATGGTTTATTTGCATGTCGCATTAATAATTCAACAACATTCCCAAATTTTTGATTAGGAGCAGTATATTTTATTAAACATGTTTTATTTTTTTTATAATAAGTATCATATTCTAACTTATTTAAATGATTGTACAATAATGATTTTTTATTTGAATAGTGATATTTTCGTCCAAAAAAAACATATGAACATAAACCAATAAATGGCACAAAATTAATAAAAATAATTCAAGAAAATTTAACTTCATAACGTCGTTTGGAAAAAAAGAAAAAGAATGAGAAAATTAAATCAATAATAAGAATTCCTAAAAAAATATATAAGAATTTAACATTGAAAATAACAACGACAACAAGTAATCCCATAATCGCCATACCAAATAAAAAAATCATTGATAAAATAATTTTTAATCAATTTTTCATTATGTTTCCCCTTTATTGTACAATACTAATACTTTTATTATACCAATAATTTAAAAAGAGTTATAAAAATTATTATAACTCTTTGTTACTTTTTCTCGTTAAATGTAATTTAATGGCGGAACAGGAGAGACTCGAACTCTCGCGCCGGTTACCCGACCTAACACCTTAGCAGGGTGCCCTCTTCACCAACTTGAGTACTGTTCCGTAGCGATACCTTATATATTATACAAAATATATCATTTTAAACAAGAGAAAAAGATTATTTTTTTTCAACCTATCCAATTAAAATATTTTCTTCAACATAGCTATACTCTTTTTCACCACTTCCACGAATTGAAACTAATAATGTTGAAGAAACTCCCAATTGCCCAATAAACATTAATAAAATCAATATTAAAGTACTTAAAATACCAATGTTATATAGTTCGGTAAAATTTAAAGTACTTAATCCTGTTGTCCCAAATGCACTACAAATTGTAAAGAAAGTATTTAAAACATCAAGATGAGGATTTTCAGCACTAATACAAATAATAGCAATTGCAATTAAAGCTCCTGAAATAACAGTAACTGCCAAAGCCCGCTTTACTGTTTCATTTGGAATTTTCCGTTTAAAAGCATTAACACTATTATTATTTCGAATAATAGACCAAATTGTAATGATAATAACAGCTAAGGTTGTTGTCCGAATCCCCCCCGCGGTAGAAGATGGTGCTGATCCAATAAACAACATAATTGACATTACAATTCGTGAGCCTGGTAAAAAGTTACTCATTTCAACTGTTGAATAACCTGCATTTCTGGTTGACATTGTATTAAAGAAAATATTCATAAATCCATTTCAATTTGATTTTGAATTTCGTAAAATACTTTCCACATACTGTCCAGTTTCAAGCATAATTGTATTAATATTAGTAAATTCAATTAATCAAACACTAAAAACACCAACAATTGATAAACCAATATAAGTAATTAAATTAATTTTGGTAAATAAGGTAAATTTAACATGTTCTTTTCGTCGTAATGCGACAAATTTTCGTTTTAAATCGTAAAAAGTTGGAAAACCTAAACCACCAATAATAAATTGAAATAAAAACACAAATTGAATAAAATAATTAGTATTATAAGGCATTAATGATGAATTACCAATAATATCAAAGCCAGCATTATTGATTGATGAAATTGAGTGGAAAACACCACTTCATAAACTTCGTCAAAAATTATGATAAGTAACATTATCAATCATGAATTTTCCTTCTACTGATAATTCCGAAAAATAAAAATTACAAAATAATAAAATTGCCCCAAAACATTCCAAAATAATTAAAAAAATAAAACTATTTTTAATTAAATCCATTGTATGCCCAAAGTTACTACTTCCTCGTTCACCTTGAACTAGCATTTTATCTTTAATTGAAATTCGGCGCCCTAATCATACAAAAATCATAATTTTAAAAGTAACAATTCCAAAACCACCTGTTTGGATTAAAATTAAAATTACTAATTGACCCCAAAAAGTATAATCCGCTGCTGGATTACTAATGGTAATCCCAGTATCAGAAAAAGCACTAGAAGCAGTAAATAAACCAATTAAATAATTTCACGCAAAAGTAACTGAATGGTCTAAAATTTTACCTTTTCCATCAAGAACCATTCGTTCTCCACTATGAACAAAACCGGGAATTGATAATAATATTCCTCCTAAAAGAACAATTAAAATATAAACTAAAAATAATCTTCCCGATATTTTTGAGAAGGGTAACCAATGACGACGACGTGTTAATGGTGCAGTTGGATCATTATTACGTTGTCGTTTATTATCATTTTTTCTTTTAAAAATATTTTTGAAATATAATTGAAAAAAAACCATTTGTGTCCCTCTTTCATTAATATTATTATATACTACAAGTTAGGAATTATTGCTAATAATAAAAAAAATAGTATAATTAAAGATGCAATAAGGGGGGCGGAATGGCACGAAGAAAAAGTTTTGCAATTATTGGACTAAATAATTTTGGACGTTCAATAATTGAAACACTAATTGCGCGAAAACAACATATTATGGTCTTTGATATTGACCAAACTAAGGTTAATAATATGATTGCTAGTTATGATCAAGTTGATGGAGTAGCATTAGATGCAACAGTTAAAACAAATCTAATTGAACAAGGACTAGACGAATATGATACTGTCATTATCACAATCGCAAGTAATATTGAAGCTAGTATTTTAACAATTATTGGGTTGCAAGACCTTGGAATTACTAATATTATTGCGAAAGTAAAAGATATTCGTCATGCGCGAATTCTAAAAGCATTAGGAATTAACAATATTATCCAACCCGATACAATGGCCGGAAGCATTACTGCAACTAAAGCAATGTTTGATATTGACATTGAAATGCAAACTGTTGATGAAAATTATGCATCATTAATTATTCAAGTGACTGATCCAAGTATTGAAGGACAAACATTATCAGAATTACGTTTTATTAATAATAAAGATTATAATATTGTTTATGTTAAACGTAAAGGCCGCGTTATTTTACCCGGAGATGTTGAAACAATTAAATTAGATGATGAATTATTATTTATTGCTAAAATTAGTGCAATTAATGATTTAACAATTAAATTACAAAAAATTGACCAAGAATATGAAAAAGATGGTAAATAACCATCTTTTTTTATTTTCCTTCTTTTGCCATAATTAATTCAATAACTACTTGTTGACCAATTTCTGGTGCAACCTGTCCTTTTGTTAATTTCATTAATTCACCCATAAAAAACTTAATTACTCGTTCTGGTCGTTGTTCATATTGTTCTAACATTGCTATACTAGCATTAAAAACTGGCTCAATAATTGTTTTAATCTCAACTGGATCACTAATTTGTTTTAATCCTAATTCAGTAACAACTTTAGTTGGGGGGCAATCTTCATTTAAAATTCGTTGGAGCACTGTTTTAGCCTGCTTATTTGAAATTACATTTTGATTAATTAACATAATCATTTCAACTAAATTTTGTGGTGTTAATGCTGTTTCAGTTATTGTTAATCCCTTTTGGTTTAAATAAGCACTAATATCACCAATTAAATAATGCGCAATCATTTCATAATGTGGTGATAACTTAATTGCTGCTTCAAAAAAATTCATTAAAGTATAATCTTGTAAAATAATTTCAATATCGTCTGGCTTTAACTTTAATTTTGATAAATAACGTTCCCGCTTGACAGCTGGTAATTCTGGCATATTTTTAAGAACTTTTGCCATTCAATTTGGATCTAATTTAATTGGAAAAATATTTGGCTCAGAAAAATACTTATAATCAATTGCATCAGTTTTATGACGCATTAAAACTGTTGTTTTTGTTTTTTCATCAAATCGTCGTGTTTCTTGTTCAATTCTTTTTCCTATTAACAAAAGTTCACTTTGTCTTTTAATTTCATATTCAATTGCCTTTTCAACATTTGCAATTGAATTAAGGTTTTTTAATTCAACCTTATCACCAAATGTTTTCGTGCCAACTGGCCGTAACGAAATATTAACATCACATCGTAATGAACCCTCATTCATTTTAGCATCACTAACTTTGATATAAACTAAAATCTCACGTAAAGTTTCTAAATATTGACGAACTTGAAATGCTGACCGTAAAACGGGGCGGGTTACGATTTCAATTAAACCAATTCCAGCGCGATTATAATCTAATAATGTTCAATCTTCCTCATGTAACTGTTTGGCAGTATCTTCTTCGATATGTAATCGTTCAATTTCTACTTTAAAAGGTTTACCATTTTCATCAATAATGGTTAAATATCCATTTTTACCAATTGGATAATATTGCTGCGTAATTTGAAAACCCTTGGCTAAATCAGGATAATAATAATTTTTACGATCAAATTGAACAATTGGGTCAATTGTTAAATTAAGTGATTGGCAAGCAATTAATGCTAACTCAACCCCTTTTTTATTAACTGTTGGCATTACTCCCGGATATCCAGCATCCATCGGATTAACCATACTATTGGGTTGAGCTCCATAACTAACTGCTCCAGAAGAAAACATTTTTGTCTTTGTTTTTAATTCAACATGATTTTCAATCCCAATTACTACTTCAAAATTAACCATGATTGTTTTCTCCTTTTGGTGCCACTTTATTTTTAATTCCAGCAATCTCCTCAATTAATAAACTAGCATTAAAGACTTTCTGATCAGCAAAAGGTGCAGCATTAACATTTATTCCAATTGGCATTTTATCAACAAAAGCAAGTGGAACAGTTAATGATGGATTACCCATTAAATTACCCAATACTAATAAATCATCAACATAATTTTCTAATTCTGCCTCTGTTAAAATTTGACCCTTAATAGTTGTAATTTTTGGAGCAACTGTTGATGCGGCTGGTAATAATAAAATGTCATATTTTATAAAAACATTATTTAAAGCATTGACAATTAAACGTCTTACTCGTTTTGCTTTTAAAAATAATAATGTTTGGTTATTTTTTGTTAAAGTATAAGAGCCAATAACATAACGACGTTTAACAACATGGCCAAAACCATTAGTTCGTGAGTTCATCATTACTTCTCGATAAGTATCCCCATTAACTCTTGTCCCAAAATTAATTCCATCCAACATTGAATGACTACTTACTGCTTCAGCAAAAGAAATCACCATATAAACTGGCATTAATGCTTTTAATAAATCTTCTGGAAAATCAATTGCTGTAACACTAATGCCGCGTGCTGTTAATTGTTCATATAAATGATCAAAATGATTTCTAATCTCTTCTGGAAGAATTGAATGCGCATTTTTTAAATAAGCAAATTTTTGTTTTTTGACTTTTTCTAATGATAAATTTTTAAAATAATCTTGCTCTTTGCTTTTTAATGAGGTTGCATCCTTACGATCTTCTTGTGCTAAATAATCAAAAACAATTGCACTGTCTTCAACAGTTCGGGTAAAATATCCAACAGTATCTAATGATGGTGCATAAGGGAAAACACCATACCGTGAAATTAAACCATAAGTTGGTTTAAAACCAACACAACCACAGTAACCAGCTGGTTTTCGGACTGAATCACCTGTATCTGTTCCTAACGCAAATGGAGCAACTCCGGCTGCAACCAAAGCTACTGAGCCAGATGATGAACCACCAGTAATCCGGGTTAAATCCCAAGGATTTAAAACATCTCCTGTTAAGGCATATAAACCATGCCCTCCCATTCCTAATTCATCTAAAGCTGTTTTTCCTAATAAAATACTATTGTTTTCTTTTAAAATATTAGTTACCGTTGATTCATAATTTGGAATAAAGTTTTCTAAAATTTTTGAACTCGCCGTTGTTTTAATTCCCTTTGTTGCAAAATTATCTTTTGCAAAATATGGTAGTGCAAATAAATAATTATTTTTAGGAACAACAAGGTGGTCTAACTTTGCTGCCAAAGCTGTGGCTTCTACTTCTAATTCTGTTACAGTTGCATTTAAAACCTGATATTTAGCTAAATTAGTAAAAGCATCTTTGACTATTTGCGATGGATTAATTTTTTTACTAACTAAAAGATGATGCAATTCTTTGATTGAATAATATGTCATTTTATTTAACCACCTTATTAATTACAATATAATCATCTATTTTTTTTGGTGCTGCCGCTAAAATTTCAGTTTGTGGAGCAACATCAATTTCATCATCCTCACGCAAATAGTCAACTGTTAAGTCAAATGGAAAATGAATTGAATGAACATTAGTTGTATTAATTTTTTGTACTAAATCCATTTGCTTTAAAATAACATCAAATTCTTGACTTAAATTAGTTAGTTCCTCATCTTGTAAATCTAGCATAATATCATGTGCTAACATCTGTAACACTTCTTTTGTAATTCGTGCCATCTTAGTCCTCCTTACTTAATAATTGTTGAAATTCTTCTTCATTAATAATTTTAACATTTAATTTTTGTGCTTTTACTAATTTATTACCAGCATCAGTTCCCGCCAGTAAATAAGTGGTTTTTGCACTAACACTTTCAGAAACTTGTCCACCATAACTTTCAATTAATTCTTTAAAGTATTCTCGTGATTTTGATAAGACTCCAGTAATCACAAACCGATAATTTTCAAACTTCTGTGCTAAATGCTGATTAGTAGCAAAATACTCCATTTTAACCCCATTTTGGCGTAATAAAGCCAGTTCTTGTTGGTTAGCTGGAATTGCAAAATAATCCACAACACTAGCTGCTACAATTGGACCAATATCATTAATAATTGATAATTGTTCAATATTCATCGCAGCTAAATTATCAATTGTTTTAAATTGTCGTGCTAATAATTTTGCTGTTTTTTGACCAACATGACGAATTCCTAACGCAAATAATAATCGTTCTAAGGAATTATTTTTTGAATTATTAATTGAAGTAATCATATTTTCAAACGATTTTTCACCAAAATTTTCTAATTCAATAATTTCAGCGCGGTATTGTTCTAATTGATATAAATCACTAAAACTTTTTAAATATTCTAATTTAAATAATCGTTCAATTATTTTTTCACTAATTCCTTCAATATTCATCGCATTTCGTGAACAATAATGTTCTAATCCACGTGTAATTTTTTTCGGACAAACAGAATTAATGCAATACTGGTCAACCTCCCCTTCAACACGTTCTAATAAAGAATTACATTCTGGGCAATGCGTTGCTTCTTGTCACTTCTGAGCATTTTTTTGGCGACGAGCTGCAACATAATTAATTACTTCTGGAATAATATCCCCCGCTTTTTTAACTTGGACATTATCACCAATCCGAATATCACGTTCAGTAATAAAATCAGCATTATGTAGTGTTGCAGCTCGTACGATTGTTCCTACAATACGAATTGGTTCAAGAACAGCATTATAAGTAATGCGCCCCGTTCTCCCAACGGAAGGAAAAATATTAAGCAATTTAGTAACCACAACTTCCGCTGGAAATTTATAAGCGATTGCTCATTTTGGATTTTTAGCAGTATAACCAATACGATTATATAAATTTAAGTTATTAACTTTAATCACAATTCCATCAATTTCATAACCTAACTGATTACGTTTTGGCTCATATTCTTGAATATATGCTCACACTGCTGCAATATTTGAACAATAACGATATTCATGATTTATTTTAAATTTCAATTGTTCTAATCTTTGTAATGCTTCGTATTGTGATTGAATCCCATCCTGTAAAGCATTAACATAATAATATAAAAATGCATTTAACTTTCGTTTTGCAACAATTTTTGAATCTAATTGACGTAAAGTGCCTGCTGCTGCATTTCGAGGATTAGCAAATTTAAATTCACCATTTTTAACACGTTCTTCATTAATCTTATTAAACTCTTCAACTGATAAATAAACTTCTCCCCGAACAATTAAAGTTGGTTGGTCAATTCGAAGGGGAATCGATTTAATTTGTTTAATATTAATAGTAACATCTTCACCGGTAAGACCATCTCCCCGAGTTGCCCCCATCACTAAAACATGATTATCATAAACTAATGAAATTGATAATCCATCAATTTTTAATTCACAAGTATATTCAATTTCTGGCAAAGCAGTAAATTCTTTAATTTGCTCATCAAAATGAATTAAATCATCATAATTAAACGCGTTTCCTAAACTTAGCATTGGACTTGTATGAACATATTTATTAAACTTTTCACTAATTTGGCCAGAAACACGTTGCGTTGGTGAATCAATTGTAATTAATTCACTATATTGCTGTTCAATTGCAATTAATTCTTGCAATGCTCGATCATATTCTTGGTCACTAACACTAGGGTTATCATTAACATAATATTCATAATTTCATTTTTCTAATTGTTCTTTTAACACTAAACTACGTTTTTTTGCTTGCTCAAAAGTCATAATATCTTCCTTTATTTTATTATTTTTAGATTCTTGTTGTAATGTGGGGGGGGTGTTGGTTTTTTGAAATGCCATTTTTTAAATGGCTTAATTTTCAATGCATAAACACTAATATTTAAGGCAACTAATAAAGCAACAATAAAAACCGTAGCATTGTTTAATAAAGCCTGTTCATTAAAAATTAAAATTAAAAAACGCCCAACTAACGGATTAAAGAAAGTCACTGTTAAAATTGATAGCATATTAATTGGGGTTTTTGCAACAAAATTAGGAATTCGTTCAAAAAACAATAATCAAATTAAAGCTAACCCTAAAAAGACAAAGGAAATAATTAAAAAGACAATATTTGTTCATGGTTCTCAACGTCCCAATTCTAACTGTACAGATAAGGCTGATGCAATTGTTTCTAATGTTCAGAAATTTAAATTATTTTCCCTCGTTGCTAAAACAATGACCAATGAAATTAGGGTAAAAATAATTGGTACAACAAATAATAATTTTTTTTGCCCAAGATACATCATTATTTCAATATCATGTACTCGTGAATAATTACGATATAACAAAAATGATAAAATTATCATTAACAAAAATAATCCTAAAAAAATAAAAATTAATAAAATATTTTTTATTTGCGCATTGTAGAAAATAAAACATAACGTTGAAAATAAGGTAAACTTCACCATATCTTTTAAGAAATTAGTTTTATATTTTAACATACTAATTCATGTTGAAACATAAATAATAAATAACATAATATATGATGCATCTCATTCAAAGGTAATATAACTTGCAAAAATAATACCAATAATTCATGGCATATTACGGCTACGATATTCTTCATTTGTGTAAATTGTCATTAAAATAAAAGTGACAAAAAATAGACCAGTTAGCATATTTTGCTGATGCCATGAATCATATCCAAAATAGTAAATTAACAATTTTGAAGCAGATAAAACAAGGAGCGATAAAGAACCAATTAAAAAACTATTACTTTTTTTATTAGCAAAATTACTCAATAATGTTACAAAAATTGAAGCAAATAACATTGCATCTAAAATATTTAGTAAATTTCAAATAATATCATTTGGATCAATCCCAGTCATCACAAACCAAACTGAAACATTCGTAAATCAAGATAATGTTGCTAAAGCTTGAGCTTTAGCAACGGTAACATTTGGATTTAATTTAAAAATAATATTATTATCAGCTGAATCAAAAAAGTAAAAACTTAAAATATAACTATTAGTAATGTTTGAACCTGAAGGAGCAATAAAATAATTTTTAGCATAGTATAATGTCATAAAAACACCAAACGCAACAAAAAAAATGGCGTGATTTCAATCCCATAAATTAATATTAAATCAATAACGAATAAATAATAACAAAAATAATGAATATAAAATATTAATTGACAATAATGAATAAACTAAAATAATATAACGTAAATTAGGAATAAATTCTAATGGAATTAGCAAAAAAGAAATAACAGCAAAATAAAAGAAAAAACCCATAATCATTCCAAAATAAATATTTTTAGTTCGAATTTTTAAAAATTCGGCTAAAATTGCTCCTGTTGAAGAAAAGACTCAGTAATAATATAAGAAAAAAACAATCGCAATTAAAACTATTTTTACCATTTGACCTTTTTCCTTTCTTAACAATTATAGCAAAAACACTCCAGAATATACCTTATAAAGCAAAAATAAAAGTGATTTCTACTTTATAAATCACTTATTAGTTTAAAATTATTTCCTATTTAATAACAGCAATAATTTCTCCTTGTTTAACATTTCCTGTTTTAACAATATTAATTGTTTTACCGCTAATTGTTTCTGGTGTAAAAACAATTGGCGTATCTAAACTTGGTACATTTTCAGCTTTTAAAACAGTTAAATCAACATTACATAATAAATCTCCTTGTTTAATATTATCATCTTGTTTTACTTGAATATCAAATCCTTTTCCATTTAATGAAACTGTATCCATTCCAATATGTAATAACATTTCAACACCATTATTACTTTTAATTCCATAAGCATGACCTGTCGGAAAAACGGTAATTAATTTTCCAGCAATTGGAGCAATAAAATTACCAGCACTTGGTTTAATTGCTAAACCCTCACCTAACATTTTTTGTGAAAATACTTCATCTTCAACTTTATCTAAAGCAATAACTTCACCATCTACAGGGGCAATTATTTCAAGTTCTTTTGGTTTTTTACTAAATAATCCCATCTTTTCTTCTCCTTTTTTTATTAAGCAGACAACTTTGTCATCTATATTTAGTATACTATAAAATTATTAAATTTATGTGCTATTTTTAAAACAATGGGAAACCAACTACTTGTTTAATTAAGACCAGAACAGAACCAATTAAGCAAAAGAAACATAATAAAAATAAAATTAAATACTTATTTTTTTGAAAAGCAGCTCGAATTGTTAACTTCTGTTTAACTGTAAAATTATCATTTTTAGAATTATGCCGTGTTTTAAGCCATTGTCTTCAATATCAAACCCCACTAATAATTGATAATACTGCAAAAGCAACAACTAAAGTAATTAAAACTGGTAACGGAAGATCAATTATTGCATGACTATTTAGATTTATCATTTAAACCACCTATTTTAATAAAAAAAAACACTATATAGTGTTATTTTATCAAAAATTTAGGCCTTTAAAGCATTTTTTGTACTTTTTTCAACTAAAGCTAAAACTTCATCAGCTGTTTGGCATTCTAATGCTTCTGTTACTAATTTTTCCATTGCCGAAACTTCTAATTTACTAATAATTCGACGAGCATTTAAAATACTTGTTGCAGACATTGAAAAGTAATCTAATTTCATTCCCATTAAAAGCGGAATTGCTTGCTCTTCTCCAGCCATTTCGCCACACATTCCAACCCATTTTCCTTCTTTATGGGCACCGTTAATAATTGTTTTAATTAAGCGTAAAACAGATGGATTATATGGTTGATATAAATACGCCACAAATTGGCTCATTCGATCAGCTGCCATTGTATATTGAATTAAATCATTGGTTCCAATTGAAAAGAAATCAGCGTGTTTTGCAAACTGATCAGCTAACATTGCTGCTGCTGGAATTTCCATCATCATTCCAATTTCAATATTATCTGCAACTTTATGTCCTTCTTTAATTAAAGTTGCTTTTTCTTCTAAGGTAATTTTTTTTGCAGAATTAAATTCATCAATTGTTGCAATCATTGGAAACATAATTCCGATTTTGCCATGAACACTTGCACGTAATAAAGCACGTAATTGTGTTCGAAAAACATCTGTTTTATCTAAACAAAGACGAATTGCACGATATCCTAAAAATGGGTTCATTTCTTCTGGAAATTTAAAATACGATAATTTTTTATCGCCACCAATATCTAATGTTCGAATAATAACTGGGCGTCCTTGCATTCCTTCTAAGACACCTTTATAAGCTTCATACTGCTCATCTTCAGTTGGGAAATGGTCATTATTCATATATAAGAACTCGCTTCTAAATAAACCAATTCCTTGACCACCATTATCCAAAACACCTTGAACATCTTTTGGCGCTCCAATATTTCCTTCTAAAACAAATTTTTGATATCCATCTTTTGAAACCGTTGGCTTATATTTAAATCCCAATAATTCTTGTTGTAATTGTAAAAATTTTTCTTTTTCTGCTGTCCAAGTTTTAACCTCTGTTGACATTGGATTTAAGATAACTTCTCCTGTTGTCCCATTAATCATAACTAATTCATGATGATTTGCTTGTTTCGTAATATCTTTTAATCCTAATACGGCTGGAATTTCTAAACTACGGGCCATAATTGCAGCATGGCTAGTACGCCCTCCCATATCACAGCTAAATCCTTTAACAAATTTAGGATTTAGCTGTGCTGTTTGTGAAGGTGTTAAATCTTCAGCAACAATAATAACTTCTTCATGAATAGTTGCTAAATCTAATACCGGAACATTTAAAATATACTTAATTAAACGATCAGTTACATCTTTAACATCTGCTGCACGTTCTTTAAAATATGGATCATCCATACTTGCAAACATTGTAATAAACTTTTGAGCAACAGTATGAATTGCATATGCTGCATTATTGTTATTACTCTTAATAATAATATTTTTTGCTTCATCAATCATTGCTGGGTCACGCAAAATTTCCTTATGTGCTTCAAAAATTGCTGCTTTTTCTGCCCCTAATTTTTCTAAGGCAATCTTTTGTAGTTTTTCAATATCTGTGTTTGCATTTTGCATTGCTGCTTCTAGTATTTTAATTTCTTTTGCTGAATCAGAAACCGTATTATTCGAAATTTCATATTTTGGTTCTTCTAACTTAAAAACTTTGGCAATCGCAATTCCATTACTAGCACCTATCCCATGCAGTTTTTTTGACATAATAAAAAATCCTCACTTCTCTTTCTACTAAAACTATTTTTATTATATACCGAAAACTGAAAAATTGTTGCATTTTAACTAGACTTTTTGTTATAAAACATTATTTTCTATAAATAAGCAACAAACTTAAGTAATTATTTTATCTTTGTTCATTTTAGAAAATTGTAAACTGTAAATGCAAGTGCAGCAAATCAATTCAGAAATGAACACCTAAAATAAAGTAGAGATAAAAAATTATGTTAAAATTCTACTAAGAAATTTTCTTTTTATTTTAGTTATTTCAAATTTCATAATTGTTTGCAGAACGAATATTATTTGAGCCATAATAAATTGAATTTAAACGGAGACTAATTTTTCATGATTGACTGCCATCTTGATTGTAACTAACAAAAGTCACTATTATTTGTTTTATATCTACGCTCGGGTTGCGTTCCCTTAATCTAGCCAGAATTGTTTCGCAGTCATTATTGGGTAGTTTTCCTAAGTCATGGTTTGTAATTACAGTTAATATGGATTTTTTTGAAAAATAGAAAAATTAACAATTTCTCAGCCAAAGTATTGAGAATTTGGTTTTGCAGAAATATGAAAATAAAAATAAGTATGATCATAATAACTATGAGATAATTTTATATCTTCTATGTTTACATTCGGGTTGCACTCCCTTAATCTAGCCAGAATTGTTTTGGAATTATTCATTGGATAATTCTCCTAAGTCAGGGTTTGTAATTACAGTTGATAGCGAAATTCGCGATGGGCTAGGCTGTGGGTTTTATTTCTAATATTTTGTGATTGATAGAAACTTTCAGCAATTACAAATGGCATGAACATTACACTAATTGTTATTGTACTTAACAAATTTAGTAATTTATTCATATCTATATTCATTCCTTTCATTTATGTTCATAGTTAACTCTCTAAAATTTTATATCATTTTTAAAGTATCTGTTATTACTAAATCAATAGATTTATTACACTTGCATTTACAGTTTACAAATTAAAAAACATCTCATATTATACTCGTGGAAAATTATATCAACGAGTTTGCATAATTCCGTTAATAAAAATCCGATATCAATAAAATTCAATTAATAAAGTACCTTGTTTGAAATTTAAATTTCTTATTGTATTGGTTCTCATTCGTTGAATTTTTTTAATACTATAAAGAGCAAACCAAGTTGAATTACAAACAAAAGCATAGTCTGGAATTATAATTCACTCAAATCAACATTTTTACTTAATGTTTGATGCTTTTTTTGTACACGAAAAATAAATAACTTATTGTTATTATTATTTAATTTTCATTGTCTATAAAAAGATTTAAATTTAAACTGACATTCATCACAAATTATTTGCTGTCCATTTTCTTGCATGACAAAATATACCTCGCATTTCTTTTTTTGTCACCCCACAATTTTTATTAGTTAATATAAAATAAAAAAATAAATAGAAATCATAGTTTTTTACTAAATAAATTATACAATAATTTTATTTATTTTGTTATTTTTTTATTAAAAGTTATTTTAAATAATAAAAAGTAGAGTTTACTCTACTTTTTAAAAATTTATTTTATATTTTATTTTTTGATTCACCATTTGCTAAAATTTCTTTTAAATTTTCATATATTGTTTCAATCATATTTTTGACAGCTTCATCAGTATAAGATCCTATATGCGGTGTAATAATTACTCGTGGATATAAGGTAAGTAATTTATTTGTAATATTATCTGGTGTTATATTTTCATTAAAATCTTGAAAAAAACATCACCTTCATTTTCTAATACATCTAATCCAACACCTTTTAAGTTATTTGACTTAACAACTTCATAAACTGCCTCACTATCCATTAGTTGTCCACGCGCTGCATTAATTAACACTGACCCTGGTTTCATTTGTGCTATAAATTCTTTATTAACAAAATAATGATTTTGTTCTTTAATATATGGGCAATGTAATGAAACTAAGTCTGATTCTTTCAGCAAAGTATTTAAATCAGTATATGTTAAAACTGTTCGAACACTATCGTTTTCATAAATATCGTATCCTAATACTTTATCTCCCATTCCGTGTCAAGCTTTTGCTGCTTCAAAACCAATTCGACTAGTTCCAATAATTCCAATTGTAGAATTACGAATTTCTTTTGCAAACATAAAATCATCAACTTTAAAATTTGTTTTACGTTCATTATTATCCATATAAAATAAATTACGTAAAAAATCATTTCCCATTGCTACCGCTAATTCGCTAACTGCATTAGGCGAATATCCTGGAACATAAGCCATTTTAAACCCTAATTCATGTGCTTTTGTTAAATATTCTTCAATTAAAGGTAAATCATAACCATATTTTTCATTTAGTTTTTCAAAAAATGGTCGTTCGGTTTTCCGAACGTCATAAAAAACCATTTTAATTTTTATATTCATTCTTATTTTCTCCTAAGCATGTAATAATAAAGTTTATGTAAATAATGAAGTTGCTCCAATTGCTGTAGTAATAATTACTCAAAATGGTAACGAAATAATTGAAAATAAAGTTGAAACTAATGTTAAATTACTTGCTAACATTGGTTGTTTTTTATATCCTATTGAATATGCCACAATAACAGATGCTGGCGGTGCAGCCAACATAATGACAATAACAGTTAAACCAACTGAATTTAATTTTCATACTCCTGTTTCTTTTCCAGTTACAGCAAAAATAATTGCTAAAACTAATCCAATAATTGGTGTTAGAATAACTTTCATAATCATTCCATATCAGACTTTTTTATCTTGCATTGCTTCACGCAATTTTCCTTTTGCTAAAGTCATCCCAATTGCTAATCATGCTAATGGGGTACATAATCCTTCTAATGTTTTTGTTATTTTAAATAATGGTGGGAAAGTATTATCTAATCGTAATGGTGAGAATAACCGACCACTACCAATTTTATTTTGATCAGGAACAATTTCAATTCCTGGAATTAATTGTGTTACTCAAAAGATAAATCCAATAATTGTTTCAATTAAGATTGGATTAACAAAAATTTGTTTTAAATTTGCCTTAACGGTTGCCATTTTTTTAGCTCGTATTTCAGTTTTTACTTGAGCATACCCAGTTGGATCTATTTTTGCATCAACAATTGTTTCTGTTTTTGTTTCGGCTATAGTTGCTAATTGTCCTTGCGTTGGTTTGCTCATAACAATAAATCCTAGTGAATATAAAAATACTCGATAAGGAATATTAAAGATATTAGCTGGTAATGTTGCTTGTCCGGCTTCAAATAAAGCGGTAACAACTGGAATTCCAAAGAAAGTGGTTGATGCAAAAACCGTACACATTGCTAACGCATCACGAACATCCTGCTCATATTTAATATAAAAATATTTTGCTACAATTCCTAAAATAATATAGAATAAAAATCCGACTAATAAAATCGCTGCTTGTGTTTTAACTTGTTCAACTGTTGTATCAGCCATAAAACCATCAAATGCTAAACATGGTAATCCAACAACCATTACAATTTTAATTAGAGCAGTTTCTCAATCTTTTTTAAAGGTTGCACGTTTTGTTAAAAACTAACCTAAAAAAATACAAACATTGTTGCAATAATTGCACTTCAAAAACCCCGTACTTTTAAAGTATCAACGACTGCTGCACCAACATTGGCTTGTAAATATAAATGCATTGTATTTTTTCATTTCATAGTTTTTTAAATAATGCCTAGTGTACTTTTTCTACTATTAATATTATAATCAATTTCTAAAAATAATAACATAAAAAATGAAAAATTTTGGTAAATTCAAGAATTAAACCTTTAAGAAGAAACTATTTTAAAATTAGAAATATAAAATATTTAATTTTTGTTTTACATAGTAGTTTAATCTGTAATTATGATATAATGTTACAATAAGTTATATAAAATCTAATATATAAAGAAGCGCAAATGTATAAATTATCAAAGTATAGTAAAAATTTAAAAATAAATTATAACTTTAATAGCTCTCTTAATTATTGTGCCTATCTCTGGTGTTATCATAGATTTATGTGATAGAATGCTTAATTATGATTATTTTAAACCAAATAAAAATGGACATAGTGAAAACACAATTGATCAATTAATTGCATGATTATTTGTTGCTTTTACAAATTGGTATACCTTATATTGCGTAATTTATGCCATAGTTTTTCTTGCAAGGTTAGGATATAAAAATGAACCTTCAGAGTTTAAAAAATTTATTTTTAATTGTATTTTTTTAGCAACATATTCAATTGTTATTGTTATTGTCTTTTGTCCAGATGTTATTAAACAATTATTTCTTGGAAAAGGATTTATTTTTACAAATTCACTTTTAAAAAACATTATTACAATTAACATTCACTTTATAACACCAATTATTACATTTATTTTATTTGGTATTTTTTCATATTATGAGCAACAAGATTTTAAATATTTTATTAAAAGAATTAATTACTTTAGTTTAATATTACCAATTTTATATATTGTATTTTCATGAACTAGACTAGACTAGTGATATATATTGAATACCATGGTTATGTTCCAACAGATGGAAGAATAATGTGATGAAATAGTTATAAAATTTTAAACCCCTATCTTCATCCAGTTTTAGCACCGTTATTAGTAATCTTTTCAGGCATTTGGATTTATGGTATTTCAACTTTAGTTAGTTATTTAGCATTATTTTCATTAAGAACTAAAAAGAAACAAAAAAAGGAAAAGATTAACAGTTGTTAATCTTTTCCTTTTTTATATTAATTATAATTCAATTAAAACTTTAATTCCTGGTCCCATTGTTGTTGTTATAGCAATATTTTTAATATATGTTCCTTTAACAGCTGCTGGTTTTGCCTTACGAATTGTTTCATAAATTACATCATAATTAGCTTTTAAAGCTTCAACTTTGTATGATGCTTTACCGATAATTGAATGAATGTTTCCATTTTTATCAACACGGTATTCAACTTTTCCTTTTTTAACATCACCAATTGCTTTAGCAACATCTGGAGTAACTGTTCCTGTTTTAGGGTTTGGCATTAATCCTTTTGGTCCTAATAATTTCCCAATTTTCCCTAATTCTGCCATAATATCTGGTGTTGCAATGATAACATCATAATCAAATCAATTTTCTTTTTGAATTTTTTCAATTAAATCTTTACCACCAACAAAATCAGCACCCGCTGCTTTAGCATCAGCTTCCTTGCTATTTGTTAAAACTAAGATTCGTTGTGTTTTTCCTGTTCCTTTTGGTAACACAACAGCTCCACGAATTTGTTGGTCAGCATGACGTGGATCAACATTTAGATTAAAGGCAACTTCAACGGTTGAGTCAAACTTTGTTGTTGCAGTTTGTTTTGCTAATTCAATTGCTTCTACAATTGGGTATACCTTATTTTTGTCAACTAATTCAGCAGCTTTGTTATATTTTTTACCAAATTTTGCCATCCTTAGTTTTTTTCCTTCTTACTTGGCATACCTTGAACAACTATCCCCATATTACGAGCAGTTCCCTCAATAATATTTATTGCTGCTTCAACATCATTTGCGTTTAAATCAATAAGTTTATATTCCGCAATTTTACGAACTTCATCAACTGAAATCGTTGCTACTTTCTCATCTTTTGCCTTTGCTGACCCCTTTTGGATTTTTGCTGCTTTTTTTAATAAAATTGCGGCTGGTGTTGTTTTTAATTCAAATTTAAATGTCTTATCATCAAAAGCAGTAATAACAACTGGAACGACATCACCCATTCGTTCTTTTGTTGCATCATTGAACTGTGTACAAAATTGAGGCATATTAATTCCTAATGAAGCTAATTCTGGCCCTGGTTTTGCTTGTCCTGCTTGAAATTCTAATTTTGCAATTCTTGTAATTTTTGCCACGAGCAATTTCCTCCTTTTAATTAAATTCTCGCTGTGGTCCAAACGTAATGTTAACATTACTACCACATTTAAGCATACTCTATATAATAGAATAAATGCCTAATTAATTATAACAATAAAAAAATAAAAAAACAACTTTATTTTAAAACAAATGTCCTTATCTTGTGATAATTTAGTAATAGTTATCTAGCAAAAATTTCGCAATTATTTATATTATTAATTTGGTGATAGCTACGGAAAGAAAATTAACAATGACAGAAAAACATAAATATAAAACTACTGGAAAAGTTATTAATAATGAAATAACAAAAAAACGTGCTGCTAAAATTTTAGATTTGTCTATTCGTAGAATTGAAAAATTAATGAAAATTTATGATACACAAAATATGACTTCCTTTGCCCATCATTCACATGGTATAACAGCATATAACAAAACAAAACCAGAAATTTGTGAAAATATTCTTAATTTTTACAAAACTAAATATATTGATTTTAATTTTATACATTTTAAAGAAAAATTACTTGAAAATGAAAAAATAAAAATTTCTTATTCAGTTTTGTACAACTTAATGTCTCTAAATCAAATAAAATCTCCTAGAAAACAGAAATTAAGAAAAAAAAGATAAATCACATCCTTTAAGAGAACGCCGCAAATATTTTGGGGAATTATTACAAGCTGATGCTAGTAAACATTTATGACTAGGAATAAATCATCCTAAAATATTTTTACATGGTGCTATTGATGATACAACAAATACAGTTGTTGGATTATATTTTGATTATCAAGAAACCTTAAATGGTTATTATAATGTTTTATATCAAATTTTAAAAAACTATGGTATTCCTATGACATTTTATACAGATAAGCGAACAATTTTTACTTATCAAAAAAATAATAGTAAAAACGAAGAAAAAGACACATTTACTCAATTCAGCAGATGCTGTAATGAATTAGGTGTCGAAATCATAACTACTTCAATTCCTCAAACAAAAGGTCGAATTGAACAGTTATGAGGTACTTTACAAGATCGTCTAAAAAATGAATTAGGTCTTGCAAAAGTAACTACTCTTGAAGAAGCAAATAAGTTCTTAAAAGAATTTCTACCTAAATTCAATAAACACTTTGCTCTTCCCATTGATTATAACAATTCTGCTTTCGTTGATGCACCAGAAAGTGACAAAATTAATTTACTTTTATCAATAACTTCAACAATAAGAACAGATAATGGATCATCAATTAGTTATGCAAATAAAAAGTGCTTAACTTATGATAATAAAAAACTAAAAGTTTTTAATTCAAAAACAAATGTTACAATAATGTTACAATAATTAATGCATTTGATAAAACATTGTATCTTAAGTATGAAAACAAAATTTATAATCTATTAGAATATATTCCAACAGTTAAAAATACAGAAAAAACATTACCAAAATCTAAAGCTCATAAACCCAAATCAAATCATCCATGAACTGAAAGATATACTATGAAACAATTATCAATTAAATAAATTTACGAAATTTTAGCTAGATATTGACACTTTATTTTAAAACAAAAAATAACAAATAAAAAATTAAATAAAAGCAATTATTAATTAAAAAATATTGTTAATTTTAAATAAACATTATAAGGTAAGTATTGTAAATGATTTTAAAAATATTATATTTTTAAAATAAATGGCTTAATTAATTAATTAATTAAAATAATAAGGAAATTTTAATATGGAATTTACATCAGAAATGAAAAATCAGCTGAAAAAAATATATAAATCAATTAAAAAGGTCTTAATTCTTTGAACATCTATAATAAAGTAAACTCTTAAAAAGAGTGTAATATTTTATTAGGAGATGTTCTTTTATTATGGGAAAATGATACACAAAAGAAGAAAAAATAAAAATTATTAAATACTATCATAAAAATGTGTATATGAATACAATAAAAAAATTTACTATTGCAAAGGAAACTTTAAGCAGATGAATTAAAATCACAAATGAAGATAATTTAATTCCTGGAAAGGATCCTCAGTCAAAGGAAATTCGCAGACCAGGCCGACCTAAAACTATTGATTTTAATAGTATGAGTAAAGAGGAACTAATTAAATATATAGAAATGATACAAGATATAAAAAAGTATTTAACCAAATCGAATAAAATGAAATTTTGAGCGGTTTGGTCCTTGAAGAAAAAATACACGATTAAATATTTAACTCATATTTTAAATATTTCTAAATAAGGATATTATAAGTGATTTAACAACGGTATGCAAAAATTTAATAAGTGAGATTCAAAATTAGCTAAATTAATTAAAATATCATTTTTTAAATTTAATAAAATTTATGGTTATAAAATGTTAACTTTAATAATTAATAAAATCTATAATTTATCTTTAAAAGCTCATATGGTATATAGATATATGAAATATTTAAATCTAAAATCTGTTCAAAGAATTAAAAAATTCAAATATAAACTTTAATCTGGGCCTTTTCGATATGAAAATTTATTGAGTCAAAACTTTAGGACTACTGAACTTAATCAAAAACTAGGAACCAATATTACATATTTGCTAACTAATAAAAAAACTTATTATTTATCAATTGTCAAAGATTTTCATAATAACCAAATTTTGGACTATCAAATTAGTAATAATTTAGGTACTAATTTTGTTTTAAAAAATATTATTAATGCTTGAATAAAAGCTGGTAAACCTAAAACATGAATTTTACAATCTGATCAAGGATTTCATTACACAAATTAAAATTATCAAAGACTTTGCAATTATTTAGGAATTAAAATATCAATGTCTAAACGAGGTAATCCATATGATAATGTCCATACTAAATCATGATTTGGTACAATGAAAAGTGAATTTTTAAATCAAATTTCAAGAAAAAAGAGAACTACAAAATGAATTATAAGTAATTTACCTAAGTAAATTTATTTTTATAATAATTTTAGACCACAATAAAAATTAAAAGGTCTAAGTCCTGTTGAATACAGGAACCTAAACCTTTAGTCATTTTTTATTAGTCTACTTTTCTTGACTAATTCACTTTTTTACAACACTTGGTTTTAATAAAAAAGAATCTGAAAAAATAGCAACTTCTACTTGTAAAAATATAACAAAAAATTGAAAACAAATGGGAATTAATGAAAATGTAGTAAATGAGTGAAGTTCAATTGCTACAGACGCTTCAAGAGAAGGAAAAAAACACCAAATTTCTTCACCACAAACAGGACAAGCAGAATTACAAAAAATGATTGATAAAATGGTATACTTGTTCCAATCCAACCACGCATGTCAACAAACAGCATTAATAATCCTGCAGCATAAACTAATCCAATTGCAAAACAACAAAGAATAAAAGATATTCAAAAAATTTATAAAGAATTTAATCAAACAGAACAAAATCAAGAACTTGAACAAGAAAAATAAAAAGACGATTTTGTTCTTTTTAATTTATTACTACAAATTATTACTACAAAATCGACTATTTAATAAATTAATTATTGAGACTAAAGTATTATTTGATTTGCTTCCACAATTTACATATTAAATAAAAAATGATATTAAAATAATTTTAATATCATTTCTTAATAGCATTAAATTTTTACTCGTGAACAAAAATCCACCCTAATGCTCCAACTCCAATAAAAAGATTAGGAACGGCCCCTAAATAGGTTCAGGGTGATTGATAATCTGCTTTTACAAAAAATCCAACTATGAAAATTACTGCTAAACTAGCAATGGCAAGTGCTCATAATAATGATCAAAAGCCTGGTTTAACTGATAGCGGAACCAAAATATACAAAATTCCTAAAATCAAAAGAACTGGTCAACTTGTGTCTCATCCGTAAATTGAAGTTTTTGTTGGAACGCCAGCAGCAAATAAAATGCCAATAATAATAATTCAAGCTGCGCCAATAAACATTAAAATTTTTGGTCATGTTAATGTCTTAATAATTTCATCTCCTTCCAAGATAATTACAATAATAATTATACAATAAAATTATGAAATTATTTTGGCATTTTTATAACCTTTATCATTAAAAGAATTTTAATTTCGCGATGTTAAATATGTCAAAACATCAGTCACACGAAAAGTATTATTAATTGCAGGAATTAGTTGTGGTGAAATATATTGGGCCTTATTTTCACCAATGATTTTAAAATAAAAACCTCAGTTGGGTAATCGGTATTTTATTTTATTAAAACTATTATTTATTTAATCTTCTTGATAATTTAGATCTATTCGAAATACATTTTGAGCCTTAGTTTTTGACACTCTAATTGAAACTTTACTAACAAGGCTTAATGGAATATTCATCCCCACTTGAATTTTATTTTCAGTGCTACTTCAAACTCCATATATTGCCTTTTGGATTTCCGTCTGCAATAAAACATCCCAACGGTTAGAATTTCATCAAACAAATTGTTTTCCATCCACTTCTTGAACTGGATGAGAATCACGAATTGTTCCTCATTGTTTAAATTCTTTTTGAAATCGGTCATTTAGTTGCTTCATATTCTTACTATTTTTAAGGTCTTATCACTTTATCTTGTGACATTATTGTATAACCATTAACAGGGGTATTTTGCGTCAAAAAGGAATTAGAAATATAAACATTACCATCATCAGTTTTTGTAAATGTTATTGGCTCATACAGATGAGTTACATCTTGCATATGAGCAGTATCACCAAACTGTAATTTTTGTATTACTTTATCAAGACTTACAACATTTTTAAAATAAAAATAAATATGTGCTTCTTGATTAAGATCTAATCAATCTTTTTGTTGGAAGGTACTTGATGCAGTTGACAAATAATAATTATTATAGCCAACCACAAATTCTTCATTTTCCTCCGTTTTTATTTGATAGATTCAATCTGGATCACAATAGGAAAGCGATTCATCAACATTTTTACAAGAAATTGTTGTTAATGTTGGTGAAAAAATAAATGTAGAACTTAGGAATAGTAATAATTTTTTTTCATTTTCTTATTTTTTTCTAGCAAATTAACAATGGACAATTTAATTCTAGTTCCAGTAAATTAAAAAGCATTCCCCAGCATGCTTTTTATATAACAATCACTAAATTATTTATTTACAAAATAATTACATGACTCACACCCAAGAATTATATAATAAGACTAATTAAATTTAGAAAGGTCTACTGGCTTAATTTCATCCTACTAACCGCCTTCCCAAAAGTTTTCCTTTCAGTGGCTAATGTGGCTTTCGTCAATATCACAGTTGCTGGGACAGCTTAAGATTTACACTTAATTCCCTAACTCTAAATAACTATTTACTAAATTGTCTAAAATTCATGCTGGAACATTTCAAAAACAAGCGCTTTCTATAATTGACGATGGATAACTTAAGGGTAACAAATAACTAATAATATTTAAACAATTAAATCGAAAATGACTAGGTTGTGAAATAAATAATAATTACTTTGCAATGGTACAAAAGCGATTAAAGAAAATACAACTTAAATTAAATTTTTAAAAAATGAATAACTTTCAATTAATCAAAAAGATAAATTATATTGCTGTTTTAATTGCAATGATGGTTGTATTATCGCAAACTATGCGAATCCAAATTATTCCAAGAACATCAATTCCATTATTTTTAATTCCTATTTTTATAAGTGGAATTATTTTAAATTGATATTGGTGTTTATTAATTGGAATTATGGGACATTTTTTATCAGATTTAACATTATGAGGTTTTACTGTGGGATCATTATGCTGAAATATTGGGACAGGTTTATTAGCAGTTTTAATTAAACTAATTAATTGAATAAAAATAAATCATAGTATTAAAATTATTCTTATTTTATTAGCAAACATAATTATTTATCTTCCAATTGATTTTATGCTTTTTTTGATTAAATCTTGGTGTTTTAAATATAGAACAAATAATTATCGGAATATTAATTACGAACACAATATGTTTACCAATTTTCTATTTTATAACATTAAAAATTAAAAAAGATTAAAAATAATTTTTTAGAGAAAGGAACTATCAAAATGAAAGAAACAGAAAAATATATAAGTTATCAAGTTATGACAAATAATTTAATTTTAACAAAACCTTATTATGATATTAAAGGTAATAAATGAATTGATTTAAGGATAAAAAATTTATTGTATCATTATGCAAGCATTAATATAAATAGCAAATATTTTAAATTACAATATAACAAAGATTATTGTTTTATTACAATTTTTAAAAATCAAAACTTTTATATTAAAAATAAAGATGGAAAAATTGAGGGTGAGGTTAATTGAGAAAAACTGCACCCTTTTTTATTAGAAATGAATAAGCAAGTTTTAATTAAAAAAGCAGAAAAAAAACAAATATACCAAGAAAATTTAAAATATTTTAATAGTAATAAATTTCCAAAAAAAGATGATTAATTAGACAAAATAAAAATGAAATTTTTCAAATATTTTGGCAAAGCCAAAATGTATGATGAGCAAGCATTTTGGCTTTATAAATTTAATAAATTTTAAAAGGTAAAAATTTCCAAAAAAGGAGGATAAAAAGATGGAAAAAGAAGATAAATTTAGGTCATCACCACCAATTGCAACTTTTAAAAAATATAGTAGTAAAAGTGTTAATAAATTAATAAGACATAATTTTAGAATTGGAATACCTGAAAATGTTAATCCTGAATTTACAAAATATAATTTTTATTATGTTAGTGATAAAAAAGAAAAAATTATAAATGATAAAGGTTTTAAGTTAGCAAATAATAAAAGATTTGAATTATTAAAAAATATAGAAGAAGATTGAAATAAACAACAACAGAAATATAGTGAAGCACAAAAATCAACTTTTAAAGATTTTTGTAATAAACACAATACTTACATAGAAGTTGTTTTGCCAGCAACAAGACAAGAATGATTTGAAAAAATGGGAATATGTCAATTTACAGATATTCAAGTATGGGACAAAAAAACAGATACGCGTAAAATGGGACAATTAATTCCTGAAAGTATAAATTATTATAAATTAAATGAATGAGTTAATATTGAAATAAATTTTATGAAACAATGAATGAAAAATAATCTTAAAACAGATATTGGGTATTTATATTCAACAGTTCATATGGACGAAACAACACCCCATATTCATTTTGGTTTTATTCCAATTAGTAAAGTTTTTTCAAAAAAGCTCAATGAAGAAAGATACATAATTAGTAATAATAGGGTTTTTGGTGGCAAAAAACAACTACAAAAGTTTAATAATTACCATGCTAATTATTTAACAAAAGCAGGTTATGAAATAGAACCTGGTGAAATTGGTGGTAAAGGTAGTTATAACACTATGAATTTTCGACAAGTTAAAGAATTTGAACGAAATAAATTAGAAAACGAAATTAATAATCTATTTGATGAGTACATATCTACGAAAGGCAATGTTAAAGAATTTAACAAAATTAAAAGCATCAGTGATGATTATGATAGTTTAATTTATGAAATTAAACAATTGAAACGTGTAAAATGAAGTGCAACAAATCTTTATTAACTAAATAATATAATAAAAATTAAAAAAATCAACCATAAATTAAAAAAAATAAAAATAATTTTAATTTTTCTTTTAATTTATTCACATTTAAACACACTAAAAAAGAATTTATTAAATTTTAATTAATAAATACATATTTTATTATTTTAATGACATATTTTGTTATTTTAATGACATATTTTATAATTTAATATACATTTTTGACATATTTTATGAATTAATTTACATATTATTAATTAATTAAAATATAATAAACTTATCTAAAATTATCTATAAATACATCTTTTGCTGTTCTTCAATTCAGAACAGGCCTTAATTTTTCATTTATTACATCATTAACTACTCAATCTAATCGTTTCTGACTAACCTTATTAAAATCAGTTCCAGGAGGAAATCAATGTCTTAATTCACCATTTATTTTTTCAATTAAAGGTTTTTGACGAGGTTTACCAGCATCACAAAAATAAACTTGTGTTTCAGCAAATATTTCCATTTCTCGTCATTTACTAAATTCTTTACCTCTATCTGTTATTATTCCTTTCATTTTACCCATTAAATTATTATTTATAACCATCTCTTTAAATTTTACTAGAACTTCCATAGCAGTATGATTTTCAAATTTTATTGCAAAATATTTTCTACTTGATTGTTCTACTAAAACTAAACAACTAGATAAATGTTCTTTTCCAACAACAGTATCCATTTCAAATCACCCAACATTAGAAACTTTATTTTCAATATCTCAAATTGACTTAAAATCAGTTAATTTACCACGATTATCAGATTTTCCTTTTGTTTTATATTTTTTTCCACGATGTCGCAAATTCTGTTTTAAAAAACCATAAAAACCTAAACGAATTCATTTATACAATGTTTTAACACAAACCGGAAATTTAATACCAAATTTTAAAAAATAACGATAAATAAGTTCTGACGGTGAATCGTGATATTTATTAAATCTAATTTGAATAAAATTAATCTGTTCTTCCGTAAATTTACATCTTTTATTATTCTTTTTTCTTTTCTTATAATACATTTTATCTGACTTATAAGCACTATATTCATCAGTAGTTTTAAAACGCTTAATTTCTCGTAAAATAGTACTACGATGTCTATTCAAACATTTAGCGATTGCAGAAATATTCTGTTCACCATTATTTTTTAAAAACATTTTTGATAATAATAATTGTTCTAATTTAACTTTATCCATAAAACTTAAATGACTATACATAACATTTATATACCTTTCATTAACTTATAAAATTAATATTTAATACGAATAATTGATATATAATTGATATGTGATAAAATCAATTATATATAAAAAAACAAAAAGGAGCAATATATATGAAAAAATGACTTAGTATCATAGGAGCAATAGGATTAACCATAACAAGCACAACAACACTAATCAGTTGTGAAAAATCTGAAAAACCAAATAATAATAATAATGAAGAAAATAAACCAACAATACCAGCATCACAACCACAACAACCACCAAAAAATAGTAATTGGAAAACTATAAATGGGACATTTAATAATGAATTTAAAACACGTAATAATAAATTTTATATAATATCAGCAAAAGAACAAAGAGAAGATAAGACTTGAAAAATTATTAAATTTAAAAACGATGATATTAATAATCTATTTGGTAATGTATGAAATAATGGAGTTAAAATTAAAGACATTTGATATATAGTAAATAGTTTATATCGTTGAGATGGTGATGGTGAACCTGAAACACCAACCATTGACAAAAATACTGGTGAAATTACTGACTGAAAAGAACAAAAAGGAACTAAATAACAGTTCCTTTTTATATTAATCGAACAAATTTCATAAAGATAATTAATAAAAAGATATTTGTTATTGTACTATACAATGCGGGATTAAATTTTCATACTTCGAATATTTGACTAAAAAAACTATATACTGTCTCAAAAACCTTACCAACACCACTCGCTAACTCGTTAACTTGTTTAACACCAGGAATAGTGTTGACAATTCAAATCACCGCATTTTTAATATGTGCACCAAAATCTCATCAACCTTCGGGCGTTACATATTGCACTTGTCATCATTGTTTATCAGGGAATAAACCACCACTATTTATCTCTTGTCAATTATAAATCCCAAAATTAAAATCATAATAACGGTACATATCATTTTCTCTTTGTGCTTGTAATTCAAAAACATTATAACCGATTCTTTGTTCTTCAATTTTCTTGTATCGCAAACCATATTTACTTTGTAAATAACCAGCAAAAACATAACCAGAATTCAAATTAATATCATAATTATTAGCAACCGAAAAATCATAATTAAAAACACTACCATAATTATTAATCGTATAAAACCGATTTTTAAACGCTGAATATAATTTAATATCTAATTGCTTATATTTATCCGAAAAATAAAAATATCGTGGGTAAATTTTAAAACCATTATTTACTAACAAGCCATATTTTTTATTATAACCTTGGACATAAGTATTATTTTCTAAATCAAAAATCGTACGTAAATAATTAGTATAAAATTTCTGTGAAATCTTAAACATACTATTTAATAATTTATCAAATTGTAATTTATCATTAATATTTTCACTCAATAAAATATTATTAAAATTTTGTAATTTCAACGCAAAAAAGTTAACTAAAACAGTATCATATTGCAAATTATCAATATATCCATTTTCTATAAATGAACTACGATTTTGAAATACTGGCACCAAAGCACTTGCAAAAAACGACTGTAAAAACTTAGATAAATCAAACTGACCGCTAAACTGCTGATAATACTTTAAATCTTTACTATTTAATGATGAATAAATTGAACCATTAAAACTAAAAACTTGACCAGTTCCCGTTCGCATAAAACTAAAATTAAAACTTAAATCATCGTTATTAACATTATTCAACTCTAAACTACCAGAAATAATAGTATTTACTTCATCAACAGTTAAAATCATCCGATAAATTGCTTTTTTAATATCTTGAACATCCAATTCATCAACCGTCTCAAAATCAAAAATTATCCGCTTTGTACCAACCTTATTCGGATTTTCATAATCCGCACTACCACCTTGTTGAACCCTAATATTTTCTCGCAAAACAGCAGTTAAAGATAAATTAATAAATTGTATTACACAACTTTGTTGATAACTATTTCAGTCAGTAATTTCACCAGTATTTTTGTCAATGGTTGGTGTTTCAGGTTCACCATCACCATCTCAACGATATAAACTATTTACTATATATCAAATGTCTTTAATTTTAACTCCATTATTTCATACATTACCAAATAGATTATTAATATCATCGTTTTTAAATTTAATAATTTTTCAAGTCTTATCTTCTCTTTGTTCTTTTGCTGATATTATATAAAATTTATTATTACGTGTTTTAAATTCATTATTAAATGTCCCATTTATAGTTTTCCAATTATCTTGTTTTAACTTAACTCTTGGAGAAAAATTTTCTTTATAACGCTCAACATTTTTAACAATTTGTAAAGATACATCATACATATTGTATTTATAAGCAAAAGCATAAATAAAATCAGTTAAATCATTCAAAAAATTCTCTTTTTTAACATCATAAAACTTATCAATTTTATACGTAAATTTAAAAGTATCTCACATTTGAAAAAATTCTAAAAATTTATCGTGTGGTTTATCATAAACAAGTCCAGTTGAATAACTATCTTGTAAAAAATCCAAATACCATTTATCATTAAACGATAATTTTTTTGACGTTTTTAAAGTTGGATTAATAAAATAATTGGTATCACTTCAATTTTCAAAAAAACTACTACGTAAAAACATTGTATTAATAAAATCAGTTTCATTAATACCTTTACCAGTACTACTTTCTTGTTTAAGCGTATATTGCTCCTCATTTAAGGGTCTAAACGCCGTTAAAGTAATAAATGGAATAACCAAACCCAAAAAAGTTAAAATAAATATGGCAAATAAAGATAACGATTTTTTCATAAACTCAACTCCTAACTATACAATGTTTTTGAAACAATAAACCCAACAATATATAAACTCGATATTGTTAACATTAACGGATGACTAAACAAAACTGCCATTCTACCAAATAATCAAATCAACCAAGTATCAGAATTATATAAATCCATAATAATATTTTTTGCTGATGTAAATTGATTAATAATAACAGTAATAAAACCAGTTCCAAATATCGCAATCGCCGCCACCAATAAAACTAATTTAATCATTACTTAACACCTCTTTTAAATTTTGCTTGTTGTCTAACATTTTGACGCTTAATTTCTCGTTTAACTTGCTGCTTATTACTATTTTGATAAACATTTTTACCAACATTAATACCTTTTCGTACAGTTGACGAATATACTTGCGAAACACCATTATTAACTGTCGAACCTAAATTATTATATTGTGTTGATGTCCCGTGAATTGCATAAATCGATAACTTAATAACCATAAAAAAGATTAAAAAATAAGCAATTGACGTATTTGTCATCGGTAATTTTGTATTTCAAATTACATCAAAAATAAACAAAAATATATCAAAAACAAAACTAAAAATCTTGTCTCAATTACTATTATTATTTTCAACTAATAAATTAATCATCTTTACTATTTCCTTTCTCTTTTTTAGGTTTTAAATTCTTTTTCAAAATATCAATATCAAATAACTCCAATCGTTCTTTAACGCTTAATTTTGTGATTTCCGATCAATAATAAAATTTTTCATTAACAATTTCGTCATTCTTTAAATCACGTACAAACTTTAACCATTCACTATCATACTTATTAGCAAATTCAAGGGGAATTATTATTTTAAAAAACCGAATTCCTAACCCAACATCCGACTTATGTTTTGCTCTTTTACCTTCTACTGTTCGTTCTACTGATTTTGTTTTTCAAATTTCATAATCCGTTATATCTTGGAAAATCCCAATTCGCATAATAAAGAAACGATTAAAAAAATTAAATCCTTTTTTAGCAACGGGTTTTTTCAATGAAATTGGAATAATAATTCCACTTGCTAACTGGCGAATATTATTTCAAATCATACCCTCACGCTGAGCAGTAAACAACGCACGATGTCCAAAATGTCTCGCTAAAACAATTCACGGTATTTTACCACTATGAACTTTTTTCTCATCGTGAGGACTAGTTCCGTCAATATATAAATAACTTTCATCAAATAAAATAACACTATCATCTAGGGGAACGGGTTTTGTTCTATCAGTAAAATCTAAATTTTTAAATGTTAAAACTTTAACTTTATCATCTTCTAAGGGATAATTACTATAAATTTCATCTGTCAATAATTTCATAGTTTGCGATAAATAAGTTAAAAGTAATGTTTTACCAGTTCCTAACTTACCAATAATTACCGATAACGGATTATCTCAAACAAAATTTACTAACCCAAAAGAATTTAACTGATAAAAAATATTTTTTCACAATCATCACACAAAATATACACATTGCAAAGCAAATAATATTCAAAATACTAAACCAACACAATACAAAGAAAATAACCAAAGTAATAAATCAATTAAACTAAACAAAAGCATTGAACCACTAATATAACAATAGTTTTTAAAGAAAAATATAAATTTTTTCATTATTTAAAATACCCAACTATCTTAAAAACCATTCACAAGAAAAACCAAGTTAAAAACAAAATCACAACTCAAACACCAACCATCAAGGTTAAATATTCATTTTGCGTTAAATTCCACATTGTAATACTTTCAACATTCGTTTTATCGATAAACAAAAATATATGAATAAAAAACTCTTTTAATTTAATTCAATCATTTTGCATTTTTAAAAACTCCATATTTTTTGAATAAGTTTAAAAAACATTCCAAAAAATAAAACAACAAATAACACAAAAGATATAACATATAAAAACTCAGGGGCATTTGCACCAATAATATAACTAACAAATTGAACTCAATAATCATATAAACTCATTTAATTTAAGTCTTTCAAATCATTAATTAATTCTTGTTCTTTTTCAACACTTCAATTTGTTAAATTATTATTGTTATTATTTGCTTTTACTTTTTTAGGTTCACTTGAAAATAACGCTTTTTTCATTTTAGTAAAATAATTTTGTTTATATTGATTATATAAATTGATTAATTCTGTTCCAGTTAAATATTTTCAAATATTTCGCTTTAAATTTTCATCATATTTTACAATAGGGTAAGAATTATCATAAATCAAACCGATTGCTATTTGTTCCAAATGTTTTTCACTCGGATAAATAAACTTATTACTCAATCAAAAACCAATATGACGATTATGATTAGGTAAATTAATAAAACTTGCTTTTTCTGTTGTAAAAGGGATAAATTCCTTACTAATAAAATAATTTTCTACATTATGATTTTTCTTAACAAAATTACTCAATTTTATCATCTCCTCGTCTTACTGGTCTTAACATTGTGCCTTTTCCTAATCCTCCAATTATATTTTCTAATGGTAACATTCTTTTCTTTAACAACATAACTTTATATTCTTTAATTTCGCATATATGACATTGAATTATAAAAAATAAAAGAATAAATATTAAAAATAAAAATAAAGAAAAAAGTAAAATACCAACAATTATTTCTCTATTTGAAAACAAAACAAGACCTACAATAATTTCAATAAGAACAATGAAAAATTGAAAATAAACAAAACCAAAAACAAAATTCCTAATAATAAAATCTCTCTTTAATTTTTTACATTCCTTAGTTGTTTTAAATTTTATATCCATAAGATAATCTCCTAACTAAATATTTGTTTAATAAACAATGTTATAAATAATGTTTATATAATGTTTTTTAATTGTAATAAACACTGATTATTAACAATGTTATACATAATGCTAATATATTGTTTATTTAATGTTTAATAAACAATGTTAATAAACAATGTTAAATATAAAAATAATAAAAATTGGCACACTGAAAAATACTATTTAATTTTTAACAATAGTTATTAAAATATAAAATCATAAGTTTATAATTAAGTTGATATTATTATGGTTTTCTCTCTGTATAAATTATTTTAAATAAAAAGAAGAAATAAAATATCGAAGAAATAATAAATTCATTTTTTACAAATGTAATACCATCTATTTTTTGATTATCATGAATGGTATTACCAATTAAAACAATTATTTCACTAATAATAATTTTAATAATAACTTTTAAATTTATTATTCAAATTTTTAATAAATTAACAAATTTATAAATATTTTTATACAGAGAGAAAACCATAATAATACCTTAAATATAATTAAATTGATATTTTTACACTATACACTGTTCACAAATTTTAAAAAAAAGTAGGTATATTTATAAAAAATATTATAAAAATTTATTTCCCAAATCTATTACTAGTATGACCCTTAATAGAAATATTCTTATTTTTATTAAATCCTACTAAAAAAATATTTTTCATAACAGACTCAATATTATGAATAATAAACAATATAGATTTATCAACTATAGAAAATATAGTTAAATTTATATGTATAATAGAGATTTTTATTATCCCAATATTAACGATAGTAATAAAGTTTATTAAAAAATAAATTTGTAAACAGTGTATAGTGTAAAAATAAACAATAAAATTATTTATTTAATTCACATAAAAGCTAGTGTGCCTTAACTAAGATATATGATCGATTATAATAAATATTAAAATCCTTTAACCATAACACGGAAAAAGTTTAAGATTTTAATAATACAAAATATAGCAAATGGAATTAATATAATTCACGCTTCACCTAAGAAAACCATTATCTCAGGTAAAATATTTGTTATACCTTCTTTAACTTTTCATAATGCACTAGATAAACCAGTTCAAATACCAGTCATACCCTCAGACATAGTTTTAGGTGTAGATGCTGTTAAAAAATTAAACGCTGTTGTTAAATACATACCTAACATTATTTATTACTCTCCTTTCTTTCAATTTCTTTTTTATCTTTTTTCTTTCCTCGAATTTGACGAATTTTTTGGTAAATTAATAAACCAAAATAAAGAAAAATTGCTAATACAATAACAACACTAAATATTGTCGTTAATCAAGTTGGCATAATATATCTCCTTTCAAAATTTTTAAATATCGCGTCACGCTCCGCGTGTTCGCTACGCTCAAAATAAACTATATTGAATAAATTACCGCTAATAAATTACGCGGATAATTTATTCATTTTCTTTTACATTATTAATTACTATCTTATTTACAGTATTAATAACAATATCTTTTCCATACTTAATTACTAAGGACCGCAAAATAAAATAATGTTTCTTTTCAATAAAAAATCAACTCCTTTCAGAATTGATTTGTTGCACTTCGATTACAGGATGCAAATATTTAAAATATGAAAATAATTTTACAGATTATGAAATAAACCAATTAACTAAATATTTAGATTTAGCAGAAAAAATAAAATACTACAAAATTATCACCACAATTCCTAGTGCAAAAGAATCAGATTTTAAAAATAAGAGTTTAATTGAACAAGAATTTAATGAAATGGTTTTTAAAATTAATCCTATTATGCAAAAAGGTTATGATTTAGTGAGTAGTATAGAAAGAGAGTTATAAAAATATGTGAAATAAAATTAAAAAGAAAAAAATAAGTTTATTAATTGGTGCATGTTTTGTTCCAATCATTTTTATTTTTTGTTTAACATTATTTGGGATAGGTTATTCAATTTTTATTAATTGAAAAGAAATGACAATATTTATAAATGAAATTAAGCAATTTAAAATATTATCCTGATGAAATTATATAATTAAAAATAAATACGGATTATTAATAACACTTGGGTTAAGCTTAGGTTTTTATTGCTGGTTTTTTTATTTTGTTTTATTTAGTAAAGTGAAAAGTAAAGAAACTGCAATTAAAACAACTGATAAAATAGATTTTGGGGATAGTAAATGATTAAGTATAAAAGAAATTGATGATATTAGTGATAAAGTTAATATCAAAGATAATTATAAAAATACTGGTTTTGTTTTTAACTGTAATAAAAACAAAAAAGATTTATTGTTTAACTTAAAAAATAATATTCATAGTGTTATTGTTGGTTCAACAGGAAGCGGAAAAACACAAGGAATAGTATTGCCAACAATTTATTTAAACGGAAAATCAACCACTAAACCAAATATGATTATAACCGACCCAAAGGGAGAATTATACAATTTAACCAGTGGATTTTTAGCAGAAAATGGTTATAAAATAAAAGTTATTGATTTTCGTAATTTAGAGAAAGGAAATACTTGAAATCCACTAAAACTAATTTACGACGACTTTATTAAAATGTTAATGATCAATAACAAAAAAGAAAAAATAAAGTGAAAAATAAAATATCAAGATAAAATTAGATCACTTAGTCGTATGTTAATTGACAAAAATATTGAAGATGAATTTTGAAATAATTCAGCAAGCATGATTATTCAAGGAATTATTTTGGCAATATTAGAAGATTATGAAGATAAAATAAACAAAAATAATTTAACAACAGAAATAGAAGAAATGTTAAAAAAAGAATTATTTTTCAACAAATTTAATATGGCGTCTGTTGCTGCCATTGCTAGTTTTAAAAAAGATCTAGTTGAATGACTTAATAATCGAAAAAATACCAGCATTGCCAAAATCACCGCAAGTCAAGTTTTGATTGATAGTAAAGAAAATTGGACACTAGATGCTATTTTAATGACTGTGGCAAAAAGTTTAGAAATATTTAACAATGATTTTATTCGTAATTTAACATCGCAAAATGATATTAATTACAATGATTTTATCGAATATCCAACAGTTTTATACATTATATTTAGTGACGAAAATGATAATTACTATAAATTAATAGCAATATTAATTAGTCAAATTTATCAATTTTTAACAAATAAAGCAAGTGAAACAATCGAACAAAAACTAGAAAAACCAGTATATTTTATTTTAGATGAATTTGCTAATTTAACAAAAATAAATAACATTGAAAAATGAGTTAGTATTTCGCGCAGCAGAAACATATTTTTTCAATTTATTTTACAAGATATTAACCAATTAAAATTAAATTATGGTGATACAATAGCAAAAATTATTTTAAATAACTGTGGGATGCATATTTTCTTACATACCAACGATTTAGAAACAATAAAATATTGTAGTGAATTATTTGGAAAAAAACAATCGAACAAATTAGTATTAATGAAAATAAAAGCAATATTAGTGTTTCAAAAAATTTAAAAAGTCACCCCCTAATGTTAACTAGTGAATTAGCAAATTTAAAACAAGGGCAAGGAATTGTTAAAATAGCACGCTATAATCCAATGAAAATAACTTTAAAACTATGAAAAGATTTAAAGTTAGTAGAAAAAACAAACACATTTAAATTAAAAGAAATTGAATATATCAATTTCAATCAAGAATATTTTTATGATATTAAAAATAACAAAAAAGAAATAAAAGAAAATTATATTAATGAATTTGCTAATTTAACAACAGAAGAAATTATAATAAATATTAATAATTTAAAAATGCAATTAAGAGAGTATGAAAATACAAATTACAAATCTTTTCAAAATAAAACAATGATAAATTTACTTTTACAAAAAATTAAAAACCTTGAAATAGAATTAATTAAAAGACAAGAAACCAATAATTATTTTGAAAAGGAATAATTATTTTTATAAATAGTAAGATTTCACAAAGTGGTCAAGCTGGAACACTTAAAAATTAAACGAAGTGGGAGGATATCTGTAAGGTTAATCAACTAATTAAATTAGTACTACATGGGGCAGAAGCGTAGTCGCAAGTGATTAATTAAACCACACCTAAGGGAAATTCTGACTAAATGAGAAAAAGTTAATAAAGTTATCTAACAAATAACTAGTGAAATTAAAAGAAAAAAAGAAAAAGGTTAAGAAGGTTAATTAATTTCTCTCTTTCTATAGATAAAAATAATGTAATAAAACTGCTGACAAATTATTTTAAGCAGTATAAAATTTTACTATCATTTAATGATTTAAAAGGAATACAGGTATATGTTAAATATTTTTAGTAGTATTAATTTTAGAGAAAAAGTAAATATTGATATTAATGAAACAGGAAAAAGATTAATATTAAAAGAATGATCAAAAATTGATCAAGAATTACGAAAACAAAATTGTAATGGTCAAAATGGCTATATTATGTGAGGTAAAAGACCTTTTACAGAAAAAACAGAGTATGGTGATATTACCTTTTTTAGAACATTATTTCGTTTTTTTAATAAAGATACTAATAAATATCAATTTGTTTTCTTATTTGATAAGAAAGTCGGAAGAAAAAAACGAAGTAGAATTAGTATTTTTATTAAAATAGCAATTTGAAAATTAATGGATAGTGCTAAAAGACAAAGAGATATTATGGATATGTTTCCTAATTTAAATATATCAAAGATGACAATTACAAACATTAATAAAGAGGTTGATTTTGCTAAATTATTTAAAGAACAATTAAAAACAAAAACTGAAAAAATAATTGTCCAAACACCATATTTGTATGCTGGCGTTGATGATTCTTTTAGTAATTTAACAAAATAGAAAAAAATAGAAAAAAATATGTTTAGAACAGCATATTTTCATACTGGGTATGATGAAATAAAAAGCACTAAAAGTAAAAATATTCTAAAAGATAAAAAAATTTTTATTGTTATGAAATCAGTAAAAAATAAATACTATCTTATTAAAAAATATAAAAAAGAATTTTTACATTTTTTAAATCAAAATTTTAATATTGAAAATTGTAAGTTAACGCTAGCCGGTGATGGAGCAAAATGAATCAAAAAATTTGCTAATGAAATTGGTGCAATTTTTATTTTAGATCAATTTCATTTAATGAAAGAATTAAAAACAATATTTCCTTATCGAAGAAAGAAATTTACTAAAAATTTAACTGATAATGAAAAAATAAGAAAACAAATTTATTGAGATATGAATAAATTATTTAAAAATGGTGATCCTGATGAAGCAATAAAATATTTAAAAAAATTAATTACAAGAAAAAATATCAAAGAATACCCATTCTTAAAAGATAAAAAAGATAAAATCAAAGATTTCATTAAATATATCAAAAATAATTCTGATGGTATTAAAGTTTATAAAGAAGATTGATATATGGGGTCTTGTACTGAACCACAAATTTCACATAATGTAAAATGATTAAAAGGATATGGTGCTAAATCATATAGTGAAAAAGTTTTTAAAAATATGATTGCAATGAAAATGGCAAAAGAAAACGGGGTTAATTTAATTGATTTTTTTCTTAATAAATTAAACAAAAAAAATGAAAAAAAATATAATTATTTTTTTAAAAATAATGCTAAGAATAAGCAACAATTTTTAATAAATAAAAATATTAGTCAACATGTACAAGGTTTTGTCTAAAATTTAAAGTAAAAATTATAATTTAAAATAAATTTATTAAATAATTTGTTAATTATTATTTTTTGTATTGTAAATTATTACTTTTATGTTATGATTAAGTTAATTAAAAAAGATAAATTTATCTTTTTCTTAGGAATTTTATTTTAATAGATAAATATTTATTAGAATAAGATATCACCAAACGTTTACTTTACTCCATCACTCCTTCACCATAACTAAAAAAAGCAATTAAAAATAATCAAATTGAACCAATTAAATTAGTAATTAAACTAATTATAATTAAAACGAAAATTAATTGATAAATTGAAGCTTTTAACAAATACAATTGCCGTGCAAAAGTAGTTTTTCGAAATTCATAAAAAGCAATTGCTAAGTCAAGAATACCGTTAAGAACCCCAGCTAATAAAATTGATCCTGGCAATGATAAATAACTAGAATTACTATTAAACATATTAGTAACACGAATGCTAATAAAATATAAAATAATTGGTAAAAATAATGTTACTAAATAAATATGTTATGATGTAAATCAATATTTGCTAACAACACGTAATAATAGTAAGTTCATCCTTGCTCCTTAATTTTTAAGCACTAATAATAATTTCTATTTTAACATCGTGTTCTTCAACCGGTAATGGGGTCGGCACTAATTGTTCAATAAATGCTAACCCAATAACAAGATGATGATAATTTTTTAAAAACCGATCATAATAACCTTTCCCATATCCTAACCGAAAATTATTTTGATCAAAAGCAACAATTGGAACAACAAGAACATCAATTTTTTCTGCATTAATTATTGGCAATGAATTTAATGGTTCATAAAGGTTAAAGCGTAAATTAAATTCTAAATCAGTTGTTAAATTGGTAATATGATAAAATTTTAAATTATTTCCATCCATTCGTGGCAATAAAATATTAACTTTTAGCGCGAATAATCGCTTAATAATAAGAAGAGTATTAACTTCATTTTTAATTGAATAATAAAGAGCAATCGTTTTACTATTTTGCACACCTGGATGTTGAAAAAAAGTATCAAAAATCTTAGTTTCTTTTTGCTGTCGTAACTCAGATGAAATCTTACTTCTTGCAAGTAATTTTTCTTGTCGAATTTCTTGTTTACCACGAGTTATCACTAACCAACACTACCTTCCATATCCATTTTAATTAACTGATTTAATTCAACGGCATATTCCATTGGTAATTCTCTTGTAAATGGTTCTAAAAATCCCATAATAATCATTTCCAAAGCTTCTTGTTCTGATAAGCCACGACTTTGTAAATAAAACAATTGTTCTTCAGAAACTTTACTTACTGTTGCTTCATGTTCAATTTGTGATTCATTATTATAAACTTTATTCTGGGGAATTGTATCAGAATGTGATTTTCCATCTAAAATTAGAGTATCACATTCAACCCTGGCTTTTGAATACTGTGCCTTTGGTCCAATATGAACTAATCCACGATAGTTTGCTGTCCCTCCGTTAAAAGTCATTGATTTAGAAATAATTTTAGAAGAAGTATTTTTTCCCAAATGAATCATTTTTGAACCAGCATCTTGAATAACATTTTCTTTTGCTACCGCAATTGAAATACATTGCCCTTTACTATTATTTCCTTTTAAAATAACACTTGGATACTTCATATTAATTTTTGAGCCAATATTGCCATCAATTCATTCCATTTGACCGTTTTCATCAACAATGCTACGCTTTGTTACTAAATTTAAAACATTATCACTCCAGTTTTGAACAGTTGTATAGCGCATTTTTGAATTTTTTCCCACAAAAATTTCAACAATAGCAGCATGCAAAGAATCACGAGCATAAATTGGTGCTGTACATCCTTCAATATAATGTAATTCTGCATCATCATCAACAATAATTAATGTACGTTCAAACTGGCCACTATTCTGATAATTAATCCGGAAATAAGCTTGCAATGGTTTTTCTAATTTAACTCCTTTTGGAATATAAATAAATGACCCGCCTGATCAAACAGCACCATTTAAAGCAGCATATTTATTATCTGTATTTGGTACTAATGTACCAAAATATTTTTTAAATAGCTCAGGATGCTCACGTAATGCCGTATCACAATCTAAAAAAATAATTCCTTTTTCTTCAACTTCTTTTAGCATACTACCATAAACTGGTTCACTATCATATTGAGCCTTAATTCCAGCTAAATATTCACGTTCTCCTTCTGGCAAACCTAACCGGTCAAAAGTTTTTTTAATTTTTTCAGGAACCTCATCTCATTTTGTTGCAATATGTTCTGTTGGTTTAATATAATAAATATATTCATCAAAATCCATAAACTCTAGATTTGGTCCTCAACTTGGGTTTTTTATTTTTAAAAAATTAAAATATGACTGTAGACGATATTCTCGCATTCAATCTGGTTCATTTTTATGATCTGAAATTTCATTAATAATTGTTTCATTAAGGCCTTTCCCAGTATTATAGTAGGAAATATCTCCATCATTAAAACCATATTTATAACTAGAAATTTCTTTAATTTCTTTTTCTTGCTTTAATTTTGGCATTAAAGAATCCCCCTCCTTTGGCATTAATTATCATTTGCTTTTAATAAATCTAATAATAATGTTTGAAAACCAGTAACACCAATTGTCGCACATTTAATTCGATTAGGTTGTTTTGCAATATTAATAAAAGCAATTAAATTATTTAACTTGTTTTCATCATATGGCTGGTCAAAAACCATCGCTAAATAATTTTCAATAATTGCTAAACCATCCTTAATTGCTTTTCCTTCCAGTTCTTGTGCCATAATATCACTTGATGCTGTTGAAATTGCACAACCAACGCCATCAAACCGAGCACTTATAATTTTATTTCTTTCAATCATTAATTCTAAATAAATATCATCAATACATGATTCAGAAGCTTGATGGATTGAATAAACTGTTGGTTTTTTTGTTAATCCTTTGTATTGTGGTTCTGAATAATGGTCCATAATAATTTGTCGTAAAAACATTGGATCATTTTTATTAAATTCCATTTAAACCAACCTTCCTAAAAAATCTTTTTCATTTGCAAGTGCCGACACCAACAAATCAATATCTTCATAACTATTGTAAATTGAAAAACTAACTCTAATTGTATTTTTCTCTGGAATAACAGTACCAATTAACCGGGCACAATGATCACCACTACGAACAGTAATATTATTCCGACTTCCTAAATGCATTGTAACATCCTGACAGAAAACATTTTTAATGTTAAAAACTAATGTTGGTCCTTTGCTATAAGCATTATAAATTATTGCTTTATCTTTTAATTTTTTATGAAACTGTTGAATTGCATATTGTTTTAACTGATGATTATATTTAATAATTTCTGTTAAAGTAAGACTATTAACAAAATCAATTGCTGCTCCAAAGCCAAAAATATCAGCAATATTAGCTGAACCTGCTTCCAGCCGGTCTGGTAATTTTTTTAAACTATAATCTAAACTATTACTATCAATTTGAGCATTCATACCGCCACCAACAATTAAAGGTTGTAATTGTAATAATAATTCTTCTTTTCCTCATAAAATCCCAATTCCAGTTGGGCCAAAAATTTTATGTGCTGAAAAAGTAATAAAATCAGCATTTCACTTTTGAACATCAGTTGGCATATGAATAACACCTTGTGCACAATCAATTACAACAATTATTGCTGGATTAATTTTTTTAATCATTGCAACAATTGACGTTGGATCATTTTCATATCCTAAAATATTTGGCACATTAGCAAAAGAAACAATCTTTGTTTTAGCAGTAATGACTGTCGCTAATTGTTTTAAATCAATTTGAAAATTTATTTCTGGTAAAAACTTAACAATTGCTTTTTTTTCTTGTGCCAATCGATATCACGGTAAAATATTTGCGCCATGTTCTTGTTTTGTAATTAGTATTTCATCACCTCTCGTAATCTTTGAACTTAAACCATATGCAATTTGGTTTAATCCATATGTTGCTCCGGGAACAAAAATAATCTCCAATTTTTTTTTGGCATTAATAAAATGCTGAAGTTTCTGGCGAACAAGTTCATATTGAACATTTGTTTTATATCCTAAATCACTATCAGTATTATGCGGATTAGTTCCATAGTTCGTATAGTAATCATTAATAGCATTAATAACAACTTGTGGTTTCAAAGTAGTAGCCGCACTATCAAAATAAATTTGCTCAGAATTATTTTTAAAAAAAGGAAATTGTTTTTTAATTTTTCTATAATCAATCATCGTTATTCTCCAATTTCTTTATCGATTTCATCAATAATATTTTTTTGTAATTCTTCATCCTCAATTGCATCAATTACATTTTTAAAATAACCCATACAAATTAATTTTCGAGCCTGAGTTATTGTCAAGCCTCTTGTTCGTAAATAAAAGATTTGCGCTGGGTCAAGCATCCCAACCGCATTAGCATGACTTGCTTTAATATCATTTTCATCAATTAACAAAATCGGATCAGAAATTGCTTTTGAAGTTTTATCAAAAACTAGTAATCGTAATTCTTGATGTGCTTCTGATTTACTCATTGTTTTTTCAATATGACTAGTACACTTAACAGTTTGTAATGAATTATCTTTTGCAATTGAGTAAGTTTTAATTTCGCTTTCCGTTGTTGGGGCTAAATGATGAGCATAAATAATTGCATTTTTATGATAATCATGCGTTGATAAACTTGCCAAATAATATTTAATAGCACTACGTTTACCCTGCAAATTGAAGGTAACATTTTCGCTAATACTACTATTAACAATATTTAAGTGATAAGTATTAACTTGCGCTTTTTCTAATAAGTTATAAAAAAGATTAGCTATTTGTTCACATTCACGATTTTTGTAAATATTAATAATATTAATTTGACTATTAGCCGGAATATTATAGTTAATTGTTACTTCTGAAGTTAAATTTAAAAAAAACAAAAAAGTTTTATTAACAAGATTAGTAGTAAAATTAATATTAATAACTTCACCAACTTTATTATTCGTAAAGGTTAATTCAGGTGTTGTTGCATCAATAGTAAAATTATTACCAATAAGTTCTCGTTCTTTCATTCAAACTTGCATTTTTACTTCCCTTTTTGTGCAGCGCACCCAATTCCCGCTAAAGGTTTGATACCACTTTGTTTATTTTCTACTGTTAAATCTAATTCTTGTAATAATCATTCGTATCCTTCTTCATTAATTTTTTTAACTAAATTATAATCTCCACTTTTAACAATTTTACCCTTAACAATAACATGAGCATGCGTTGGTTGCACTAAATTAAAAAAGCGATCATAATGTGACACAATAATTGCAGCAAAATTTTTATTTCGCATTTTATTTAATTCAGTACTAACAACATTTAAAGCATCAACATCTAAGCCTGAATCAATTTCATCAATTAAAGCTAAAGATGGTTTTAATAAATTTAATTGTAAAATCTCATTTTTTTTCTTTTCGCCCCCAGAAAAACCAGTATTTAAATAACGACGAATCATACTATCATCAATTTTTAAGTTCTTAATATTGCGATTAATATCCTGATATAATTCTGGTAATTTGATTGGCGAATCACGGTGAGCGTTAATAATTGCTTTTAAAAAATCTAAATTTAAAACCCCAGAAATTTCAACTGGTGATTGCATTGCAAAAAAAATTCCCATTTTACTTCGTTCATCAACTGTTTTGTCTAAAATGCTTTGACCATCAATTAAAATATCCCCACTTTCAACGGTATAGCTAGGATGTCCCATAATTGTTGATAATAAAGTTGATTTTCCATTTCCATTAGGTCCCATTAAAGCATGAATTTCATTAATATTAACAGTTAAATTTAAACCATTTAAAATAATGTCATTATCGGCAGAAACAAATAGATCTTTAATTTCAATTTTTTTCACTTTGACCCCTCCTTTGAAATATGTATTATACTAATTCAGAAGTAAAATTATCTTTATTTTTTAATAATAAAGTCTACTTTTATTGTACAATAAAAGTAGACTTTATTATATTTTTTTAATAGAATGTAGTTAGTATTTTTTATCAAAAAGTACAAAAATAAAAGTCAAAAGGAAGGATGAACTAAAATGAAAAAACTTTTATCATCACTGAGCAGTATGATATTAGTGGGTGCAACCGCATTTGGAACGGCGGCTTGTAGTACTAAAGAAAAAAATAATCAACATAAAGATGAAAATGGTGACAGCATCTGAGCATGAATTCCAGGAATTTTTGGTGGAAAAAAAATCACTTCTCCTGACATTTGAAGTGTCTTAGAAAATCCATTTGTAAATGCCGGAAATGGAAAATGAACAAATGATCCAACCCAATGAGATGGCGCAACAAGAATTAAGATGTCAGTTCAATTAATGCAAATTTTAAGCGTTGCAATTTTAGCGAACCCTGATAAATTTTTTGTAACAGATAAAACTACAATTGGTGATATTGCCGATTATAAAAATTTAAAAGACATTTTAAAAAAACAATGACAATTATTAGTCACAAACACAGATAATACTGTTGAGAAAAAGAAACAAAGTTTTAAAGATAGTGATAAAAAAAATTGAGAAAAAAAATATCATGATTTTTTAGATACAAACTATAAAGATATCAATGGTGCAAGTGGCAGCAAAAAATATGAAATTGAAGAACAAAATTATAAAGCTGCTATTATGACAACTGGTGCTGATGGTGGAATTAGTGCATCACAAATGTTAACTAATGTTTTATTAAATAATAATATGCGTGTGTATAGACAAAATAATACTGAAAGTGTAGTTAAGATTTTAGAAAATTTTGCTAGTTTCCTTAAAAACGGAAATAAAGCAGGAGATTGAAATATTAACAATCAAAATTTACGTACTCAATTAGCACTAGCTTTTAGTTGAGATCAAAACAATAAACAATTTATTGATAATTTATCAAGCTTAACAATTGAGGAAATTAATACTCGTATTACGACAATCGCAACAGATTTAAAAACTTTTAATTATGACATTAATAAATATATGAGTAATAATCACCCACCAGTTGCAACACCTATTTTTGAAAATCCATCTAAGACATCAGTTGGTACACCTCAATTAAGTGAAACATATGATGTTGGGCAACTATCATTATTTCAAAAATATATGATTGAAAAATGATTCCAAAATGAAAAACCTTTAGCAATTTCAACAATAACTTATGCCTTTAAATCAGGAGCAACACCAACTGATACTGGTTTCACAGCAGATACTTTTGATGAAACAACAAAGACACAAATTAAAAAAGATTTAGGAACTTTAGCCTCAGCTAAAAATTGAGAAGAATTTACTACTAACAGTGAAGGCACAGTTACTCCATCAACAGATTTATTAACTTTAAATACACAAGCTGATTCTGTTAAATCAAATATTTTAAAATCAAGTGTTTATAATAGCATTAATGCACCTGGTGAAGCTGCACCTACTGATATAAATGATGTCGTAAATAAAATTAGTCGTAAAAATCCAACCGATCCAATTAGTGCTAACTGAAAAATTGGTACTACTAATGATATTGTTATTAGTTTCTTTGATGCAAATGGTTTAAATTTAGTCCATATTGATGGCCACGAATATTTACAGGATGCTGACCCATCATCATACAATAGTTATGATACTAATTGACAATTTAAAAGTTTAAATTATTCAAGTAATTTTTATAGTTCATTGGAAGATAAATCAGAGATCATGACAGTTGACAAATCAAAACAAAACGTGAATACACAATTTAGTAATGCTCAATACTTATGATATTTAGTAAATCGTAGTTTAGTAAATAGTAGTAATAACAGTAAACTAAAATTTAATGTTTTAAATGAAGTTAAAAAATATGCTACATTAAGTTCAAGTTCTGGCTCAGCTGATGATAAAACATGATGATTCTGAATTTATGACTTTTTCAGTAATTTTAATAATAAAATCTTAACAAATGGTGCCGGACCTCAAGAATGATTAAAAAACTTTCTTACTTTTAAAGATTTAGAAGGACACGACACAAATCATGATTGATTTATTTCAATTATTAATGCAATGTCAACTAATTTAGCAGGAGGCGCTGTCCAACGTTTATACAGTAGTTTTGAAACAGAAAATAAAACAATTGAAAAGTATAAAATGGGAGGACCAGCGGCTAAAATTGACCCAAAAACTATTGTTGAAAAAATTAGTACCGCAAAAATATGGCATGAAGAAATTGGTCTAAATTACGCAAGATCAATTATTTCAATAAAAACTCCATTCTGAGTACATCAATTTCCTCCTGTAACAACAAATCCAACAAAATATTATTATAAATCAGGAGGTAAGTGATAATGAAAAAAATACTAAGTATTTTAGGGGCAATGTCTATTCTTTCTTCGACTGGCACAAGTATTTATGCCTGTACAAAAAAAGATTTTGAAAGATTTACTGATCCTGCTATTGTTGATGAAGTTAAACGTTGAATTATTGCTCAAATTAATTCAGAAAATGAATCAAATGTTGTCAAATATTCATTTAATGACATTTTCACTAAAGCAGCACTAAAAGAAATGACTACAAGATTATTGGATACTAATATTTCAAAGTTTTTCTATGCATCAGAAGAAGCAACAAGAGCACGATATACTGGAGTAACAATTGATGTTAACCAACCTGATTCATTATTAATAAAACAATTTATTAATTTTGTTGAGCAAGTTGCACTTGATAATTTAAGTACAAAATATTCTACTGGAATTTCTAATTCAACACCATTAGAAACAACAATTGCAGGACAAGGATATGCACCTGATTATCAATCAGAAGGTTGGTATGTTGGTGGTAGTCAATCATATTTCTGAAAAGGAACAGGTAAACCAAATTATATGCAATCAAGAAAAGAGCAAGGAGAAGCTAATTTCGAAATTAAAAGTAAAAGTGCTGGAGCTAATTATACGGACTTTAATGCAATGTCAGAAGATGATAAAAAAGCTGCATTAAAAACTCGCTTTAAAGATTATTATACGCATGTTGAAATACCAGCAGTGATTGATAAAATTATTACTGCAACATACTTACATCAAAATGAGATTAAGCGCTATGGTAGTGGCAATAATAGTTCAATTTATTTAAATCGAAATAGTGCACTATTTAATGCCCTTCAATCATGAGATACAATTAGTGGAGCACGATGAAAATCATATATTAAAATGGTTTGAGAATTAAAACTAGATAAGGAAGAATTAGACAAATTATTTGCGGATAAAGGACCATTAGCAAATGTTGAAAAATTAAATTCTGATTTAACTAATAATCAAGACATTTTAATGAAAATACTTAAAGAGATGTTTAATGCGAAAAAAGATAATATCTTTAATAATATGATTAAAGACGGAATTGACCCAATCTTTGGAATTAGTGGTTTTAAAGGATTTGTTGGAATTGATAAAAATAAAAACCCAAATGATATTTTTACAACTTTAAACAATGCTGATTCATATAAACAAAAAGTTATTGACACAGCAACACCAGGTATTATAAAATCAGGTGAAGGAACAGACCCTTCAAGTTATCAATTCTTAGACACCAATAAAAGATATGGGTCATTTGTCTTAACATTACCAATTTATGCCGTTGATTTAATGAAAAATATGAACATTAATTATAAAAATGATAATAAAAATAATAAAGAATTATCATTAACTTGATATGGGTCAGGAGGAACACCAACTGATTTAGATCAAGCCTGATTAGCACAACAAGGCGGAATTAAGCGTTCATTATCATGATTATATAATAAAAAAGGTTATTTAGGAACATACGATGAAAATGGTCAACCTCTTTATAATGACAATGGAACACCAGTTGATATTACAAAAAACATTAAAGGTCAAATCCTAAAATGAATTGAATATACTTTTGCAAAACAACAAAATTTACAAACAGCAGCAAAAACAAGATTATATTCTTTAGTCTTTGCTAATAATCCAGAAAATGTTTATTCACAAACTTTATATGATGCAATTGGATCATATATTATTAAAGAAGATTAAAAATCTTCTTTTTTTATCTTAAAAATGGTTTACTAATTAAACCATAGTAGTTATTTGTTATAATTAATTATATAAGGAGCTGAAATTAATATGAACGAAAACAATTGCATTTTTTGTAAAATTATTGCACAGAATATACCAAGTAAAAAAATTTATGAAAATAAATTAGTTTATGCTTTTTTAGATGCCTTCCCTAACAGTGATGGTCATACCTTGGTTATTCCAAAAAAACATTTTGAATATTATAGTGTTACTGATGATGAATATTTAGCAGAAGTTGCTAAAGTTGGAAAAATAATTGCACAAAAAATGTATCCAACATTAAGCCCTGTCGGAATTAATTATGTTAGCAATGAAAAAAGTGAAGCTTTTCAAAAAGTTTTTCATTATCATCTTCATATTATTCCAAAATATCAAAAAGATGAAGGCTATAACTTTAAGATTAATGTTGATAAAGAAAAATTACGTGATTTAGCAGAAATTCAACAAATATTAACCTTAAAATAAAAAAAGTATTTATAAACAAAATACTTTTTTTATTTTCTACTATCTAAAAAGTCATAAATCGCTTGATAATTTGGTTCATTTCCAACTGGATTAACAATCTCAAGATATTCTACAATATTATCTTGGTTTAAAATAAGAACTGCACGTGGCAAAATTTGCAAAGCAGTAAAAACTAATCCTGTCTTTGTACCAAAATCACGATCATTATAATCTGACACTAAAAAATGTGCTTCATCTCTAAAAGATTCACAACATCTTTCTTGTGCAAATGGTAAATCACGTGAAACTGTAATTAATCGTGCATTAGGATAATCTTTCATATTTTTGTTAAATTTAACAGTTTGCGTATAACAAACACTTGTATCAATGCTTGGAATTACTGATATAACTTTATATTGTGTTTTAATATCACTAAGATGAAAATCAGTCATATCAGCATTAGTTCCTTTAAAATCTAATTTATCGCCAACTTTAATAATATCTTGGGGCAAGTGCGCAAATACATCCCCATTTAATTTAAATGCTCCCATTTTTATGGCCTCCTCTTTGTTCATTTGTTCTTCATTATCAATGAGATGAGCTCCATCTCCGTTAATAATCATACTATTATTTTTAGTTACAGTAAATTCTGCTTCAATAATATTTTGTTCAAAATAATCATTATTTTGATAAACATCGCTTAGTTTAATCACACGTTGGTTTGTAGAACCAATTAATCGTCGTTTTTTATCTAATTTTTCAATAATAAATGGTCCATCAATTAAAATATCAATTTTAGATAAAATTGCTGGATGCTTTTCTTGCAATAGTTCATATAAAAAACCAGAAAAAACAATTACTGTTAAATTATTTGCTTGACATAAAGTGACTAATTTTAATAGTGCTCGTGGCTGAATAAATGGTTCTCCCCCTAAAATAGTAATCCCCTCAATTTGAAACCGCTCTTTGGCATCTCTAATTGCCTGAAAAAGGGAATTCACTTCCATTACATTCCGATTAATGAGGGGGATCATTTCCTGATTACTACATCCTTTGCAATTAATAATACATCCTTGCATTCATAATGCGAATCGTTTGCCAGGTCCTTCAATCGTTGTAAAAGAAACAAACCGATTAAAATTAATTAAATTACTCATTTTTTATTTAAAACAATATTCAATTTGATGACCATTTACTTGCGCCAATATTGTTTCTCCAGCTTTAAATTTAGTTTGATTTGCAAAAATAAAAGAACTCAATCCATCAACAACATGCTTTTCAATACTATTTAATAAATCACGACCCCCTTTTTTATCATCAGCGTCCTGAATAATAATTGGTAAAATTTGTGGTAAATCAATAAATTCTAATTTAATCTTATATTTTTCTCAAACAGCTGTTTGAATTGGCTGTAATTTTTGCATAATTAATTTTGCTTTGAAATTAATATCCTTAATAAAATTAAATGGAATAATATTGTTTCCAATTCGCCCTAATAATTCTGGTCGTTTTAATTCAGTTCGAAAATGATCCGATACTTTTTGAATAAATTGCTTTTCAACTTCTAAAAATGATAAATTATCATCAACTTCACTTGCACCAATATTTGAAGTAAAAATAATAAACGAATCAGAAAAAGCAACAGTTTGACCTTTGTTGTCAGTTAAACGACCATCTTCTAAAATTTGTAAAAATTTATCTAAAATTCGTGGGTGAGCTTTTTCAATTTCATCAAATAAGAGAACACTAAACGGTTTTTCTTTAATTGCATTTGTTAATTGTCCACCTTCTTCATATCCAACATAGCCTGGCGGTGCACCAATTAATTTTTGATCGCTTGCTTCTTGGTTATATTCTGACATATCAAACCGAATACAATTTTTTTCATCACCAAATAAAAATTTGGCCAATGCTTTTGCTAATTCGGTTTTTCCTACTCCAGTTGGCCCAACAAAAAACAACGTACCTTTTGGCTTTGTTCGCTTTGATGAATATTGCACACCTGATAATCCAGTAAAAGCTTTATAAACAACATTTTTTACTTTTTCAATGGCATGATCTTGACCAATAACTCGTTTTTTTAATTCTTTTTCAATAGTTGCTAATTTTTCATAATTCATTTCTTCTCATGGTGAAACTTTATCCCCATATTGATAAGAATTTAGTAGCTTTTCAAATGGTAACCGTTCTAAAATATTATTTGAGAATTTAATTAATTGATAAACTTCTTTCAAAGTTCATCCTTCCATCGTATCATAAATATCTTGTAATTTTAAAATATCAGTATTTAAATCTTCGGTAATTTTAAAAAAATTCTTATTAGTTAAAATAAACTTTTCTCGTTCTTCACGATTTGGTTTTGTTAAAGTAATTGTTATTACATCTGGATTATGCAAATAAAATGATGTTGGCAATTTTCCAACACTATTAGTAATAAAAATAATAGCTGTATCAAAATCAATTATTTCTGATTGATCAAATTTTTTATCTCGAAAAGCTTTACTTAATGAAATTAAATTAACACGTTCTTCTTCGCTCAAAGTTTGTTCATTAGAAAATAAATAATCAGAAAAATCAGCAATAAAAGCAACTTTTTTAGAACTTGCAACTAACATATTACGACGAACAATAGCAAAAAATTCTGCTAAGGTTGGAAACTGCCCCGTTGGGCCACTTTTTTGTTCATTTGCATTTTTAATTACTTCTTGGCCAAAATCATATGCTTCCCCTTCTTTACTTTTCTGTTGTGTTTCTGCTGTTAATGTTAAATTTTTCAGATTTCCTCCGCTTAAACCATCAATCCGGTCTCACATAAAAATATCATTAAAACCCTTTTCTCTTAACAACCCAAATAATCGGTCTTTTAAACCAACATAGCCATTATTTGCTTGATAAATATCATTAACATTGCCTTCAAGAATAACACATCGTTTAATTCCAATTTGGTTTTTTAACTTATCTAAATTACTTTTTACGCTCATTTATAGTCACCTCTAACTATTTCTTTAATTATAATGTTTTTTAACCCAAAATTATAATGTTTTTTAACCCAAAAATGTTAATTATTTCTTTTTTGATTTACTATCAATTTGAGACTTTGTCTGATTCATAATTTTATCAGGATTTAAATAAGATTTTTTCATTTCTTTTGATAAAGAAACATCATACATTGATAAATTATTAATAAACGGTTGTTCATCAGTATCATGCGCATGACCTTCATAACCTTCAAATTTATATGTAAATCGCCCATCTAAATATACTTTAAAAATTGCTTCTTCTCCTGTTACTTTCTTTGCATAAACAATAACTAAACTATCTTCATTTTCTTTCGTAATACGAATATCATTACTATCAACAATAAAACCACGTTTTTGAATCGCTTGTAAAATTGACGTAATAGCATGTTTCCGCGCTGATTCATCTAATTGTTTATTAATAATTTTATTTTGTAATGCTAAAGCTTTTTCATTTAAAACAGTGATATCAGTCGTCGAAATTTGACCAAATTCTTCTAATGCTGGAGTTAATTCTGTATTAACAAATTTATCATCACTAATTTGTTTTTTAAAACTACTAAGATATTGTTTTTTCAAAAAATCAGGTGAAGTATGATAATTTTTAACTTCTGTTTGAACAAGTTCAGAAATAGTCTCTGGTTTTAAATTACTGAAGTGATTCTTATTTGTTTTAAAAAAATTCATAATAAAAGCTTTTGATTCATTATCATCAAACATTGCTATTAATTCATGTTCTAATTGTTGATAATTTAAATTAATCCGGTTTTTTAAATTAACTAACCGTTGTTTTGTTTCATCTTCAATTACTTTTATTTTCAAGACTGCAATTTTTTGTTGAATTTCTGCTAAACGAAGGCTTTTTTGTTCTAAGAAAAAATTAACCCTCTTTGCTAATTCTAATTCAACATGTTCAACTTTAGTAAATTCTTTCACCAACGGATTATTTTCTAAATTAACTAAAATTTGATCTAAATCAACTAAATATTGTTCAATTTGTTGACAATTTAATCCACTAGCATCAATTCCTTGTAATTGTTGTAGTAATAATTTTAAATTATTTTTAACAAAATTAATATTTAAATTTAATCGCTCAATCTTTTTTTGGTAATTATACATTACTTGTTCAACACTCATACTCATTATATTAACACCTCTTCTAATTCAAGTTTTAATTTTTTTAAAGCATCGCGATTTTTATTATCATTGTGTTCATTTCGTGCTTTTTCACAATATAAATATAATGTTAATTCTTGATAAAGTTGCATAATTTGTTTATATTTATTTTTATCAAAAACATCTTTTAAAACAAATAATTTTTCGTTAATATGTTGTATAAATTGATGTTTTGTTTTTAAAAGCGGAGTAATTTTTTCTTCCATTAAATTTATTAAATATAATGCTGCCTTATCAAAAGAACATAAATTAAGATATTCTTGAAATTTGCTTTCGGAATTAAACATATTTTTAAATTTAATTGCCTTATATTTTATTTCTAATTGTGATAAAGAATAAAGTAATTGGATTATTAATTCATTACTATTGTTAATATTTTTGAAACGTTCTATAATAACCTCAACTTTATCTCATATTTCTTGCCAATGTCGTTGTAAACCACCTGTTTCTCGCTTTTTCATTTCTTTACAATATTTAATATATTCTTCAGCATAACTATACAAACTAATTAATAAAGTGTTACTTTTTCCCAATATTGCTGTTGTTACTGCTTCAAATAATTCACGATGTAAATCATTATTATTAATTGCAAAAAGAAATTTATCTAAAATTGCAAACAGATTTTGATTTCAAATTTTTTCAATAATTGATGAATTTGCAATATTAGTCAATGTTAATAATTGGTTTAAAGAAACATCATTTTTGTCATCAAGTTCTTGTAACATATTTAAAACTTCTTTATTTGATAATAAATTATTATTAGTTAATACTTGATAAGCTTTGATAATATTTTTTTGCAATTTTGATTGTTGTTTCATTAACATAATTAAAGTTTTATGCATTTTATTAAAATAATTTGGTTTTAAGTTTAAATTACTTAAAATTTGTTCAGATTGATATAAAACATTAACTTTATTATGAAAATCACTTATGGAAATACTTTTTAATATATTATCAAAAGCTTCTTCACTATTATTTAAAATATCAATTAAATAGCAATAAATAAAAAGATTTTCAATTTGATTATTATGAATTATTTCATAAATATTTGCTTGTTCATTATTTATTAAACTTTTTAATCCATCTAAAATTTTTTTAAATAACATATGACTATATTTCGGAAGAAATTTTTGTGCTGTTATAATATTACGATTTAGCATAATAAGTTCTGTTGGTTGTAATACATAAAGCTCCGTGTCATTTTTATCATTAATGAATAAAGCTAAAAAATTATCATTAATTGATAAAACCTCACTAGTTAAATAAAAAATTGGCATTGGACCATTTAAATTAGGAATTGTAGTTGCCTGCTCAGCATTAACAAAAATAATACAACTAATATTATTATCATAATAATATTTATTAGCTAAGACTGCCTTTGGTTTAACACTTGCTGCATTAATAATTACAATTTTTGGATTTACTAGCGTAGAAGTAATATAACGCGGATCTTGCTGATAATCACTTTCTAATATATTTGTTGCTACTTTTTGAAGATTTAAATTAAAATTATCTGTTAAAGTTTTGGTCATCTCAGTTAAAAAATAATCAACAATTTTTGTTTTTAAATTAACATTATCCTCAATAATTTGTTGCAATTGTTGGTCATTACCAATTTTAATTTTAATATCTTTAAAAGTAGTTAAGGATAGTATAACTTCTTTTTCTTCATAAACATCAATTAATAAATTGTTAATTTGATTACTATAGTAGATTTCTTGTTTTTTAGTGCGAATTGAAGTAAATGTTGTATCATCATTAAAAATATTATTTTTATTAATATTTAGCTTATACTTTTCTAACAAATGAAATAAATCTTTACCAGTAATAATTGGCTCTTGTTCTGGGATAATAATTAAATCGTTGTTATTTTTTTCTAATAAAGATAATTGTTCGTTATTTATGTATTTTTCACCCGAAAAAATATTAAAATCAAAATTAATAACTGCTTCACGATTAATATTTTTGCTTAATAAGTAACCCTGTTCTAATGCCATTAAGACTTCTTTTGAAATGTAAAAAATGCCAATTGGCCGATCAATTCAATCTTGTTCAGCAGAACTATTTGCTAAATAATTTAATGATGTTTGCTTATTAATTTCAATAATATTTTCTTTTTCAATTAAGTCCTTTAAACATTCTGCATAAATTTTAAAATTAAAAATTTGTAATTCATTATGTAAAATATCAGCTAATGATTTTTCTTTATTAGGGTAATTAGTAACAGCATTTAAAATTACATATTGAAAAAAAGCTAGTTTTTTTGGCGTTTGATAACTAACTATTGCTTTTAATTTTTTCCAGTTTTTATAAACTTTTACCATTCCTAATTTCATGTTTTTACCTCTAATTCTTATTATAATAAATCTTTTGCCCTCCAAACAAGACCATAACTGTCAATAATTCGTAAAATTTCATAATATGCTTTGATTGTTTTTGTAATATTTGGGTTAGCAATTGTTGGAATTTCAACATCAATATTAGTAAAAAAACTAACTGCGCCAATAATAATTAACATATTTTTTGCTCTTGAAAATGCAACATTTAATCGTTCATATTTTTTAATAAATTCTTTATTAGCACTTAATTGCTTATGCGGATTTCGGACTGTATTAACAATAACAATTTCTGTTTCTCGCCCTTGATAATCATCAACTGTTGAAACTTCTACTTTAATATTTTTAAATTTTAAACTATTAATCGCTTTTCGTAATTTTTTGACATGGAGACTATAAAAACTAATAACTGCAACTTTAGGCTGTTTTTTTAATTTAACAGTTAAATTATTATATCCTGCTTCAATTAATTCCAATGCTTTTATTGTTAAGTCAATTTCTAATCAATTAAAAAGACTCGTACTGCCACTTTCACCTTGTTCATAAACAAAATTCATATTAGTTTTATCTTTTGATGAATCAATTCAATAAATTGCTTTATTACTATCAAAAATTTTTAATCCCTCTTTATTTTCAACAGTAATATAATGTTGTTTTTCATTATTTTGATTAGTTTTATCACCTAGTTGTAGTTGATTTTCATAAAAAAAATTTACAATTCGCATAATATCTTCATGACTACGATAATGATTAACTAAAATTTCTTTTACTGAATCATCACATTTTGAGATAATTTTTTTAAATAATGAATTAGTTACTAATTCTAAAAAATTATGGTAACTATAATTTTCCTCATAAATTTCATTAATTAATGCAACATCTTCTTCTTGATATGGCATAATTGGTGGCAATTGCCGATAATCACCAACTAAAATAACAGTTTTACCATATACTAATGGCATAAAAATTTCCATTGGTGTCAACTTACTTACCTCATCAATAATGACAACATCAAAAGCAAATTTTTTAATATCAATATCAGAAATATTATAATCTCGTAAAATTTTATTTTTACTTTGTGCATATGATTGATTTGAAGTTGCAGTCATTGCAACAACATTAACACTATCTTGTAAAAATTGATTAGCATAACTAATTGTATCTCGTTCCATAGCCGACGTGAAATGATTAGTTTCAATATTCTCTTGTGTTAAAAAATCTGATATTTTATAATTTTTATTTAAAAAGGTAATCATATTATTTACAAAATTAAACTTTGTTGCTTTTTCTTGAAACATAAAATTAAGGTCGTGTTCAATTTTATTAATTTCTTTATCAATTTCATTAATTGTTCCACTAATATCTTTTACTACTAAATTTAAATTAAAAATTGTATTAATACTATTAACAATATTTTCAACTTCAACTTTTAAAGCATTAATTTTATAATTTAATGTTCCCGTTTCAATTTCTAAATAAGAAATTTCTTGTTCATATTTATTTTCATTAATTTCACTAATTTTGTTTTGAATAATAGCACTTTGTTCTTCATATTGCTGTAATAATTGCTCAAGATCATTTTTAAATGCTTCTTGTTCTTTTTGAAAAACAATGTTTTCTTGCTTCAATGTAAATTGATTCTTTAATTCTAAAATTTCACTTTGAACAACAGTTAACCTTTCCATTCAATCATCATCGCGTAATTCTTGACTAACTTGTTTTAACTCTGCTAATTCTATCTCTTTATCCTTTAGTGCCTTATTATCAGTAGTAATTGTTAATAGCTTTTTGTATGTTTCTATTAATGAATATGACTCATCAATTTGAAATCCAAATTTAGGTTGCAATAATTTTCCAAAATGTTTGTTAAATAGTTGTACAAGATCAGGTGTTGAAGTGACAATTCCATCTCAATTAATATTACCTAAGAAATCTAATAGATTGCGAATATTATTAATATTAATTGTTAATTTTCGATCATCAGTTTGATATTGTAATTTTTGATTAATGATTATTTCTCGCTCAGCAACTAATGTATTTAGCTTTTGAGTATAATGATTGTAATCATTAATTTCTTTTTCTAACATTTTCGCATTTGCTTTTAATTTTTGTAATTCATATTTTTGATTTTCATAATCATTTCCAATTCCAGTTCATTTTGTTAAATATTGCCGTAATAAATGAGCATAAATAAAACGATAATTATTAAAAATTAATTTATCCGGATTAAAATCATTAAAACGATTTTTTTTACGAACTGCTTCTCCTGTTAAGCGTAAAGGAACCAACAAAGGTGTTTTAACTAGTCTTGTTAAAACATTGTCAATTGCAACATGATTTTGTGAAGAAATTAAAACTTTTTTTCCTAATTTAGCATATTGATAAACTAATTCCGCAATAAATTCGGTTTTCCCTGTTCCTGGTGGTCCTTGCAATAGAAAAATATCTTGTGAGTTTAAAGCTTTTGCTATTGCTTTTTGTTGATTTCCATTTAAATTATTTGAAGCAAAAGTTAATTGTTTTTCCGTAATTAAGTTAGATTGTGTCTTTAACTTAATATCTTCAATATTAAAGATATAATTAATTAAGTAGGGATTTGCAACATCATTTTTACTAATCTTATCTAAAATAACATTACTACGTCGAAGTAAAGTTGAGTCTCCTTTGCCAATATAAGTTAAATAACCATAAGGAGGTATTATTTTATTTAATTCATTAAATGATATTTCATCCTCATTTTTTATTTCATAAAAACAATTAACAATTTGATACTGCTCTAATTGATTAATAGTTACTTTAATCGTTTCATGGTCAATGTCACTTTCTTGCTTAATATCATTTTCAATCATATATATTTTGATTAGCTCTTTTTTAAAATCATAGTTATCTTTCTGTTGCATTTTTGTTTCAGGAATATTAACCGCTAAATCATAAATATCTGCTCCATCTTGAACATAACTTTCACTAAAATTAAAAGAAAATAGCGTTAATGGCACATCTTTTTGATATGTACGATTAATTTGTAAATTAGCGAGACTTAAATTATTTAATTTTTTTAAGATTGAATATTTATTTAAATTATCTAATAATAGTTCTAATTCTACAATAATTATTTCTTCAAATAAATTACCAATTGTTAAATTCTTATTAGTAAAATTTTTCTTATCAACATATCAAAAATTATGAGCTAAAAATCTTGTGTCATGCATCTTTTCCCCGATTGGAACTGTTTTTGGAATTTTAATATATTCTGTTAATTTTCGTTTTAAATATAAACAAGAATTATTACGCTTGTATTCTAAGTTTTGTTCTTGAAAGCGTAAGTATTGTAACCACCGTTCTTTTTCTTCAGCAAAAGATGAAGTTAAAAATTTCATATTTGCCATAACATTTGAATCAAAAATAGTTCGTAATTTTGCTTCATCAAGACGAAAATTATCAGCAACTTCAAGCACTACTCCTGTCGCTAATGTTTCAAATTCTTGCTTTTCCTTTTCCATTGCTGTTAAAAAAATATTTTTAACATTAACAATGCCAATTTCTGGGTCAATATCGCCTAGTATTGTTAGTGATAAGTTTGAATCTAACATTTGATCCAGTAAAGTAATTGATTTAAAACGAATTAAAATATCATAAAGTTTTTTCTCTGACCCTTTTTTATCTTTCTTAATTTTTGCCTGATCATTAATTAAAGAAACAAAAAAATCAGCAATACAAATATTATGCTTTAAAAAAGTGTCTAATCCTTGAACTGTTGTAATATCTTTTAACCGAAGATTTTTAACATCATCATCAGTAAATTTACTTTTTGGATTTGTTAAAAAATACAAATTTAATAATAAATTCTTATTATTAAATTTATTGCCCTGAATTGTAAATTCCATCAATGTCATTTGTTCACCCTCTTATCTACATAATAATTATACTAAACTTATATTAGATAACAAATTAAACCTACCAAATTAAAAAAGTACATTGCAAAGCAAAATGTACTTTTTTTGAAATCTATCTTTTTGAATATTGCGGTGCTCTTCTAGCCCCATGTAACCCATATTTTTTACGTTCTTTAATACGAGCATCACGAGTTAGCATGCCAGCGTGTCTCAATAAAGTTTTATAATCTTGTGACGCTTCGACTAGGGCTCTTGCAATTCCTAATCTTGTTGCGCCAGCTTGTCCGGTAAAACCACCACCAGAAACTTTAACACGAATATCAAATTCTGATTTTGAACCAGTAATCTCTAAAGGTTGTTCCAAATCTTGCACTAATGTTGCGTATGGGAAAAACTCTAATGCTGGTTTCCCATTAACAACAACATTTCCTTTACCGGGAGTCAATACAACTTGGGCAATAGAAGATTTTCTTCTTCCTGTACCACGATATATAACTTCTTGTTTTTTTGCCATATTTTCTCCTTTTATTTATTAGTTAATTCTAATTTAATTGGTTGTTGTGCTTCATGTGGGTGTTCATTACCAGCATAAACAAATAAATTACGGAATAATTTACTTCCTAATTTATTTTTTGGTAACATTCCTTTAATTGCGTGTTCAACTGGATAAATTGGTTTTTTTACTAACATATTCTTTGCTGTTGTTCTTTTTAATCCCCCTGGATGTTGTGAATGATGATAATACATTTTACCCTTTAATTTATTTCCTGACAAATTAATTTTATCTGCATTAAGAATAATAACACTATCACCACAATCAACATGTGGAGTATAAGATGGTTTATTTTTTCCTCTTAAGATCATTGCAACTTTACTTGCTAAACGTCCTAAAACTAGACCTTGAGCATCAATCACATATCATTTTTTTTCAACTTTAGTTGAATTTAAGATAGTTGTTTGTCTCATGTCAATGCCTCCTCACATCATTCCGTACCAGGGTCTAATGTATAAAGCAATAATATTATAACTAAAAATAATAGGATAATCAATATTTTAATTTAATATTTCCAAATTTAATTACTCTTGTAATTTTCAAGTTGAGTAAATTGGGAAATCATTTAATAAGGTTTTTACTTCTTTTTGATATTTAACAATATTATTTTCAGTTGGTTCTTTTAAAACATTATAAATTATTTCTCCGATGTGTTTAAATTCTTTGTTTCCAAAACCACGTGTTGTCATAGCTGCTGTTCCTAATCGAATTCCGCTAGTAACCATTGATGATTCTTTATCAAATGGAATCATATTCTTGTTACAAATAATACCAATTTTTTGTAAAATCTCTTCCGCCATTTGCCCCGAAATCCCTAAACTACTTTTAACATCAACCATTAATAAATGGTTATCTGTGCCATCAGCTACTAAACGCAGATTATTTGCTTTTAATGTTGCTGCTAATGCTTTCGCATTATTAATAATTTCTGCTTCATATGCTTTAAAATCTGGTTGCAAAGCCTCTAAAAAACATTGTGCCTTTGCAGCAATAACATGCTCTAATGGTCCCCCTTGATTGCCTGGAAAAACAGCACTATTAATTTTTTTTGCTCATTTTTGCTTTGATAAAATTAAGCCCCCACGAGGTCCACGCAATGTTTTATGTGTTGTTGAAGTAACAACATCTGCATAGGGGATTGGAGACTGATGTAAACCAGCCGCAATTAATCCTGCAATATGGGCCATATCTACCATTAATAAAGCTCCAACTTTATCAGCAATTGCGCGGAACTTTTTAAAATCAATCTCACGTGAATAAGCACTAGCCCCAGCAACAATTAATTTTGGTTTTGCTTCAATTGCAATTTTTTCAATTGCATCATAATCTAACATTTCGGTTGTAGGATCAACTTGATAACTATGAAAATCATATAATCGACCAGAAAAATTAACATTATAGCCATGAGTTAAGTGACCACCTGCTGCTAAATCCATTGCTAAAATGGTATCACGTGGTTGTAGCAAAGCATAATAAGCAGCAGCATTTGCTTGGCTACCCGAATGTGATTGAACATTAGCATGTTCAGCTTGGAATAACTCCTTTACCTTATCAATTGCTAATTGTTCAACTTGATCAACATATTCACATCCTCCATAATATCGGTGAAACGGATACCCTTCAGCATATTTATTAGTCAAAATTGAGCCTGTAATAGCTAAAATTGCCTCACTAACATAATTTTCTGACGCAATTAACTCAACATGATCTTGCTGTCGTTTTAATTCCAAATCAATTAATTTTTTAATTTGTGAATTTACTTTCATTATTTTCATCTCCATTCTATAATTTCTAATATCATTATATAGAGATAAATAAAAAATAACTTGAATAAAAGTTATTTTTTCAGGATTTTAATATTGTAAATTTGCATTAGTATCTTTATGAATTAATGGGGAAACAGCTCGATATGTAATATAAATAATTGCTGAATTAAATAAGACTTTAATTGGTGCCATTGCTAACCGCGTAATCATAGTTACTCCATAACCATCTGTTCCAACATTTTTATTTTGTGAAACCGTTAAAAAGGCAATATCACCCCAGGCGGATATCAAGGTGGTGACTCAATATTCATTAACAACGGCAAGCATAATAATAGCAACTAAATCTCAATAACGTTTTTTTGTTTTATCAAAATGGCAATAAACAAACATAATAATTCATATAATAATAATGGTTCCGCCAGCACCAAAACCAATAATGTAAATTAAAACAATTTTGCTAACTTCCAATCCAGCAAATAATGTAATGGTTTCTAATGGTGAATATCATGTCATTACTCCGGCAAAAGTTCCAAAAATTAAAATAAAAATATTTGTTAGCATAAATAAAACTCATTTATGCTTACCAACGGCACGATTAATTGAAGATGCACAACCCGATAAAAATCCATATGAAGCAATCACAATAATATATGCAACATGAAGATAAGAAGGAACAAATAACATTACAATTAAATCAGTAACAACACCTGATAAAAGTCCTACAATGGGTCCAAAAATAAAGCCACTAATTTTAACCATTAAACCTTCAAAAGCAATCTTAACAGGAGGAAAGACTGTAATTGGTACTGTTATTGAAATAATAATAGTAACTGTTGCAGAAACTGCTGACAACATTGTAATATAAGCAATATTTTTTGTTGTAAAACGAATACCATGATAACGTTTAGGATTAATTAAATAATATAAACCATTATAAATACAATAAATAATAAAAAGAGCGCCAATAACACCACTAGCAATATATGCCATTTTATTACTATATAAGATTTTTGATATATCACTAAATGATGTTAGTAGACCCATAATATCCCCACAATCTATATTAATAAAATAAATCCTTTGTCCTGTCAATATTTTACATATATCAATTATACATTACATTTTTCAATCAATTATGTTTTTTTTATTTTTTAAAAGTAAATTATTAATTTTTAAAAAAAATTGTTGATCTTTAAATAAATTGTAACTAAAAGGTGATGGATGTGCTCCCTTAATAATATTACTTTTATTCAAAATATATTCACTATACTGCTTTGCATAATTACCTCATAAAACATAGACAATATCATCCCGAATTTCATTTAAATAAATAATTAAATTTTGACTAAAATTAGTTCAACCAATATCCTTATGACTTAAAGGGGTTTTAGCAACAACACTTCCAATTGTATTATATAAAAAAACACCCTCTTTAGCTCAATGGTCTAAATTACCACTAGCATGATGATCAATTCCTAAGTCCTTTTTTAGTTCATGAAAAATATTAACTAAACTTGGTGGGTTTTTAATACCATCATTAACACTAAAAGCTAAACCATTTGCTTGGCCAGATCCATGATATGGATCTTGCCCAATAATAACAACTTTAATATCATTTGGCTCAATTAATGTAAACAAACGAAAAATATCTGTTTTTGTGGGATAGCAAAGTTTATTTTGATACTCATTATCAATATTTTTTAACAATTGTTTAAAATACGGCTTTTTAATTTCATTATCAAAGAATTCTCCTCAACCAACTGCGTACTTTATTCACATTGCCATTTCTCCTGTTACTTTCTTTATTATAGTAAATTTATTAATTTCCGTTTTTTGTAAAATAATTATATCAAAAAAAGAAAAAAAAGATAATATAATGAAAATAAAATAAAGATGAAAAGGAAGGTGAAAGAGTTGCAACAGTTAAAAGAAAATAAATTAATTACAAATGAAATAAATATTAAAAAATCACGCTTTCTTTGTCTCTTACAAAAAGTTACTTTCGAGCATGAAGCACTTGAATTTATTAAAACAAATCAACAAGTAAATGCTACACACAACTGTTACGCTTATATTATTGGAAAAAATCAAAATATTATTCGAAAAAGTGATGATGGTGAGCCAACTAATACTGCTGGAAAGCCAATTTTAGACATTTTCCTTCATCATAATTTAACTAATGTTGTATGCTTAGTTATTCGTTATTTTGGAGGAATTAAATTAGGTGCTGGCGGATTAATTCGTGCTTATGCTAATAGTGTTAAAACAAATTTAAAAAAAGCCGAATTAATTCCTTTTTTTGAAACAAAAGATATTATTATTAAATTTCCAATTAATAAAATTAAATTAGTTGACGAATATTTAACATATCATTATCAAAATTTAGCAATTAATAAAAATTTTACCGAACCTATTAGTTATCAATTTTCGCTGCCTAGTGAACAAATTTATCTTTTTACTTTATGAGCCAACAATAATAAAATTAATGTAATTATTTCCGAACATATAAATAATTAATATTTTTCCCAAGTTTAACAAAACGTTGTTCATATTCAGTTGGAATATTATTTTTCAAATACTGACTTTGATATAGATTTGTTGTATAATCAACAATTTTTCAATTATTTTCTTTAAATGATTCTAATGAATAGTTAAATAATTGATCATTATCTGTTTTAAAATGAATTTCACCATTATCCTGTAAAATAATTTGATAAAAATTTAAATATATTTTATTTGTTAACCGACGTTTTTCATGACGGACTTTAGGCCAAGGATCAGAGAAATTTAAATATATTTTATTAATTTCTTTAGGTGCAAAAATTTCTGGCAAAAAAATAGCATCAAAAACAATTATTTTTAAATTAGGTAAATTTTCGGCAATAATTTTTTTTAAAGCTAAAACTAAAACTGAAGGATACCGTTCAATTGCTAAAAAATTTTGATTCGGATATTTCTTTGCTAATGCTACAATAAAACCCCCTTTCCCCGAACCAATTTCAATATTTAAGGGATTATTATTTTTGAAGATCTTTTCCCCCCATTGCCCCCTATAATATTCTGGATTTTGAATTGCAAAGGTAGAATTTTCCATAATATATTTTGTTGCTCAAGGTTTATTTCTTAGTCTCATCTTTAAATCCTTTCCGACTGTTTTTTAATAAAGCTAATTTTATCTCATTACCAATTTCATTTTGTGGTTCATCATAAGTTCCAAATAATGAACCAAACATATAATTGATTTTTAGTTCTTTTAATTTACTATATCCTAAATAACTATTAACTTGTGGTGCAATTAAAATAATATCAAGTTTTTCTGCCAAAATAATATATTCTTTAATTAAATTTTGATAATGAGAATGAATAAACATTTCTCGAATACTCGTCGATGAAAAAACAGCATAATTAGGTTCATAATAATACAAACTATTTAATTCTGTGTCAATTGCCCCAAAATTTTTAACAGCAACTTCAATACCAATATTTTTAATTGTATTTAAATTTTTTTTAAATTTTTCAGGATCAAATCCAGTTTCCATTAAATCAAAGGTTAAAATTAAATTACCCGGTTTTACTTTTAATTCAATTAATTTTGTTGCAAATTTTTTTAAATTAAACTTCTCACTAGCAATAAAACTAGCTGGATAAGTAATAAATAATTTTTGTTCTAAATAATTATCTAATTTACGAAAATTTTTAATATTTAGTGCAGCGTTAAAACGAGCTAGCATTGTTTCATGCGCAATTCCACCAAAAACATTACTATCTTTTGCAAATATTAAATCACTATCAACGCCATCAACTAAATTACTACTATAATGATACGCTAATTTAAGACCATTATTCACATTTATAATTGGAGAATATAAACTAACAATTTTTTCTAGCTGAATATGCTCATTTAAAGCTAAAATACTACGTTTTTGGTTTGATAATTCTTTAATGTTTTCAGGGTCAATAAAAATAATTTGATTTGAATATTCAAGATTTAACCGATTATCTGCTGTTGCAATATTATATTCCTTTAACTTATTTAAATTATTTGATTGTAAACCATATAATGAAGCATATCCTTGCAATTTAACAATTATTTTATAATTTTTTAAAATAAAAGTAGTATTAGCTTGTCGCAATAAAATTTCAAATTGTTTTAATAAATCAGTTTCTGGCCGTAACTTACTTTTATTATGCACTAAGATACTACTAATATCAGGTTCCTCATTTTGATCAAGTGGAAGAAAAATGCCAAAATGATTTAAACTTGCTTTAAAAAATAAAACATTTTGTTCTTTTCATAATGTAAAAACTTGATGAGAAATAAGATCAATAATTTTATTTTTAACATTACTATTTAGAAATTTATCTAGTTTTTCAATATTATTAATCATAAAAGTAAAATAAATTCCACGACGGATTTTATTTTTATGAATTAAATTATAAATAGCTTCATGTGCTAAAGCTTCACGAACATAACTATTACGATCGTATTCAATAATATTTTGTAATTTTATCGCATGAACATAAATTAATTCAACAATCCCACAAATACTATAAGCAAAATAAGTCATTGCAATTCAAACTAAAACATATAGTTCACTTACAAAGTTTTCTGACATAGCCATTCTTTTTGATTGTGCTAAAACAATAATTGAGGCCGTAATAAACCCTGTTAATGTCAATAAAGACCATCTACATTTTGTTCATTTAAAATGCCAACTCACAAAAACAATTAGAAGGGTTAAAGCATAAAGCACTGAAATCATAATAATATTAGAGGTGCCCGTTAAAGGCAAAAAATAGTTATTATTTAAAAATGGTAAAATTCCAAAAAGAAAAGTAAAAATAATAATCGTATATAGAATTGTGGCAAAACAAGAAATAAAAACACCTATCATTCAACAAACTATTATTGGTAAAAAAATATTAATAGCAATCATTGTATTGGTTTCCCCAGTTTTTGGCGGTACAAAAAATGGGATTAATCCTTGTGCAATAATAACCAAAATTGCAAAAACACCACCAATAACAACTTGATAATAAATTGAAAAACGAGCAAAATAATTACGAACTAGACCTCATGTAAAAATATAAATGACAGAAAAAATAATTATAAATAATAGATATACAAAAATAATATTTAAAATATTACTCACTTATTTTCACCTCATTTAACAAACCTTATACTTTTTTTATTATATCATTCCTTTTAAAAATATTTTTTAATTAAAAAAAGAAACTAAAATTCTCATAAATAATTTCTTAAACCGAGTAATTTATTTATGACAAGACAAGTTTCTTTTAATTTCTGACTTATTTTTATAAAAATAAAAAATGGTGGAGATGGCGGGAATTGAACCCGCGTCCACAAATAATGTTCTAATACCTTCTACAGTTTAGTCTAATCATCTTTCTTTCATTATTTAATAATAGGACTAGACAACTAATTAAATAACTAGATAATAAGATTTTCAAAATTCTAACATTATCAATTAGAATTTTTATTAGATTAAGACTTGAGATACGATAATAGTTAATAATCTATAATTAACTATTATTACGGCTAGCAATCCTCTAACAACGAGGAATTAAGCTGCTAACATTGAACCTGGTAGTTGATTGTTCATCAACGAAACTGGAATTTTAATTTTGTCTTCTTTTTGTTTTTTGTTTGCGTTTCTTCAAACCTAGTAGCATTATAGTCTGCCAAACTACTGCCAATATTAGTAAATCATTCCTGTCGAAACCGGAACATCCCCATACGTTCATTATACTCTTAAATTATTAAATAGTAAATAAGGGCTATTTCTTACATTTTTTTGAAATAACTGCTTAAAATGATATTCATAACTAATTTCTTTTCCAATTTTTAAACCTAAAGTAATTCGAATTAAAGCATAATAATCCATCATTAAACTAAAATTACTAAAAAATAAGGTAAATAGTAAGAAAAGCCCCATACCTAGAATATAATCCTTTTGTAGTCAAAATAATAATCGTTCATGCATTTTGTAATCGAAATGCAACAAATCAACTTTGAAAGGAGTTGATTTTTTATTGAAAAGAAACATTATTTTATTTTGCGGTCCCTAGTAACTAAATATGGAAAAGATATTGTTATTAATACTGTAAATAAGATAGTAATTAAATATTAATTTTATAAGTTAATGAAAGGTATATAAATGTTATGTATAGTCATTTAAGTTTTATGGATAAAGTTAAATTAGAACAATTATTATTATCAAAAATATTTTTAAAAAAGAATGGTGAACAAAATATTTCTGTAATTGCTAAATTTTTGAATAGACATCGTAGTACTATTTTACGAAAAATTAAGAGATTTAAAACTATTAAAGAATATAGTGCTTATAAGTCAGATGAAATGTATTATGAGGAAAGAAAAAAGAATAATAAAAGATGTAAATTTACTGAAGAACAGATTAATTTTATGAAAATTAGACTTAATAAATATCGTGATGCTCCGAGAGAATTTATTTATCGTTATTTTTTAAAATTTGGTGTTAAATTTCCGGTTTGTGTAAAAACATTGTATAAATGAATTCGTTTAGGTTTTTATGGTTTTTTAAAACAGAATTTGCGACATCGTGGTAAAAAATATAAAACAAAAGGAAAATCTGATAATCGTGGTAAATTAACTGATTTTAAGTCAATTTGAGATATTGAAAATAAAGTTTCTAATGTTGGTTGATTAAAAATGGATACTGTTGTTGAAAAAACCATCAATCTAGTTGTTTAGTTTTAGTAGAACAATCAAGTAAAAAATACTTTGCAATAAAATTAGAAAATCATACTGCTAGGGAAGTTGATAAAAAGTTTAAAAATATTGTTATAAACAATAATTTAATTGGAAAAATAAAAGGAATAATAACAGATAGAGGTAAAGAATTTAGTGAATGACGAGAAATGGAAATATTTGCTGAAACACAAGTATATTTTTGTGATGCTGGCAAACCTCGTCAAAAACCTTTAATTGAAAATATGAATGGTGAGTTTAGAAAATGATTTCCTCCTGGAACTGATTTTAATAATGTTAGCCAAAAACAAATTGATTGAGTAGTTAATAATGTAATAAATGAAAAGCTCCGACCGTGTTTAAATTGAATAAGTGATAAAGAAATGTTTTAGCAAAATATATAAACAATAAATATTTAAAAATGTATATTAAATTATAAAATATGTCATTAAAATAATAAATTATTTTTTAGTGTGTTTAAATATGGATAAAATAAAAGAAAAATTAAAATATTTTTAATTTTTTTAAATTTATGGTTGATTTTTGTAATTTTTATTATATTATTTAATTAATAAAGATTTGTTGCGCTTCATTTTACATAATTCACATAACTCTAATAATACCCAATGTTTTTTCTTTCCACCTGAAGAAAAAGTATATAATTTATCTAATGTTGTTTCCTCCCCAAGTAAATTAGGATCAGAATATCCATTCTTACGAAATTGTAATTCAAAAACACTCATCGCCAAATTATAATGGTATATTGTATCAATTGCCTTAATAACAAATAATTTTATATCATCATATAAACTAGCTAAGGTACTATTTAAAGTGACATTTTTATCTAAAATTGCATAATCAAAATTATGACTTTTAAAATCCTTACTTGTAATTTTAATAGTTGCTGCCGTATTCATTGTAAAATTTTCCTCAGGAAGTTTAAATAATGATGCTTGCAATCGTTCTGGAATATATTTAAATAAATCATCGGTAAACATATTATCTTTCTCAGGAATAAATTTATTACTTAATTTTATAAAAAAACTAATATACTTATTTAAGGCCATTTGTCCTGGTTGCGTATTATACCACACACATTTTAAAGATTACAAGAAAATAATAAAAATATTTATTTATAATAAAAAAATATCATAAAATAAATAAAAAAATATAAAATTAAACAAACTAAAAATTAGTTTAAATACAAAAATTTAATAATTATCATTCCAATTATTTAATTAAACTATTCAAAAAATTAAATGGTGTTTAAAAATTGAGGGAATGAATTATTCGGTTGGTGATACCTTATTCTAATAAATATTTTACCTATTAAAATAAAATTCCTAAGAAAAAGATAAATTTATCTTTTTTAATTAATTTAACTATAACATAAAAGTAATAATTTACAATACAAAAAATAATAATTCGCAAATTATTTAATAAATTTATTTTAAATTATTGATTTTTACTTTAAATTTTAGACAAAACATTGTGCTTGATGAGTAACATTTTTATTTATTAAAAATTGCTGAATATGCTTATCTTCATTTTTAAAATAATAATTATATTCTTTTTCATTTTTTTTTTTTTTTAATTTATTAAGATAAAACTCAATTAAATTAACACCATTTTCTTTTGCCATTTTCAATGCAATCATATTTTTAAAAACTTTTTCACTGTATGATTTAGCACCATATCTTTTTAATCATTTGACATTATGAGAAATTTGTGGTTCAGTACAAGACCCCATATATCAATCTTCTTTTTAAACTTTAATACCCTCAGAATTATTTTTGATATATTTAATGAAATCTTTAATTTTATCTTTTTTATCTTTTAAGAATGGATATTCTTTAATATTTTTTCTTGTAATTAATTTTTTTAAATATTTTATTGCTTCATCAGGATTGCCATTTTTAAATAATTTATTCATATCTCAATAAATTTGTTTTCTTATTTTTTCATTATCGGTTAAATTTTTATTAAGTTTTCTTCTTCGATAAGAAAATATTGTTTTTAATTCTTTCATTAAATGAAATTGATCTAAAATAAAAATTGCACCAATTTCATTAACAAATTTTTGGATTCATTTTGCCCCATCACCTTCTAGCGTTAACTTACAATTTTCAATATTAAAATTTTGATTTAAAAAATGTAAAAATTCTTTTTTATATTTATTAACTGGTTTTTTAAAAAACTTTTTTTCATCCTGTTTCATTATTTCCATTAGGATTATTGGGATCGGGTAGTTTGTTTGGTTTTTCTGGTTTATTTGGATTATTATTCTCTTCATTCCCATTATTTTCGTTATTTCCATTTGGTTTATTAGGAGTGTTCGGTATTATTCCCTCTGTTGGTGGAATTTCATTTGGTTTGTTGGGGGCATTTTCTGTTATTGGGTTGTTTATTAATTTATATAAAACATTCCCAACTGCTTTTAAACTATTATCCAAAGCATAAATAGTAATTTTTAGCTCACTATATTTATTTTCTTGAATTTTTTTCATAAATTCCTGTAATTCATTATCATTAATATTAATCTTTTGCCCATTTAATCCTTGTAATGATATTTGATAATCAATATCTTGTTTCAAGATTTCATCTAATTTATTAATTTTAAAACCTTGCTTAATATATTTCATAATATAATTATTAAAAATATCATCTTTTGTTTTATCTTTAAAATTATATTCTTGATTTTGATATTTAATTTTACTTAAATCAATTACTTTATTTTCATCATAATTTAAGTTATTAATAACTTTAAATTGGTTTGTTTCACCAAATAACAACATTGATGTATTTAGTGCTTTGATTTTTAGCATTATTTCTTTTTTTTGTTCTTGTTGATTAGTTATTAATTGGTTTAAATCATCATCAGTTAATTTTTGTCATTCGCTATTTTTATATATTTGAATAATATAATCTTTGTTTATTATTGCTAATAAACTAAGTTTATTTATTTCTTTTCAAACAAAGTTTTCAATTTTATTTATAATAGTTTTCATATCTTTGGCATTCATTTTCAAAGCACTAATATTTAAATCATTTAATGACTTAAAATTATTGATGCTTTCATTAACAACTAAATGATTACGAATATCTGAAACATAATCTCGTCAATATGATAAAACTGCTTCATAAGTTAATTTTGATAAATCATTATCTGAATTTCACTTTTTATAGTTAATCATATAATTTTTTAAATGTTTTCCTTGTGTTGTATTTCAAAAATCACTAGCATTTTGGTTATTAACTGAATTTAAAAAATATCCATAATTTGAACTTTTATTTTTATCAACATAAATAAATTTGTGTTGATAAAATGGTGTTTGTGTATTTCCGCTTAAATCATTAAAGCATTTTTGTTGAATAATAAAATGAAATCACCCAGCACTAGTATTAACATCTCCCGTTTTGTTTTTTTCTAATTCATAGCCATTTTCAAATTTAGTCTCTAAATTTTCATTTGATAAATAACGAATAACTTTTTCAATGTTGTCATTATTGTAAAAGTTTTCAAATCCTGCTCCAACTGCACTGGCTTCTGCTAAATAACCAATATCATAATCATTAATACTACTACTTTTTATTAAATTTCCATCTCTATCAAGTTGATCTAACGGAAATGGGGTGTTATATTGATGGCAAGCCCATATTAATTGTTTTTTTGTTCCTGTTTCTTTATTTATTTCTTGATCATAATTGGGGTTTTTAATTGTTTTATTTTCATTATTTGGGTCTTTGATAAATTCACTTGTTAATTTTTCATAATAAATATTTTTTGACCCTCACCCCATTAATTTTAATTGTAATGATGGGGTAATTGTTTCAATTAAAATTGTTAACTTAAAATTACCACCAACATCTCCCTCAATTTTAGGGTTTGGTCGGTGGATAATTTCAATTTCATATTTATTAACTTTTTCTTTATCATCAAAAGTATATGTGTATAAACCATTAACAGCGTTTAAATTAACCCCATTTATTTTAACAATATCATAATCAGGATCATTGTTATTTTTCTTTGGTTCGATGTATTGAAAAAATTTTGTTGTATGATATTTTATTATTCCTTTATTGTATTTATTTTCTTTTCCTTCACCGTTATTAATAACTTCTTCAATATCATTAATCATTGCAACACCATTTTCATCACTAATTTTTCCTGGTGTTATTAAAATTCGTTCTTGTAATTTACTTTTTCAATATTTTGCATTTAATGAAAAATTGAGTTTTGTTTTAAAAACTCAATTTTCTCATTGTTCTGTTAAATAATTAAAAATATTAAAACTTGTTTTAAGATAATAATTATTATTTTCTGTTATTAAGGCATAATTAGGATTGATAAGTTTTTTTCATTCCGTTATATTTCCTTTTTTCCTAAAACACTAAATATTTTATTATCTAAGATAGTTTTAATTGCATTTCAATTACTTTCATCTAAAATATTGGTTGATGTATCACTTTGATAAATAATTGTTTGTTTTAATTCATTTTCTATTGTATTTTTAGTATTAACAATATTATAATCACTATCAAAATTTAGTGGTGTTTTAAATTCTCACATTTCATAATTACTACTTTGATTATTGTGAATGTTAATTAATGTTTTTATAAAATAAACATTAATTCTTTTTTCTAACTAATAATTTGGGTTTAAAATTCAATTCATCCTTGAATATCATTAATATCATTTAGTGTTTTTTTTGATTTTATTATCCATTTGTGTCTTAATTTGGTTTCAATTATAAGAACTTTGTGAATTATTATCAATATTAGAATAATAATTAATTTCTTTATTTAATTCTCTTGTTAAATTACTTTTCATGTCATTAAAACTAAAACTTGTATTAAAAATTAGTTTATTAACTTTTAATCATGTTTTAGCTCATGTATTACTTGAATTTCATCCGTTTTTCGCTCGTGCATAAACCAAAAAATCAATTTTAATGCAATCATTATTTTCTAATTGATATCTTACATTTGCTCATCCTCTTTCTTCATTTTGGGTATAACCTTGATAGTGATTAAAAATTTCTTCTGTTTTTGCTATGCCACTTATTTCATTTAGATTGATATAGTGATAAGCATTATAATTTGCCGTAGCCGCCTGATTGTGAGCAACATAACCCTCAAAATCAATTTTAATCTGTTTGTATTTATTTTTAAAATCATTTCAACTACTAGCATAATCTAGTATATTAACATAATAATATAATGATTCTACTTTTTCTGTATAATCACCACCCCAAGTTCCGCCAGTTTTAGCATAAATATCATCATTTCAATTAATATTTTTTGTAAAACTTGGTGCTGTTGGGTTAAAACTTTTCTTTGCATTTTTAATAATAACTTCTTCTTGTTTTGTGATTGAAAAACTATTATTGAGGATGATTTGACAATAAGTGGTTGACTTACACCAATCAACGATGTTAATAAACATGACAATATAATATTTTTCACAGGATATAGCCTCCTTTCTGTAATTACAATTATTATTTTTGGTCTAAATAATTGATTAAGAAATAAAACATAAAATAATTTTTATAACATTCATAATTAAAATATCAAAAATAAAAAATAGTAAAGGGGCAAGATCAATAAAATCAATAATTTTTTACCCTCAATTTCTTTTTTAACAACAATAAATCCAGTTATTATTTATTATACAATAGCTCTCATAAATAATATAAATATTGTTATAAGTTAAATTTTTCAGTTCATTAAATCATTCCTTTCTTTTTTAAATAATAATTATATATAGCATTTGATTTTATATAGTATTCAATCTATAAAATAAAAAAATATAAAATGAATTGGCATAATAACAAATCAAATTAATCATTTCCTCGTATTGTAATTTTTAATTAAATATATTAAATATATTGAATTTGTTGCGAAAAAGTACATTCCAGTTAAATAATTGCCAATTCGAAAAACAAATATTAAAAACTTGAATATTATTTTCATTTTATTTCAAAGTTGGGTATATTAATCCAAACCATAATCCAATTACCAACAAAAATAACGCAAAACAACTTATACTAACATATAATATTATTTGACAAGTTTTTTTATATTTTGTTAATTCAATTTGTTTTTTCATTTTTTGTAATTTAATACCAAGAAACTTCCATAAACAACCAAACAAGCCGATTATGGCAATTGTTCCCATCATACCAATTATTGTATTTAACATCACTTACACTTCCTTTCTTTTTTATTTCTTATTTGTGGTAAATAACTTGTAAAGTATTCGTTTCAAAATGCTCATATTTTTGTTTGAATACTTTGTTTTGTTAATAACCAATATGCAAATCCCTCTGCCAATAACTCGTCATCATCACTCAATCCATAATTACTGTTAGCAAATATCCTTAACACTTTTTCTTTGTCTAGTTCTGCAAACTTATTTAAGTTATTAATTTTCTGTTCTAAAAATTGTTTTAAATAAAAAATATGATTAATTTTAAATGTTTCTCAATCATAAAAATAAAAGATATGCCCTAATTCATGGATTAAAATATGTAGAAAGTTATTGGTTGTAAATTGTCCTTTGTGTCATTCAATATTTATTGTTTTTTCAAACGCACAAGATAAAACCTTTTTGTTTAGCAAAATAGTTTGGTGATTATTTGTTTGTCCTAAGATATTATTATCACCATCAATGATATTTTTAATTTCTATTTTCTTTAAAATTTCATTAATATTTTTTTTTAAATATTAGCAACAAAATTATAAAATAATAAAATAAGTTGTTTTAAATTATCTTGATATTTTTGACAAATATTATCAAGTAAATTTTGTCAGTAATTTTGTTGTTCTATTTTTAAATAATTTTGTAATTGTTGATAAGTACTAAATTCTGTTTTAAATTTAATTGCTAAATTATTATCTGCTTTGCCTAAAAAGCATTTGTTAAATTTTTAATAGTATCTGTCTTATGGCGGTTAAATAAAGTTCCTTTATATCCTCGCCGTTGGATTAAAACAGGGTGGTCTAAGTATCTTTTTTCTAAATCAATATTTGTTTTTGAATCAATTTTTAACTTATTATCGGAATTAGGTGGTTGTAAATGTTCTTTATTATTTGCAATATTACCACAACTAATCAAATTCCCCATGTTTGTACATAAAAACAAAAATATTGCTAAAAAACTAAGTAATTTTTTCATACATTTTTATTTTTCCTTTCTATTTTAACAAAATAAAAAACAGCAAATTTATTTGCTGTTTTTTAATATATTTCTAATTTTTATTTATAATTTAATTTTTTTTGTGTTTTTCAATGTTTTCTATTTTATTTTTATTTAAAATAGACATAACAATAATATTTATATTTTTGTTATCTTCAAAAAAAGAAGATTTTTTACTGTACTTAAAAATTTCATTTTCTAATTCTGTTAAATTTATTACCACATTATTATCACTTAATTTATTATTTTCATTTTTTAATATTGTTAAATTATTTTGTACAATTATATTAATAATAAAAATATTATCTAAATTAATTTTATCTTTTTCAAGCATTTTTTTAAAGTATAAATATGACTTTTATTTTGTTCTATTGGTGATTGTAATTTTATTTTTTTGTCACCATGATATTGATATCATATATTTTTATTAATATCAAAATATGATGGTATATTTCAATTTTTAGTTTCAATAACAAAAATAAAATTATTTTTTACTAATAAGTGATTAATTTGAAATATTTTTCATTTTGTTTCTTCATTAAAATAAGAATAAGATAGATGAACATTATCAAAATGAAGCATATTATATTTTATAGCAATTTTTTTAAAATACTAATTACTTAATTTTATTAAAAACCTAAGAATAATGAATACTACCATTTTTTTGCTAAAACACAATAATCATTACTGCATCATAAATATTTATCATCACCATCTATTTTTGATCTACATTTAGGCCAACTTTTCCTCATTATTTAATTTTTCCTCCTTACTAGGTAATTTGTCATAATATAATTGTTGTTCTTTTAACTCAGCAAGTTCTGCTTTAAGTGCTTCATTTATTTTTATTAGGTCTTACATCATTTTATTAAGTACTTCTTCAGTTTTTAAATTTCAATTTAAATCTTTAATTAATTCTGTAATTTCATTTTTAAGTAATTCATTTTCTTCTTTTAGTTTGTCAAATTTAATTGATTCTGTTATATTCATTATTCATTCTCCTCAATAACAGTTAATTGGTCTAATTGTTGTTTTGTGATTTTAAATATCTGTTAAATCAGCATCTTGTAAATTAGTACCTTGTAATTTAGCATCTCGTAAATCTAAAAATTCTCTGCTTAAATATTCATTTATTTTATTTTGTTCAACAGTAATATCTGTTAAATCTTTAATTAAATCTTGTAATGTTTTCATTTTATAATTCCTCCTTTCTAATTTTTAATATTAATAATTCATCATTTATTTTTCTTAAAAATTAATTTTTTAATAATTTGATGGTTATTTTTGCATTTTAAAGTCAAAATTCAAATACTATAACTTATTTTTTGTTTATTAATAAATTCTAATTTTGTTAAGCAATGCCGAGCATACTTTTTACAATATCGGCCGCCTTTTCTGTTTTTAGTTAATTTTGTAAAGTACTCATTGATATAACACTGACATTTATTAATTAATACTGTCTTATTTGCTAATTTAATTTTTAACTCTTTTCAACAGAGTTCTTTTAAAGACACTTTCAAAGCCCCCTTATAAATAGTAAGATTTCTAAATTTTTTTATTGTGGAACACTTACCCTTTAGCCATTGCAGGTTAAAGATTTATCCAGAAACCGCGATAACTCTTTTATATTGCCTAAAAGAATTGGCTCCATTATGTTGTAGCGGTACGGCCACCACTGTATTGTTTATCCTCGCTTGCTTGATTTAACGACATTCCAAGTAGGAGAATTTTATTTAGTTGGTTTTGCTGTTATTTTCTTAAACTAAGTAAGGTTAACAACAATTTTAACCTAATTAAAAAAGATAGAATTTTATATCTATCTTTTTCTTAGTTTTTGGTAAATTTATACCAACCGAATATTTTACGCGGTCCTGAAAATTTAAAGACTTATGTACTCTTTCAAAATTATAAAAATAATAATCATTTAATTTATTCTGTAAACTAACTGCATTTAATATTTTTTCTTCAAATACAAATAATTTAGTATAATTTTGATGAAATCTTTCAATCTTACCGTTTGACTGCGGAGAACGAACCGGTGTTGTCTGATGAAAAATATTTTTATCTTTTAAAATTGAGTAAAATTAGTTTCTTTAACAGTATTTTTTTTTGATTATTCCGATAATTATTAATAAATTCAGAACCGTTATCAGTTCTAATTCATGTTATTTTAACACCAAATATATTTTTAAAATCACTAATTGCTTTTTTAACAGCAGCAATAGCATTATCAATACTTAATTTATCATAAACATATCCTAATGCTAATCTTGTTTTTTCATCAATAAAATCATAAACATAATACTTTTTATCAACTGGAAATTTACTCGGTACAAAATATTTAGCGTCCATCTGTAATAAACCTATTTCTTTAACTTCATATCTTGGATGTTGTTTTTTAATTTCTTTAATTTTATTTTTTATTTTTAATCATCTTTCATCTTTTTTAAGTCAACGAAAAAATGTTTTCAAATTTTTTGGTACTTTATTTTTTAATTCTTCTCCATGAATTCCTTTTTTAAATTATAAAACAAAGATAAAACACCACCAACATGTTTATTACAATATTCAAAATATAAATCACAAATAATTTTGCGAATACTATCACTATATTGATAATTAATATTATGTGGTAACGTTGATTTTAATAATAATTCATCAAAATCATTATTTTTATATGCAATTAAAATTTTATTCGCTCAATAATAAAAAGTTGAAAATTTATTTTTAAGATATTTTTTGCTTTATTCTTTTATAATATTTATTTTTATAATTTTTACTTAAAAAATTCTTTAATTTTGCTTGTAAATCAAACAAATTAAAATTATTAATAATATATTTCATTAATTCACACCTACCATCAAAAATATATAAAATTAATGTTTAATACGAATAATTGATATATAATTGATATGTGATAAGATCAATTATATATAAAAAAATAAAAAGGAACAATCTATATGAAAAAATGACTTAACATAATAGGAACAATCGGATTAACCGCAACAAGCACAACAACACTAATGAGTTGCAAAAAAGAAAATAAAAAAGATACTAAACCTATTGCACCAACAACAAAAGCACAACAACCACCAGAAGGTAGTAATTGAAAATTAATTACTGATTATAATTATTTTGATAATAATATTGATGATAAATGGTATTTTTTTATTTTAAAAACTGAAAAAGAAAATAAATTAAAAGAAATAAAATTTATTAATAATAGTAATAATGCTTATGGAATTATTGAATCAAATGGTTTTATTTTTAGTAAATATCTTATAAAGAATTCGTATTTACAAAAAGGATTAATTAAAGGTCTTTATTGCTGAAATGGTAATGATGAACCACAAATACCTACTATTGACAAAAACACTGGTGAAATTATTGATTGAAAAGAACAAAAAGGAACTGAATAACAGTTCCTTTTTTATATTAATCGCACAAATTTCATAAAAATAATTAATAAAAAAAATATTTGTTATTGTACTATACAATGCTGGATTAAATTTTCATACCTCAAATATTTGACTAAAAAAACTATATACTGCTTCAAAAACCTTACCAACACCACTCTCTAACTCGTTAACTTGTTTAATTCCAGGAATAGTGTTGACAATTCAAATCACCGCATTTTTAATGTGAGTTTCTAAATCTCATCAACCTTTAGGAGTTATATATTCCACTTGAAATCATTGTTTATCGGGGAACAAACCACAATTATTAATTTCTTGTCAGTTATAAATCCCAAAATTAAAATCATAATATCGGTACATATCATTTTCTTTTTGTGCTTGCAATTAAAAAACATTATAACCGATTTTTTGTTCTTCAATTTTTTTATACTTTAAACCATATTTATCTTTTAAAGCATCTTCAAAAACATAAGCCGAATTTGAGTTAATATTATAATTATTAGCAACCGAAAAATCATAATTAAAAACACTACCATAATTATTAATCGTATAAAACCGATTTTTAAATGCTGAATATAATTTAATATCTAATTGCTTATATTTATCAGAAAAATAAAAATATCGTGGGTAAATTTTAAAACCATTATTTACTAACAAACCATATTTTTTATTATAACCTTGAACATAAGTATTATTTTCTAAATCAAGAATCGTACGTAAATAATTAGTATAAAATTTCTGTGAAATCTTAAACATACTATTTAATAATTTATCAAATTGTAATTTATCGTTAATATTTTCACTCAACAAAATATTATTAAAATTTTGTAATTTCAACGCAAAAAAGTTAACTAAAACAGTATCATATTGTAAATTATCAATATATCCATTTTCAATAAAAGAACTACGATTTTGAAACACTGGCACCAGAGCACTTGCAAAAAAAGACTGTAAAAACTTAGATAAATCAAACTGACCGCTAAACTGTTGAAAATACTTTAAATCTTTACTATTTAATGATGAATAAATTGAACCATTAAAATTAAAAACTTCACCAGCTCTTGTTCGCATAAAATTAAAATTAAAACTTAAATCATCATTATTAACATTATTTAACTCTAAACTACCAGAAATAATTAAATTTACCTCATCAACAGTCAAAATCATCCGATAAATTGATTTTTTAATATTTTTAACATCCAGTTCATCAACCGTCTCAAAATCAAAAATTATCCGCTTTGCACCAACCTTATTCGGATTTTCATAATCCGCACTACCACCTTGCTGAACTCTAATATTTTCTTGCAAAACAGAATATAAAGATAAATCAATAAATTCTTTTACGCGATTTTGTTGATAACTATTTCAATCAGTAATTTCACCAGTGTTTTTGTTAATGGTTGGCAATTCTGGTTCATTATTTCCTTGTCATTGATAAAACAAATTAACAATATATCATACTCCATTAATTTTATGATAAGGTGCCCCAACAATTCAAACTGATTTATCTGAAAAATTAAATTTTATAATAGAAAAATCATCAGTTCGTTGCTTTTTAACAATTGCAATATATCATTTATTATCTGGCAAAATAGAACGAGCACTTAATTTTCAATTATCTACTTTCAACTTAACTATTGGATAATAATTTTCTTTATAACGGTCAATATTTTCCACAATTTTTTAGATACATTAAACATCTTATATTTTACAGCAAAGGCATAAATAAAATCAGTTAAATTATTCAAAAAATTATCTTTTTTAACATTATAAAATTTTTCAACCATAAACTGATTTTTTAAACTATGTCATTGTCGATAATAATTTAAAAATATTTCATTAGGTTTATCATAAACAACTCCGGTTGAATAACTATCTTGTAAAAAATCCAAATACCATTTATCATTAAATGATAATTTTTTTGATGTTTTTAAAGTTGGATTAATAAAATAATTTGTTTCCGATCAATTTTCAAAAAAACTACTGAGTAAAAAAATTGTATTAATAAAATCAGTTTCATTAATACCTTTATTAGTATTATTCTCTTGTTTAAGCGTATAATGCTCCTCATTTAAGGGTCTAAACGCCGTTAAAGTAATAAATGGAATAACCAAACCCAAAAAAGTTAAAATAAATATGGCAAATAAAGATAACGATTTTTTCATAAACTCAACTCCTAACTATACAATGTTTTTGAAACAATAAACCCAACAATATATAAACTTGATATTGTTAACATTAACGGATGACTAAATAAAATTGCCATTCTACCAAATAATCAAATCAACCAAGTATCAGAATTATATAAATCCATAATAATATTTTTTGCCGATGTAAATTGATTAATAATAACAGTAATAAAACCAGTTCCAAATATCGCAATCGCCGCCGCCAATAAAACTAATTTAATCATTACTTTTTATCTCCTTTAAATTTAGTACTTCTAATATTTTTTGCTTGATATCTAATACTTTGTCGTTTAAGTTCTTTTTTAACGTGCTGCTTATTACTATTTTGATAAACATTTTTACCAACATTAATACCTTTTCGTACAGTTGACGAATATACTTGCGAAACACCATTATTAACTGTTGAACCTAAAATATTATATTGTGTTGATGTGCCATGAATTACATAAATAGATAACTTAATAACCATAAAAAAGACTAAAAAATAAGCAATCAATGTATTTGTCATCGGTAATTTTGTATTTCAAATTACATCAAAAATAAACAAAAATATATCAAAAACAAAACTAAAAATCTTGTCTCAATTACTATTATTATTTTCAACTAATAAATTAATCATCTTTACCATTCCCTTTCTCTTTTTTTAGGTTTTAAATTCTTTTTCAAAATATCAATATCAAATAATTCTAATCGTTCTTTAACACTTAATTTTGTAATTTCCGACCAATAATAAAATTTTTTATCAACAATTTCATCATTTTTTAAATCACGCACAAACTTTAATCATTGACTATCATACTTATTAGCGAATTCAAGGGGAATAATTATTTTAAAAAACCGAATTCCTAACCCAACATCTGACTTATGTTTTGCTCGTTTACCTTCTGCTGTTAGTTCTACTGATTTTGTTTTTCAAATTTCATAATCCGTTATATCTTGGAAAATCCCAATTCGCATAATAAAGAAACGATTAAAAAAATTAAACCCTTTCTTAATAACTGGTTTTTTTCAATGAAATTGGAATAATAATCCAACTTGCTAACTGGCGAATATTATTTCAAATCATACCCTCACGCTGAGCAGTAAATAACGCACGATTACCAAAATGTCTCGCTAAAACAATTCACGGTATTTTACCACTATGAACTTTTTTCTCATCGTGAAGACTAGTTCCATCAATATACAAATAACTTTCATCAAATAAAATAACACTATCATCGGGTGGGGCTGGTTTTGTTCGATCAGTAAAATCTAAATTTTTAAATGTTAAAACTTTAACTTTATCATCTTCTAACGGATAATTACTATAAATTTCATCTGTCAATAATTTCATAGTTTGCGATAAATAAGTTAAAAGTAATGTTTTACGGGTCCCTAACTTTCCAATAATAACTGATAGCGGATTATCTCAAATAAACTGAACTAAGCGAAAAGTACTTAACTGATAAAAAATATTTTTTCACAATCATCACACAAAATAAACACACTGCAAAGCAAACAACAATCAAAATACTAAACCAACACAATACAAAGAAATTATCCAAAGTAATAAATCAATTAAACTAAACAAAAACATTGAACCACTAATATAACAATAGTTTTTAAAGAAAAATATAAACTTTTTCATTATTTAAAATACCCAACTATTTTAAAAACCATTCACAAGAAAAACCAAGTTAAAAAAAATCACAATTCAAATCACCAACCATTAAAGTTAAATATTCATTTTGCGTTAAATTCCACATTGTAATACTTTCAACATTCGTTTTATCTATAAACAAAAATATATGAATAAAAAACTCTTTTAATCTAATTCAATCATTTTGCATTTTTAAAAACTCCACATTTTTTGAATAAGTTTAAAAAACATTCCAAAAAACAAAACAATAAATAACACAAACGATATAACATATAAAAACTCAGGGGCATTTGCACCAATAATATAACTAACAAATTGAACTCAATAATCATATAAACTCATTTAATTTAAACTTTCTAAATCATTAATTAATTCTTGTTCTTTTTCAAAACTTCAATTTGTTAAATTATTATTGTTATTATTTGCTTTTACTTTTTTAGGTTCACTTAAAAATAACGCTTTTTCATTTTAGTAAAATAATTTTGTTTATATTGATTATATAAATTGATTAATTCTGTTCCAGTTAAATACTTTCAAATATGGCGTTTTAAATTTTCATCATATTTTACAATAGGGTAAGAATTATCATATATCAAACCGATTGCTACTTGTTCCGAATGTTTTTCATTCGGATAAATAAACTTATTACTCAATCAAAAACCAATATGACGATTATGATTAGGTAAATTAATAAAACTTGCTTTATCTGTTGTAAAAGGGTAAATTCCTTACTAATAAAATAATTTTCTACATTCTGATTTTTCTTAACAAAATTACTCAATTTTATCAACTTCTTTATTTAATTGTTTTTTAAATCCTTTATTTAAATCTATATGTTCCAAAATAGTTGGAACAATTGCCAAAATTACAGAAACAAACCATAAAACTAATGCCAAAATAAAAATTTCTTTATTGTTATTATTTATATTTAAAATAAAAACATAAACTAACACAACTGAGCTTATAAAAAGAAAAATAATAAAAATCAAGCAACAAAATTAACTAAAATATATCATTTTTTTAATTTTTTATATTCCTTAGTTGTTTTAAATTTCATATCCATAATATAGTCTCCTAACTAAATATTTGTTTAATAAACATTGTTATAAATAATGTTTATATAATGTTTTTTAATTGTAATAAACACTGATTATTAACAATGTTATACATAATGCTAATATATTGTTTATTTAATGTTTAATAAACATTGTTAAATATATAAAATAATAAAAATTGGCACACTGAAAAATACTATTTAATTTTTAACAATAGTTATTAAAATATAAAATCATAAGTTTATAATTAAGTTGATATTATTATGGTTTTCTCTCTGTATAAATTATCTTAAATAGAAAGAAGAAATAAAATATCTAAGAAATAATAAATTCATTTTTTACAAATGTGATACCATCTATTTTTTGATTATCATGAATGTTATCACCAATTAAAACAATTATTTCACTAATAATAATTTTAATAATAACTTTTAAATTTATTATTTGAATTTTTAATAAATTAACAAATTTATAAATATTTTTATACAGAGAGAAAACCATAATAATACCTTAAATATAATTAAATTGATATTTTTACACTATACACTGTTTACAAGTTTTAAAAAAAGTAGGTGTATTTATAAAAAATATTATAAAAATTTTTGGTTCAAAACTGTTATTATTATGATCTTTAATAGAAATATTCTTATTTCTATTAAATCCTACTAAAAAATATTTTTCATAATAGACTCAATATTATGAATAATAAACAATATAGATTTATCAACCTTAAAATTATCCCAATATTAACGATAATAATAAAGTTTATTAAAAAATAAATTTGTAAACAGTTTTTAATCAAATCACATATAAAAACTATTGTTCCACAGTTAAAATAAATTATTCTTTAAGTGCTTCATTTTCTTATTTAAATTCCTTTAACCATAACACGGAAAAAGTTTAAAATTTTAATAATACAAAATATAGCAAATGGAATTAATATAATTCACGCTTCACCTAAGAAAACCATTATCTCAGGTAAAATATTTGTTATACCTTCTTTAACTTTTCATAATGCACTAGTCAAACCCGTTCAAATACCATTCATATCCTCCGCCATAGTTTTAGGTGTAGGTGCTGTTAAAAAATTAAACGCTGTTGTTAAATACATACCTAACATTATTTATTACTCTCCTTTCTTTCAATTTCTTTTTTTCTTTTTTCTTTCCTCGAATTTGTTTAATTTTTTGATAAATTGATAAACCAATTCAAGCAAAAATACCTAATATAATAACAACACTAAATATTGTCGTTAATCAAGTTGGTATATTACATCTCCTCTCTAAAAACTAAAAAATTGAAATTTGCAAACTCGCTCCGCTCGTTGTCGCTTCGCTCCATTAAAAACACTATTGAATAAATTATCCGCTAATAAATTACGCGGAATAATTTATTCTTTTACTTTTTAATTTCAATATCTTTTGCAATCTTATTAACAGTATTAATAACATTATCTTTACCATAATTTTTCATTAGCGACTGCAAAATAAAATATTGCTTTGTTTGCATAATTTCAGCTCCTTAATTAAAAATATTATAAAAATTTTTAGTTCAAAACTGTAAAAACCAAAAATACAAAATGTGTGTGGTTTCTACACATTTGTCATGGTTGTAATTCCATCCCCGAGGTAATATCTAATCACATTTTTTGAAATTGATTATTAAAATTATTAAGAATTATTTGATTACTTAATAATTTATTTCAACTATCCACAAGTTTATCTTCACTATTAATTTGTCCCTTTGAATTATCAAATTTAATAAATTGATTATTAATAAAATTTCAAGTTAGGCGATAATAAAATTGTAAAAAACTATGTCCATAAAATTAACTTTTTTCTGTTGTAAAAATTCCAACAGTAAACCAAAAAATATAATTAGTATTAGTAAAATCAGCAAAATTAATTGCTTTGGTATTATAAAAGTTACTATCATAAACATGACCATAATAAATATCAACTCTTAAATTTTTGACAATATTTAATCCTAAGTTATTTTGTAAACCCAGCATAACATTACTACGAATGGATGGCATTAATCCATCATCGTAACCTCGAAGGCTATTTAAACCTCATTTGTTATTAGTCATAATTGATTGTGGTTTTAATAAAAGACTTAAATTTTTTGTTTCTTTTCATCATAGATTAGTTGAAATTAAACTAAAACTTGTAGCAATAGGAAAAATAAATATCATTAAATAAAATAATTTTCGCAATTTTATTTTCTCCATTTTATTTTTTTAGTTTTATACTTCGTTTGCAGTAACTTGTTCTTGAATACTCATATGATTAATTTTATAAGTTGAAATTCAATATGTTATTAAATAGATTCCTGCCATTAAAATAAAAGTAATTGGAATTGTAATTCATGGGAATCCAAATGGAATAATTACTTTAGCAATTGCAATAAACCCATAAACACCTAGTCATAATATTAATCACATTATGCCAACACCTAAAATTCATGCTAGAAAAGCAAACGGAGTAAATATCCCTAATGTTAAACTATTAATTTCACGATTTGAATATCCTAAAGCTTTCATTACAGCCATAAATTTTAGAAAAGAATTAACAAAGGATTCTGTCATAATATATACAATAATAATAGCGGTTATAATCGTAATAATAACAAAGATAATCGATAAGATACTTGAAATTCAAGCAAGTTTTTCAATAACTTGCGATTTAATAATTAAATAATCTGTTCCCCCAACTCCACTAGTTAATTGGCCGTTCATAAAATCATTCATTGAATACGAACCATCTGGGGAAGAAAGATTAAATCGTGTTGTTTGATCAACTTGATCATTATATTTACTAAACTTACCATTAAATCATAACATCGGATTATCATCTTTGTAATCATATAGTTCACTAGAACTTGTATTAAAACCAAGAATTTTATTAGCAATAACTTGATTTACATATGCCCTCGGAACATAATATGAATTTTGAATTCCAACAACTTTATATTTAATATTTTTAGTAATTTTGCCAATTTTTAATAATCCTTGCCGTAATGCTTCTCGATATCAATTAGTTGGAAAGCCCGTTAAATCACCAATACCATTAATTTCTTTGTCAAATTTATTATCAAAAGGATGAATAACATAATAATCACCTTCTTCAGTTACTTCTTTAGTGACTACTCTCTGATCAGGGGGGCTATTAAGGTCTAGCAACCCTGGTAAGCGGCGTCCTGTTGTTGCAGAAATTGTTGAATTTTGAAATTCACCTGGTTTAAAAGCAGAAGCTGGTAATTTTAAAACAAAATTTTTAATATTATAATAATCTTGAACTTTACCATTTTTATTTTCAAAACCAACACGTGTTTTGTTTCCAATTGTTAATTTCGTTAAATCAAGGGTAAAAGGATTAAGATTATCATCAGTAAAACCACTTGGTAACTCATATGACCATGCGGTTTGGTCTACAGCACAATGCAGTGCATCATCACAATACTGTAATTGTTGAACATTAGTAGTAGTTTCAACTATTTTATTTAACAATAAATTATATTTATTTTCTGCGGCTTTATTTACAACCATTGGAATTTCATCTGCTCCAATATTTAAATTTTTACTATCATCTAAGATTTTTTTAACCGTATGATTTGGAAAAATAATTGTTTTATTATTTGCATTAATTCCATATGTTGGAAGAATAAAACTTGAATTTGATATATTTGTTGTATATCCCGTATAAACATCTTCATTTTTTGAATTATAAGTTGAAGTTCCAAAAGTAAAATTAAATTGTAATTTCGCCAAATCATCTTTTAACCACATTGCTCGAATTTTACCTGGCATAATATCACTTGTTGCATATTGTGCACAATAAGTCCAACGATCAATAATATTTGGGTCTGTTGGGTGAACTGGTGGTTTTCCAAATGCACGTGGAATTGTTGAGCATAATAAAGTATCAATTTGATTTCGAATATCAACATTTTCACCATAATGTTTATACATATCATAAAAAGTACCAATTGATAAACTTGCTCCTTTTCCAACCATAAAATTAAAAATAATCATATTATTTAATTGTTGCGCGTATAAATGAGCATTTTTAGCACTAATATCATTTTTTGTTGATAACCATTTTCCATTATATAAATAATCACTTACTAAAGAATTTTTAGTTAATGGATATGCTGCCTCAGTCGAAAAAATAGGACCATTTCAGTCATACATTTCATAGCGACTAAATGGAATATTACCAATAACATTCGTATATTCGTATTCATTATCATAATTTAAATTGGCATAATAATCTTTACTAAACTTATTGATTGCTGTTGGAATTAAAGTTGCTAACGTTAAAGATAAACTAGCAACAAAAAATGTTAAGAAAAATCAACCAATTTTTTTCATTGAAACGGCCATCATCACAAAACGAAATTTTGTTGTAAACTTTTTAAAACAAAAAACATTGCTAATAGAATATACTAATTTTGAGGTTTTAATATTTTTATTCGGATTTAATAAATCTAACGGACTAATTATTAATTGTCGAATTGCTGTTACTAAAATTGACAAACTACTAACAAGACCAATAATCCCAAAACAAATCGCAAATGGAATCAATGAAAATGAAAAGTTAACTGGAATAACAAAGTAACTATTAAAAACACTCATAATAGGGAGTTGCAAAAAGACACCAATAATTCATCCAAGTGGAACTCCAATTCCAGTTACTACAATTGCATGCGCTAAATAAGAACTAGCAATTGTTAATCCACTATAGCCGTTTGCTTTTAAAATTCCATTTTCAATTTTTTGTTGATTAATAATTTTTTTAATTAAAATTATTAATGTGAAAATTAAAATTATTAAGAAAATAATGCATAAAACAATTGTAATCGTGCGATAAAATATAATTGTAGTTCCCAATAAAGAATAACGTAAGTAAACCAACTTTGTTTCATCGCGACTTTGTAGTGGAGCATTTTTATAACTTGGATTATTTAAACTTCAAAAATCAGCTGCTAAATATTTTTTAAAATTTTCAAAGTCTGTTCCTTTATTTTCAGATAAACCAACATGATTAATATATAATGTGGAATTTTCTTCAATATCAGTGTTGGCAGCAATAGACTCACTACGATAAACTTTTTCAGAAACATAAATAATACCATCTGTTTTTGGATCTGGAAAAACATCAGTATCATAAATTGTTGGATAAATATTAGCCGGATCTCCACCAATAGCACCAACAAAGAAATTTGAATTTTCACCAATTGTAAGTTGATCTCCTACTTTTAATTTTTGACTCCGTGCAAATTGTGGTGTAATAACAACATATACATCATTAATTGGATTAGTCGGATCAAAAGAATCATATTTTTTAATAAGTTTTAATTTATTATCTTGTAATAATTGTTGTCAATTAATAATTTTATATTTTAAATTTGATGTTAAGTCTCAATATGCATATTGTTCACGTAACTGAACTGAAAAATTTGAAGCTTTAGCAACTAAAGTATAATAGGATTTTGTCAACCCATAAGGTCCATAAGGTTGATTCCTAAAACTACTATTCTTATTATTTTGATTATAAAAATCATTAACACTAAAAACGGCATTTTCAATATTATTATTATAACCAACATCAAGATTATTATTAACAGTTGGTGAATAATAAAGACTAATTTTTGTTAAAGGCTGTGATGTATCTTTTACTAAAAAACTTAAATCACCATTTAATTTTTCCTCAAATAATCTATTTTCAATGCTAGCTTTAGTAGGAATTTCATCTATGCTCCCTCGTAAATCAACATCTTTTTTTCATTTTGTTATACCATTATTAACAAAATCAATAACTGCATCCTTTAATTTTTTTCTATCTGTTATCCCAGGATATTTTTTATTTAGATATGCAATAATTAAATTTACTGTATTCTGCGAAATATCAATATGCGTAAAATTATTCATAAATTCTTCAATTAAAGGTAAATTATCTTGATTAAAAAGATAACCTTTCTGATCATATAATTGTCCAATTACAGAAGTTTGAAAAGGTTTGCTATTAAAGTTAAAACGATATAAACCATTATTTAAAAAAATTGGAGCAGTTTTATCAAGATCAGTAAAAATAATATTACTTACTTTATTTGTTCTAGAATCAAAAGTAAATTCTATTTCAACATTATTATCCAATGCTTTTAATGCTCCATCTTCACCTAAATGAGCATAAGGTAATGTTCCCTGTTCACCATTAACATCAGTAATTAAATGATAATCATTGCTAAAAGCATATCAGGGGGTAATTGTTTCTACATTTTGTCCTGTTTTCTTTTTACTATCGAATCTTAATAAATAATCATAAGCAAAAGTTCCTTCCCCCATAAATGAATATGCATTAGTTAAACGCGTATTAACAATTCATGAAGAAGTTGTTAATAATGTTAAAAGCGCAGCTAATATTATAAAAATAATTAACTGTGCTTTTTGCTTAAACATACTTTTTAATGTTTGTAAAAACAGCAACATTTTTAGATCTCCTCTTTTTTCAATTAACTATTAATAATAACGAGTATTGTTATAGTATCAAACAAAGTCACTTAATAAATATGAATTTTTTGTTAAATCATCTTTAATCCTTGGATTATATAAAAAACGAGCTTGGTTATTAAATTCAACAACATAACTATATTTAATTTTATCACTATTTGTTAAATATTCATTGCCCTGTCCATCATAATCAACTCAGTCTTTACTATTTCATGTTTCGCCCTCTGGTGCAATATTATGACGTTGTTTTGGGTCTTTTTCTTGTTCAACATATGAAGGAGAATTTCCTGAAGCAGGATCAGTATATCCTAATGGTTTTTTATGACGTTCTAATTTAGTTGAAGCATCTTTGGGGCCATAATAATCTAATTGGTAACGAACACCAGTTACAGAACCATCAGTTACAATTGCACCTAATTTTGAACCATCTACGCCAGTTCCTGAGGCTGTAATATATCATTTTCGATCTAAAAAGATATTATCAAATCAATCCTCGGCCATTACTTTATTAACTTGATTTGTTAATTCACCAATATAACCATTTTCTGAATCTAATATTTGTGTAATAAATTTATGCATTGATTCATAATCAGGATACGTATTATTACCTCCATGCGCTCAAGTATTAATGACATCAAATAATGATCCTTGTTTATATTGACCTGTTTCATCAACAAAACCATAACTATTTAAAATAAACTTAGCATATTCGCTATTAGGATCAACTGACATTAAGTCCTCTTTAAAACCGCTTTTTTTCGGTCCTTCATTATAAACATTATCAATTGTTTTAACATTATTATTATTTAATTTATAATGTCCTTCACTATCACTAGTGTAAAATCAATTTGCTAACCCCGCAATTCCTTTTAATAAATTAAACAAATCAAAATTTGGTCCGTTCAACATTTGCAATAATGTTCGAATTAAAGCAACAACACTATCTTCAGAAAAATTCCCAATTAAGCCTTGGAATTTTAAAAGACCTTCATAAACTGTCTTTGACATTATACGGTTAAATTTTTGGACACCAAAGTTTGAACCTTCTTTTGCTAAAGCTTCTGTAAATCAGTTTCCTAAAACAGAATACCATTTTAAAAAGGCATTTTTATGTTCTTTATTATCACTTGTTAAATCTAAATATTGCTTCTCCTCTTGCAAAATTATGCTCAGAGATTTTGCCACAACTGGACTGCTAAAAATATCATAAAGTTTCATATTTTTAATTGTTTTATCAGGTTCAGCCACTTCACCATCACTTTGATGTTCAACTTTAAGAACCGTATTTTCAATCGTATAACGACTAAATATTTCTAATAATGGACTGTCCAATTTAACATTACCTGAACTGTCAAAAAACTGATTTTTTATTTGCATTAAAATAAAAAATGGTGCTGCTAAGAAAATTCCTGCAGTTTTTTCGCCAGAACGATTATTTTGAATAAATGGTAATAACTGTGCTAATGAATATAAAACTGGTAATTCTAATCCCGGCCCAAATTGACCTAACATGGTAATTGCTTCATCAAAATATTTTAAACCAAATAAATCATATAATGAACTTGATTGGTTCGCCACACTCTTTCCAAATTTAATTTCTTCACCACCATCGTTATAAGACAATGTTGACTTTGTTGGCGGTGTTAAAAGTGAATTATGATATAAAATATTTGATACATAAGGACCTCATGATGAATCATAATAATTACTTCAACCGGCAGTTCTCTTAATATAATTAAGAACTGATTCTGATTTTTGTGATAATGTATTTGCTAAAGCTCCAGTATCATATTGAGCTCATGCTAAATTTGGATTTGCAACAAAATCTTTATAACGCCCTGATGCATCTGTTTTATTGCTAGGATGTCCTTGGTTAGCTTCTGTATTTCATTTTGAAAAATCACTCATTGCAACAATTGATGACATTAAATTATAAATATTTCGTTCTGGTTGATAAGTACTATCCGTTGCTCTTCAAGGATTATAATAAAGATTATTTAATTTTTTATATTCTTCAACATAATCTTTAATTTTAATTTCTTTTACACTTTTAGTAGTAAAAACTCCTTTTAAGTTTCTTCCAACATTATTTAAGAAATATTGTAATGTCGGAAACCCATAAGTATTCATATTTTCATGACGACTAGCAATTAAAATTTTAGCAATTGTACTAGTATATTTAACTAAATTTCGAATTGTCGGGTCGATCTTATTAAGTTCACTATCAAAATAATCATCATTTTGACTATTTTTTCCTTTTGCACAAGAAACTACTCCCAGCATACTTGCTGACATTAAAGTTGTAGATCCTAGTATAGAAAGTAATTTTTTCATTTCCTTCACTCCTTTTATATTTATTAAATTTTTATAAAAATCATTAATTTAAAAGTCAGCAGATAACATTAAATTTTAATTACCCGCTTATAAACATTTTAATAAAAATTGTTGTATATTTAATTGGTTTATCCATGATCAAACAATTATTTTTAATTACTAAAACAAAAAAATTTAAATCCTCATTGTTCTTTTTTTATTCTGTGTTTTAGTATTGTTTTTATTTATCAAAACAACATTTCAAACATAAATTCAAAGTAAAATAATCATAAAAATATTTTTAAAAATTATTGATAATTTAATATCATTTTTATTTTCAATAAAATATAAATTTAAAATTAAACACAATAATAACAAAATAAAACCAAAAGATAATCTCCGAAAAATTTGCTTTACTTCCATTGCATTATTGTTAATTACAATAGTACTAATTAAACTTCCATAACCAATCACTCATAAACTTAAATGAAATGAGTTGTTTTCTGTTTTTAAAAATGCATCAAAAATAATTAAAAAGAAAATAACAATTAATTTATTAAATAAGACAATAAAATTAAAATATTTTGTTTTTGTTGTGAAACGTGTAAAATGAAGTGCAACAAATCTTTATTAATTAAATAATATAATAAAAATTAAAAAAATCAACCATAAATTAAAAAAAATAAAAATAATTTTAATTTTTCTTTTAATTTATTCACATTTAAACACACTAAAAAAGAATTTATTAAATTTTAATTAATAAATACATATTTTATTATTTTAATGACATATTTTGTTATTTTAATGACATATTTTATAATTTAATATACATTTTTGACATATTTTATGAATTAATTTACATATTATTAATTAATTAAAATATAATAAACTTATCTAAAATTATCTATAAATACATCTTTTGCTGTTCTTCAATTCAGAACAGGCCTTAATTTTTCATTTATTACATCATTAACTACTCAATCTAATCGTTTCTGACTAACCTTATTAAAATCAGTTCCAGGAGGAAATCAATGTCTTAATTCACCATTTATTTTTTCAATTAAAGGTTTTTGACGAGGTTTACCAGCATCACAAAAATAAACTTGTGTTTCAGCAAATATTTCCATTTCTCGTCATTTACTAAATTCTTTACCTCTATCTGTTATTATTCCTTTCATTTTACCCATTAAATTATTATTTATAACCATCTCTTTAAATTTTACTAGAACTTCCATAGCAGTATGATTTTCAAATTTTATTGCAAAATATTTTCTACTTGATTGTTCTACTAAAACTAAACAACTAGATAAATGTTCTTTTCCAACAACAGTATCCATTTCAAATCATCCAACATTAGAAACTTTATTTTCAATATCTCAAATTGACTTAAAATCAGTTAATTTACCACGATTATCAGATTTTCCTTTTGTTTTATATTTTTTTCCACGATGTCGCAAATTCTGTTTTAAAAAACCATAAAAACCTAAACGAATTCATTTATACAATGTTTTAACACAAACCGGAAATTTAACACCAAATTTTAAAAAATAACGATAAATAAGTTCTGACGGTGAATCGTGATATTTATTAAATCTAATTTGAATAAAATTAATCTGTTCTTCCGTAAATTTACATCTTTTATTATTCTTTTTTCTTTTCTTATAATACATTTTATCTGACTTATAAGCACTATATTCATCAGTAGTTTTAAAACGCTTAATTTCTCGTAAAATAGTACTACGATGTCTATTCAAACATTTAGCGATTGCAGAAATATTCTGTTCACCATTATTTTTTAAAAACATTTTTGATAATAATAATTGTTCTAATTTAACTTTATCCATAAAACTTAAATGACTATACATAACATTTATATACCTTTCATTAACTTATAAAATTAATATTTAATACGAATAATTGATATATAATTGATATGTGATAAAAACAATTATATATAAAACAATAAAAAGGAGCAATATATATGAAAAAATGACTTAGCATAATAGGAACAATCGGATTAACCGCAACAAGCACAACAACACTAATCAGTTGTGAAAAATCTAAAAAACCAAATAATAATGAAGAAAATAAACCGACACCAGAACCACAATATAATCCACAACAAGCACAAAAAGATAGTAATTGAAAATTAATTGATAAAAATAATTTTGATAATGAATTTAGTACAAAAAATAATAAATCATATTTATTTCTTAATTTATTTGATGTAGGTAAATATGGTATATATTTAGCAAAAAATAATGGTAATATATCACAAAAAAGAAATAATATTTGATATTTAGAAACATATAATCCAAAAGATTTCGTAATGTTTAACACTGCAAATATAAAATCACTTTATCGTTGAGATGGGGATAGTGAACCACAATTACCAACTATCGACAAAAACACCGGTGAAATTACTGACTGAAAAGAACAAAAAGGAACTGAATAACAGTTCCTTTTTTATATTAATCGCACAAATTTCATAAAAATAATTAATAAAAAGATATTTGTTATTGTACTATACAATGCTGGATTAAATTTTCATACCTCAAATATTTGACTAAAAAAAATATATACTGCTTCAAAAACCTTACCAACACCACTCGCTAATTCGTTAACTTGTTTAACTCCCGGAATAGTATTAACAATTCAAATCACCGCATTTTTAATATGAGTTTCTAAATCTCATCAACCTTTAGGAGTTATATATTGCACTTGAAATCATTGCTTATCGGGGAACAACCCACCATTATTAATTTCTTGTCAATTATAAATCCCAAAATTAAAATCATAATATCGGTACATATCATTTTCTTTTTGTGCTTGTAATTCAAAAACATTATAACCGATTTTTTGTTCTTCAATTTTTTTATATTGCAAACCATATTTATTTTGTAAATTACCTCCAAAAACATAACCGGAATTTAACTTAATATTATAATTATTAGCAACCGAAAAATCATAATTAAAAACACTACCATAATTATTAATGGTATAAAACCGATTTTTAAATGCTGAATATAATTTAATATCTAATTGCTTATATTTATCAGAAAAATAAAAATATCGTGGGTAAATTTTAAAACCATTATTTACTAACAAACCATATTTTTTATTATAACCTTGAACATAAGTATTATTTTCTAAATCAAAAATCGTACGTAAATAATTAGTATAAAATTTCTGTGAAATCTTAAACATACTATTTAATAATTTATCAAATTGTAATTTATCGTTAATATTTTCACTCAACAAAATATTATTAAAATTTTGTAATTTCAACGCAAAAAAGTTAACTAAAACAGTATCATATTGTAAATTATCAATATATCCATTTTCAATAAAAGAACTACGATTTTGAAACACTGGCACCAATGCACTTGCAAAAAACGACTGTAAAAACTTAGATAAATCAAACTGACCGCTAAACTGTTGATAATACTTTAAATCTTTACTATTTAATGATGAATAAATTGAACCATTAAAATTAAAAACCTCACCCATTCCCGTTCGCATAAAACTAAAATTAAAACTTAAATCATCATTATTAATATTATTTAACTCTAAACTACCAGAAATAATTAAATTTGCTTCATCAACAGTCAAAATCATCCGATAAATTGCTTTTTTAATATTTTTAACATCCAACTCATCAACCGTCTCAAAATCAAAAATTATCCGCTTTGTACCAACCTTATTCGGATTTTCATAATCAGCACTTCCGCCTTGCTGAACCCTAATATTTTCTTGCAAAACAGAATATAAAGACAAACCAATAAATTCTTTTACGCGAGTTTGTTGATAACTATTTCAGTCAGTAATTTCACCGGTGTTTTTGTCGATAGTTGGTAATTGTGGTTCACTATCCCCATCTCAACGATAAAGTGATTTTATATTTGCAGTGTTAAACATTACGAAATCTTTTGGATTATATGTTTCTAAATATCAAATATTATTTCTTTTTTGTGATATATTACCATTATTTTTTGCTAAATATATACCATATCTACCTACATCAAATAAATTAAGAAATAAATATGATTTATTATTTTTTGTACTAAATTCATTATCAAAATTATTTTTATCAATTAATTTTCAATTATCTTGGTTTAACTTAACTCTTGGATAATGATTTTCTTTATAACGGTCAACATTTTCCACAATTTCTTTCGATACATCAAACATCTTATATTTTACAGCAAAAGCATAAATAAAATCAGTTAAATCATTCAAAAAATTCTCTTTTTTAACATCATAAAATTTTTCAACCATATACTTATTTTTTAAACTATGTCATTGTCGATAATAATTCAAAAATATTTCACCAGGTTTATCATAAACAACTCCGGTTGAATAACTATCTTGTAAAAAATCTAAATACCATTTATCATTAAACAATAAATTTTTTGATGTTTTTAAAGTTGGATTAATAAAATAATTTGTTTCCGACCAATTTTCAAAAAAACTACTGCGTAAAAACATTGTATTAATAAAATCAGTTTCATTAATACCTTTACCAGTACTACTTTCTTGTTTAAGCGTATATTGCTCCTCATTTAAGGGTCTAAACGCCGTTAAAGTAATAAATGGAATAACCAAACCCAAAAAAGTTAAAATAAATATGGCAAATAAAGATAACGATTTTTTCATAAACTCAACTCCTAACTATACAATGTTTTTGAAACAATAAACCCAACAATATATAAACTCGATATTGTTAACATTAACGGATGACTAAACAAAACTGCCATTCTACCAAATAATCAAATCAACCAAGTATCAGAATTATATAAATCCATAATAATATTTTTTGCTGATGTAAATTGATTAATAATAACAGTAATAAAACCAGTTCCAAATATCGCAATCGCCGCCACCAATAAAACTAATTTAATCATTACTTATGCACTCTCCTATATCCTTGTTCTCTTGTTTTTGCTTGTTTTGCTAAACTTGATAATTGTTTTTTATTACGATTAATTTTAAATTGTTTACGCTCTTTAATATGTTTTTGCATACCTTGTTTAGTATCAGAAACACCGCGAACTGTTGAAGAATATACTTGTGAAACACCATTATTAACTGTTGAACCTAAATTATTATATTGTGTTGATGTCCCGTGAATTGCATAAATCGATAACTTAATAACCATAAAAAAGATTAAAAAATAAGCAATTGACGTATTTGTCATCGGTAATTTTGTATTTCAAATTACATCAAAAATAAACAAAAATATATCAAAAACAAAACTAAAAATCTTGTCTCAATTACTATTATTATTTTCAACTAATAAATTAATCATCTTTACCATTTCCTTTCTCTTTTTTAGGTTTTAAATTCTTTTTCAAAATATCAATATCAAATAACTCCAATCGTTCTTTAACACTTAATTTTGTGATTTCCGACCAATAATATTCTTTTTTATTAACAATTTCATCATTCTTTAAATCACGCACAAACTTTAACCATTGACTATCATACTTATTAGCGAATTCAAGGGGAATAATTATTTTAAAAAACCGAATTCCTAACCCAACATCCGACTTATGTTTTACTCTTTTACCTTCTGCTGTTCGTTCTACTGATTTTGTTTTTCAAATTTCATAATCCGTTATATCTTGAAAAATACCAATTCGCATAATAAAGAAACGATTAAAAAAATTAAACCCTTTCTTAATAACTGGTTTTTTCAATGAAATTGGAATAATAATTCCACTTGCTAACTGGCGAATATTATTTCAAATCATACCCTCACGCTGAGCAGTAAACAACGCACGATGTCCAAAATGTCTCGCTAAAACAATTCACGGTATTTTACCACTATGAACTTTTTTTTCATCGTGAGGACTAGTTCCGTCAATATATAAATAACTTTCATCAAATAAAATAACACTATCATCTAGGGGAACGGGTTTTGTTCTATCAGTAAAATCTAAATTTTTAAATGTTAAAACTTTAACTTTATCATCTTCTAAGGGATAATTACTATAAATTTCATCTGTCAATAATTTCATAGTTTGCGATAAATAAGTTAAAAGTAATGTTTTACCAGTTCCTAACTTACCAATAATTACCGATAACGGATTATCTCAAACAAAATTTACTAACCCAAAAGAATTTAACTGATAAAAAATATTTTTTCACAATCATCACACAAAATATACACATTGCAAAGCAAATAATATTCAAAATACTAAACCAACACAATACAAAGAAATTAACCAAAGTAATAAATCAATTAAACTAAACAAAAGCATTGAACCACTAATATAACAATAGTTTTTAAAGAAAAATATAAATTTTTTCATTATTTAAAATACCCAACTATCTTAAAAACCATTCACAAGAAAAACCAAGTTAAAAACAAAATCACAACTCAAACACCAACCATCAAGGTTAAATATTCATTTTGCGTTAAATTCCACATTGTAATACTTTCAACATTCGTTTTATCGATAAACAAAAATATATGAATAAAAAACTCTTTTAATTTAATTCAATCATTTTGCATTTTTAAAAACTCCATATTTTTTGAATAAGTTTAAAAAACATTCCAAAAAACAAAACAATAAATAACACAAACGATATAACATATAAAAACTCAGGGGCATTTGCACCAATAATATAACTAACAAATTGAACTCAATAATCATATAAACTCATTTAATTTAAGTCTTTCAAATCATTAATTAATTCTTGTTCTTTTTCAACACTTCAATTTGTTAAATTATTATTGTTATTATTTGCTTTTACTTTTTTAGGTTCACTTGAAAATAACGCTTTTTTCATTTTAGTAAAATAATTTTGTTTATATTGATTATATAAATTGATTAATTCTGTTCCAGTTAAATATTTTCAAATATTACGCTTTAAATTTTCATCATATTTTACAATAGAATAATAATTATCATAAATCAAACCGATTGCTACTTGTTCCAAATGTTTTTCACTCGGATAAATAAACTTATTACTCAATCAAAAACCAATATGACGATTATGATTAGGTAAATTAATAAAACTTGCTTTTTCTGTTGTAAAAGGGATAAATTCCTTACTAATAAAATAATTTTCTACATTATGATTTTTCTTAACAAAATTACTCAATTTTATCAACTCCTACTCTTAATCCTCTTAGCATTTTACCTTCTAACTCTTCTATTTGTTTCTTTAATACTGTAACTTTAAATCGCTTAATTTCTGATATATGCTCCATAATTAAATCAAATAAATTCCAAACTGATAAAATTAAAAGTAAAAAAGGAAATAAAATAACCAAAATTATTTCTACTTCAAAATTTATGGAAATAATAAAACAAACAATACACATAATAAAAGAAATTAAAAATAAAAAATAACAAAAACCAAAAGCAAAATTCCTAATAATAAAATCTCTCTTTATTTTTTTATATTCCTTAGTTGTTCAAAATTTCATATCCATAATATATAATCTCCTAACTAAATATTTAATAATATAAATATTTGTTTAATAAACAATGTTATAAATAATGTTTATATAATGTTTTTTAATTGTAATAAACACTGATTATTAACAATGTTATATATAATGCTAATATATTGTTTATTTAATGTTTAATAAACAATGTTAATAAACAATGTTAATAAACATTATTAAATATAAAAATAATAAAAATTGGCACACTGAAAAATACTATTTAATTTTTAACAATAGTTATTAAAATATAAAATAATAAGTTTATAATTAAGTTGATATTATTATGGTTTTCTCTCTGTATAAATTATTTTAAATAAAAAGAAGAAATAAAATATCGAAGAAATAATAAATTCATTTTTTACAAATGTAATACCATCTATTTTTTGATTATCATGAATGGTATTACCAATTAAAACAATTATTTCACTAATAATAATTTTAATAATAACTTTTAAATTTATTATTCAAATTTTTAATAAATTAACAAATTTATAAATATTTTTATACAGAGAGAAAACCATAATAATACCTTAAATATAATTAAATTGATATTTTTACACTATACACTGTTCACAAATTTTAAAAAAAAGTAGGTATATTTATAAAAAATATTATAAAAATTTATTTCCCAAATCTATTACTAGTATGACCCTTAATAGAAATATTCTTATTTTTATTAAATCCTACTAAAAAAATATTTTTCATAACAGACTCAATATTATGAATAATAAACAATATAGATTTATCAACTATAGAAAATATAGTTAAATTTATAGTTAAATTTATATGTATAATAGAGATTTTTATTATCCCAATATTAACGATAGTAATAAAGTTTATTAAAAAATAAATTTGTAAACAGTATATAGTGTAAAAATAAACAATAAAATTATTTATTTAATTCACATAAAAGCTAGTGTGCCTTAACTAAGATATATGATCGATTATAATAAATATTAAAATCCTTTAACCATAACACGGAAAAAGTTTAAGATTTTAATAATACAAAATATAGCAAATGGAATTAATATAATTCACGCTTCACCTAAGAAAACCATTATCTCAGGTAAAATATTTGTTATACCTTCTTTAACTTTTCATAATGCACTAGATAAACCAGTTCAAATACCAGTCATACCCTCAGACATAGTTTTAGGTGTAGATGCTGTTAAAAAATTAAACGCTGTTGTTAAATACATACCTAACATTATTTATTACTCTCCTTTCTTTCAATTTCTTTTTTATCTTTTTTCTTTCCTCGAATTTGACGAATTTTTTGGTAAATTAATAAACCAAAATAAAGAAAAATTGCTAATACAATAACAACACTAAATATTGTCGTTAATCAAGTTGGCATAATATATCTCCTTTCAAAATTTTTAAATATCGCGTCACGCTCCGCGTGTTCGCTACGCTCAAAATAAACTATATTGAATAAATTACCGCTAATAAATTACGCGGATAATTTATTCATTTTCTTTTACATTATTAATTACTATCTTATTTACAGTATTAATAACAATATCTTTTCCATACTTAATTACTAAGGACCGCAAAATAAAATAATGTTTCTTTTCAATAAAAAATCAACTCCTTTCAGAATTGATTTGTTGCACTTCGATTACAGGATGCAAGTAAAAATAAAGCTGATAATTGCAAGTTTAGTAAAATTGTTACTAAATATTTTTAATAGATTTTGTTTTTAAAAAACTAATGCGGATTAAAATACTAATAATGAAAAAATAAAAATTCAAATAAAAATTGATGAAAAGATATTATTTATAAAGTTAATAAATCTATTAAAAGTGATATTAGATAAAGAATTTATTAACATTTTTCCCTGCTCCTATATTTTTACACAGTAATATTTTACAAAAAAAAGCAAAGGTCTATTTTTGCTTTTTTTAAGAAAATTAAATTATTTAAGATCAACTGAAGCTCCAGATGATACTAATTGTCCTTTAATTTCTTCTGCTTCTTCTACTTTTACTTTTTCTTTAATTACTGCTGGTAATTTATCAACAATCGCTTTTGCTGCCATTAATTCTTTTCCAGTAATTTCTTTAACTAATTTAATAATTGCAACTTTACTTGGTCCTGTATCTGTTAACACAATATTAACCTCTGAAGGCCCCGCTGCTGCTGATCCTTCTACTGGAGCTGCAGCAACTGCTGCGGCAGCTACAACACCAAAATGATCTTCAATTGCTTTTACTAATTCATTTAAATCTGATAATTTCATTTCTTCTAATGCTTTAATAATATCATCTTTTGATAATGCCATAATATTTTCCTCCTCATTAAGATTTTTTTATAAAATGTTTGAATAAACTAACTAATTATCCACTTCTTGTTTTAGCAATTTCTTTAACTGCTATTGCAAACATACGTAATGGGTATAATAAACTTGCTCCAAACATTGATAGTAACTCGCCTTTTGTTGGTAACGCTGCAATTTCAACAATCGCTTTTGTGTCTAAGACTTTACCCTCATAAATTCCAGCTTTTAATTTTATTGCTGGATGTATTTTTGCAAATTTCGCTAAAGTTTTTGCGGCAGCCATCTGTTCACCTGTACCAAACGCAAAAGCATTAGGACCTGTTAAAAATTGGTCTAATTCAGCAAATCCTGCTTCTTTAGCAGCCAAACTTACTAAGTTATTTTTATATACTTTAATGTTTACATCTTGTTTTGTAAGCATTCTTCTTAGTTCTGTAAATTCAGCAACCGTTAATTTTTGATATTCGACAATAACCGCTGAATTAGCAGTTTTAAAGTTATTAACAATTTCATTAACAACTGCTTTTTTAATTTTCATTGCTGGCTTCATTTTTCGCCTCCCTATAATAATTTTAAAAGCAAAGGCAATTAATCCATTTGGCTAATTGCCTAAAACATTATTTAAATAATATAAAAACATGTCATTGTTCTATATCTCAATAATGCCTCGGCAACATAATTAAGATTTAATAAAATCCGTTGCTGTCTATGGTATTTTGATGACTATGGTACAATACCAATTAACATAGTATTATAATTTTTGTTAAAAGTCAAATAAAAAATTTATTTGCTCGAATATTATTTTAGGTACCAGTTTAACAATAATTTTAGACTATTTTTAAAAATAGTTAATCATTAAACCGCTTAATTTAAAAGTATCTTATTTACATATTTATTAAAACATACTTCTTGAAAAAAGGGAATACTAAAATGAGAATATTTTTAAAATATTCTTTTTTTTGTAAAATTAAGGACTTTTAAACTAGTATCTTACTGCTGTTATTTCTTTTAATTCTTTACTAATCCCAGTAGTATGATAATCCATTACAGGCATACTTCCTTTTTTAGGTTCATATAAAGAATTATTAGCGTTATGCATTTTGTAATTGAAGTGCAAAAAATAAACTTTGAAAGGAGTTGACTTTTTATTGAAAAAAACATTATTTTATTTTGTGGTCCCTAATAACTAAATATGGAAAAGATATTGTTATTAATACTGTAAATAAGATAGTAATTAATAATGTAAAAGAAAATGAATAAATTATCCGCGTAATTTATTAGCGGTAATTTATTCAATATAGTTTATTTTGAACGTAGCGAACACGCGAAGCGTGCCGCAATATTTTTAGAAAGGAGATGTAATATGCCAACTTGATTAACGACAATATTTAGTGTTGTTATTATATTAGGTATTTTTGCTTGAATTGGTTTATCAATTTATCAAAAAATTAAACAAATTCGAGGAAAGAAAAAAGAAAAAAAGAAATTGAAAGAAAGGAGAGTAATAAATAATGTTATGTATGTATTTAACAACAGCGTTTAATTTTTTAACAGCACCTACACCTAAAACTATGACTGGGGGTATGACTGTTATTTGAACGGGTTTGACTAGTGCATTATGAAAAGTTAAAGAAGGTATAACAAATATTTTACCTGAGGTAATGGTTTTCTTAGGTGAAGCGTGAATTATATTAATTCCATTTGCTATATTTTGTATTATTAAAATCTTAAACTTTTTCCGTGTTATGGTTAAAGGATTTTAATAAAAGAAATATTACTATTAGATCTTTTGTTTCTTCCTATTACTATATATCATTTATCATTTTTAATGTTAATTTCTTTTTGTAAATTTTCATTTGATATATTAAAAATTAATTTTCAATTACTACCTTCTGGTGGTTTTTGTGGATTATATGATGGTTTTGGTGTCGGTTTATTTTCTTCATTATTATTTGGTTTTTCAGATTTTTCACAACTGATTAGTGTTGTTGTGCTTGTTGCGGTTAATCCGATTGTTCCTATTATGCTAAGTCATTTTTCATATATATTGCTCCTTTTTATTGTTTTATATATAATTGATTTTATCTTATATCAATTATATATCAATTATTCGTATTAAATATTAATTTTATAAGTTAATGAAAGGTATATAAATGTTATGTATAGTCATTTAAGTTTTATGGATAAGGTTAAATTAAAACAATTATTATTATCAAAAATGTTTTTAAAAAAGAATGGTGAACAGAATATTTCTGCAATTGCTAAATGTTTGAATAGACATCGTAGTACTATTTTACGAGAAATTAAGCGTTTTAAAACTACTGATGAATATAGTGCTTATAAGTCAGATAAAATGTATTATGAGAAAAGAAAAAAGAATAATAAAAGATGTAAGTTTACGGAAGAACAGATTAATTTTATGAAAATTAGACTTAATAAATACTATGATTCACCATCAGAACTTATTTATCGTTATTTTTTAAAATTTGGTGTTAAATTTCCTGCTTGTCTTAAAACTTTTTATAAATCAATTCCTTTAGATGAATTTGGATTAAAAAAAAGAAAATTTACGATATAGTGGTAAAAAATTTAAAACAAAAGGAAAATCTGATAATAGTGGTAAATTAACTGATTTTAAGTCAATTTGAGATATTGAAAATAAAGTTTCTAATGTTGGTTGATTAGGAATGGATACTGTTGTTGGAAAAAACCATCAATCTAGTTGTTTAGTTTTAGTAGAACAATCAAGTAAAAAATACTTTGCAATAAAATTAGAAAATCATACTGCTAGGGAATTTGATAAAAAGTTTAAAGATATTGTTATAAACAATAATTTAATTGGAAAAATTAAAGGAATAATAACAGATAGAGGTAAAGAATTTAGTAAATGACGAGAAATGGAAATATTTGCTGAAACACAAGTATATTTTTGTGATGCTGGAAAACCTCGTCAAAAACCTTTAATTGAAAATATGAATGGTGAGTTTAGAAAATGATTTCCTCTTGGAACTGATTTTAATAATGTTAGTCAAAAACAAATTGATTGAGTAGTTAATAATGTAATAAATGAAAAACTTCGACCGTGTTTAAATTGAATAAGTGCTAAAGAAATGTTTTTGCAGAATATATAAACAATAAATATTTAAAAATGTATATTAAATTATAAAATATGTCATTAAAATAATAATATGTATTTATTAATTAAAATTAATAAATTATTTTTTAGTGTGTTTAAATATGGATAAAATAAAAGAAAAATTAAAATATTTTTAATTTTTTTTAAATTTATGGTTGATTTTTGTAATTTTTATTATATTATTTAATTAATAAAGATTTGTTGCGCTTCATTTTACATAATTCAACCAGAAGAACTTAAAAAAACATATCCTAAAACTTCAATAGCTAAAGTATCTTTTTGTTTTCCTACAGGAGGAACAACAGGTGCTTCGTAAACTTGAAAAATAAAAGGACCTTTATTATTATTAATAAAAATATTATCATTTTGATCAAAAGTAATGGCATGGACAGAAGTTCCAAAAACATTAGTTTTTTCAAGCTATTTTGTTCTATTTTTTAAAAATACATTCCCACAAGTACTGTTGAATAATAAATATTATTATTTGTATCAATAGCAATAGACAACTTTGTTTTATCTAATAAACCAACGTGGTTTCTTAATTCTTTTTTAATACTTGAATACACATGGTTACCAAAATAAATATTATTCTCTTGATCAACAGCAAAGGCATAAATTAATTCATTTAGTTAATGTTCATCAACTAAAATAGGCATTTTTAAATTTTGAATTGAAAAAAATTTAGCTTCATTAGTAGTAAAATATAAATTATCGTTATGGTCAATAACTAAAGCAAAAACTTTTCCATCAAGTTTATTAATTATTAGTACCTTCTTCATCATTAACATTAAATTTTTCAACTCTAGTTGCGCCTGATAATAAATAATAAATTCCAGCAAAAGTTCCTAAATACAAAGTATCATTGCTATCTAAGGCCAGAGCAGTAATATGATTATCATCTAATTCATCATTTAAGCCCTCAATTTTAACAATTGAGCCATTATTATAATAAATATATGCTTGATAATCTTCGGTTGCATAATAAATATTATTTTCTTTGTCAACTGTTAAAGCAATAACATTATCATCAATCCCATTAATTTTTTTTACTTTTGTTGCATCATTAGGTAAAAAATAAATTCCTTGTGAAGTTCCAAAATAAACTATATTATTATTAGAAATTTTAATTGCATTACGAGAAATATTACCACGCCCTTCAATTCTTGTTTGAATATATTGCTTTTCATTAAAACTGAATGGAATATTACGACTATAATAATTAGTAACTTGACTAAAGGCTAGATTTTGAGCAAAAATAGAACTTGCAATAATACAGAAAGTATATATCTTTTTCATTGTTATCTTTTCCCACTTCCCTAGCAATTAATTTTACTTATCATAAATTAGGCTAACATAATAACTATATATTTAGTTTAACAAAAAAGTTAGTAAGAAATTAATAAATTTTTAAAAAATGTTGTTTAACTAAACAACATTTTTTATTCCATAGTAATATTTATTAATTTATTCTTTTTAATTTTTCAAATCCCTACTCCAATTACTGAAATCAAAATAAAGCCAATTGCTAATGTTGCTATTGAAACAACATACGATGAGAAGGAAAGAATTAATAACATTCTGGTACTTTTAAAGACAATATTAGCAATAACATTCCATAACAATTGGGCAATAACATAACTTAAGACATAACCTAGGATAATTGCAAATAAATAAAAGCCTAAGACAATTGTAATAATTTTTCATGTTGGATAGCCAAGCACTTTTAAAATTAAGATTGTACGGCGATTTTCATCAAGCACCATAGCAATTAAGACTGATAAAATTAAAGCAACAATAGCAATTGTTAAACCCTCTAAAACATTAAGAACATCACGAACAGTTCGCATTCCTTGTGAATAATTTTCTCGTAAAGTATCAAATGGCCATATCTTATTAAGGCCATTTAACAATTTTAAATTTGTTCTTAAATCTAAAGCATTTTTAAGATCTAGCTTTTTGTTATTATCAAACATTGTAAAATCATAATTATCAGTTAAAGAAAACGATGAGATAATACGATAAGGTTGTAATGTTACTCCTAATGGGCTAGCTCGAGATGCAACAACATTATAATAAGAATTTGGTAAAAATTGTTTTCCTTTTTTAGTTAAATTAACCCATTGGTTCATAACTGTAACTAATGAATCTTGATTCATATAAATATTTCCCGAACTAATATCAGCATCATTTGAACCAATCACTTTAAAAGCAACTGGAACATACCCAATAGCATTTGTAATTCGAACATTTAATTTAAAAATATCACCTGAAACTAAATTCATAGATTGATAAACCCGTTTTGCTAAGAGAGCTTGGTATTGGTTCATTAATTGGAGCATTTGGAGCATTACCAGTAGGCTCTTCACTAATTTTATAACCAAAGACTTCTTTTTGTTCAATATCACTTGGTGTTGTTTTCAAACGATAATTCAATAATTGATTTCGCTCTGTTTCATCACTTGTTAATCCAACAACATTTAATTGTGAAACCGGATTTTTGAATTTTTAGTATCATCTGGACTTCAACCCGCTGCTAAAAAATAATATGGAAAATCATAATTTTTATCATAGACCATATATGGTCTTAAATAAATATCTGGATATTGGCCATTAATTGTCGTACTTAAACTATTAACCAAATTAATTTCACTAATAATTAATTGTTTGAATATCAGCTTCACTTATCCCTTTTTCAATTAAAAATGGTTTCATAAGATTAATAATTTTTACTAAATTATTTCATCTATTAATTCATTCTCCAGACTCATTATCCTCAACTTTATAATTAACAATTGCCTTAACTGTTGTTGAACTTATATATGGGTATCTGTTTGTTTTGTCATCATAATTAATCTTACTTCGAGCAAGAGTTGGGCCGCTTGGATCCCCAATAATATTTAATAAATCACCACAATTTTTTTCATATTTCTTGAGTCTGAACCAGATAAACTTCAAAGACATTTTAACGGATTTGAAAAGTTAAATGTTTTATTATCATCAAGAATTTTTACCTCATGGTAATAGTCCTTGCGCTTATCAGCAATAATCCACAGATAAAATTTACCATTGCAGCAATATCTTGTTAATCATAACTAGCAATTAAATATGATTTAATATCATTCTTAAAATAGCGGAAAGAGTCTTCAACAATTCCTTGTGCCATTACCCCTGCATCCAACTGGAAAATTAATAAAAAGAATGAAAAAGCTAAAACAACTAATACCATAATTCATTTTCCTAAAGATTTTAGAGCAAAGGTAAATGATAAATGAACATTAAATGTTAATCCAAAATGAGCATATTTACGACCTTTTTTTATTTTTTTAGGACGAAAACTTAAATTAGAACCTTTTAAATCATAAATCAAATCTAGCTCTGTCCGACTCAAAAGAACAAAGGAGATTAAGAAAGGCGTCCCAATGAAAATAAGTGGAATAAAAATTGTTGCTGAAACAAAAATTAGTGGATTAAAATAAAATGATGATAACGGTAATCCTATCGAATATAAATTTGAGCCAGTGAAATACATTTGGAGAGGAATACTTAAAACTCACCCTAATAAACAGCCAATTAAAGTTGTAAAAATAATGCTAAAAGTAAAAATAAATGATAATTCAAAACGATGATATCCTAATGATTTTAAAACTCCAATTTGTTGTTTTGAATTAGTGATATCTTTTTTAATGAAAAAAGCAATAATAAATAAAATAATAATTGAAAAAACAACAGCAATTGAAGTATTAATAATAAAACCAATATTTGTTAACATCACTACTTGTCCCGGCAATGATGCTTCAAAAGCAACAATTGCATTATCCGGCGCTACAAAATAATTGCTTAAAACTTTTCGTAACAAGGTTATTTTTTGTGGCTCAGTTAAATTGCCAGTAACATTAATAAAACCAGTAATTTTTTCAGTTTCATTTGAAAAATTTTGTTTGATAGCATTAAAATTAATATCATTCATAAACAATACTGAACCATTTTTTAAATCAATAATTTTATGACCCGTAACAAGAGTTGATAAACTTACTAAATCTGGATAAATATTACTATACTTAGCCCCATAACCAATAATATTAAATTGTAAATTTTGGCTGTTTCCTAAATTAAAGTGTCCACCAAGTTTTAAATGATTATAATCAGCATATTGTTTATTTAAAATAATATTATTTTCTGTTAAATCACTAATATGTTTTCATTTCTTTACTTCAAAAAGACAATTAAACGGAGTATAAAAATATTATTACCTCGCCAACTATAGCCGTTATATAATAAATTTTTGTTTTTGTTAATAGCAGTAGCATTAAAATATTGAGTATCTTTTGCTAAATTATTTGCAGTAAATTGATAATCAACATTAAAACTAAGTTCTAATTTCTTAATATCATTTAAGCCATTTTTAACTTGAAAAACAGTTGAAAAAAGAGCTATAAAGGTTAAAACTGCTCCAACAATAAACAAAATTAACCCAATAAATTGAGTTATTTTTTTGTAAACCCTCGCGTAGCCTCTTTTGCAAGATTTCACATAGTATTTTTTCTCACTTCAAGAATTATTAAGTTAATTATATAAGAAAAATAATGAATTTTAAAAAAATATTCAAAAACTTTAATTGCTTAATAAACAAATTAAAAGTTTTTGAATTTACTTAATCCTTGGATTCATTACCTTTTATTCTTTTCTTGAACAAACTTAATAAAATAATTTTCAATTTTTATTTTTTTACCGTCTAATTAATTTACGAAATGCATCATATCCTAATAACATTAATAATGGAAGCACCATCATTCCTAATGATACTACCGTCATTTGCCAAGATAACAGTGGTGATGTATCAAATTTATACTCTTTCGTTGTTGTTAAAAAAATTAAGTTTAAGCCCGGCGTATATACCATCAAGAAATTTAATATTAAGGCAATTAATGAAGCACCTAATAAATAATAATTAGTTGGAGCCACATTATACTGTGTTTTAATTCGATAATTTGGTAATTGAATTGCAAAAGCAAAAATTACTGGTGAACAAGCCATCACTAAAATTGTCGCAATTTTAGCATCTTCAATATTATGGAAAATATTTTTACCAATGAAAAATGTACCAATGACACTAGCAGCTGTCACAAAAGCTAAATATAGAATTGTAACTAAACTATTGGTAAAAAAAGTTTCTTTCTTACTTCGTGGTTTTTCCAACATTAATCCATTATCATTATTTCCTAACCCGATTGAAATTGACATTAATGTTTCAATAACTAAGTTAAATCATAAAATGTTAACAGAATCAAATGGTTTAATTTTAGTTATAACCGAAATAATAATAAAGGCTAACACATTTGCTAATTGTGCAATACAAACAAAAGCAATCACACGTTTAATTTTATGATACACATTTCGTCCCTCTTCAACACCGCGAATAATTGTTGAAAAATTATCATCTTGTAAAATAATATTTGCAGCTTCTTTTGAAACATCTGTTCCTGTTATTCCCATTGCAACACCAATGTCAGCTTTACTTAAACTTGGAGCGTCATTAACCCCATCACCTGCCATTGAAACAACATAGTTCATTGATTGCAAACACTCAACAATTCTTGTTTTGTGATCAGGATTAACTCGTGCAAAAACTGATACATCACGCAGTTTTTCTTGTAATTTATGATTATCCATTTTGTCAGTTTGATGACCAGATAAAACATTTGCTTCTGAAACTGCTAATCGCAATTCTTTAGCAATAGCTAAAACAGTTGCTTTATGATCTCCAGTAATCATAATCATAATTACTCTATTCCCTACTTCATGCGCCTTTCTAACCGCTTCAACAGCCTCTGGGCGGGGTGGGTCAATCATGCCAACCGCACCTAAGAAAATTAAATTAGTCTCAATTTCTTGCTGATCTTTTTTCTTAAAAGCAAAGGCTAAAACGCGTAATGCTTGACTTGATAAATCTAATGCTTCTTCTTGAATTTCTTCCTTCATTGCTTCAGTTAATGGTACAATTTCATTATTTAAATAAATTCAATTACACTGCATTAATAATTGGTTAAGAGCAACTTTTGTATAAACAAATTCTTGCTTATCAACATGATTAACAGTTGACATTAATTTTCGGTCAGAATCAAAGGGAACTTCTAAAACACGAAGATATTTTTCACGATATTCTATTTCACTAATTGTAAATCTTCTTGTAAAATCAATTAAAGAAATTTCGGTTGGATCACCAATTCGTTCATTTTTTTGATTAATAGCATCATTACATAAAGTTAGACAATTAATAAAATGAAAAGCTGCCTTATTATTTTGTTGATAATTAAAATCATTTTCTTTAAAAATTTCATTATTGAAAATAATCTCTTTAACGGTCATTTTATTTTGCGTCAAAGTTCCTGTTTTATCTGAACAAATAACATTAACTGAGCCTAATGTTTCAACGGCATCTAACTTTTTAACAATAACATTAACTTTTGTCATTCGCTTTACTGATAATGATAAAATAACTGACACAATGACAATTAAGAACTCCGGGATAACAGCAATTGCAATTGTAACCGATGTCATCAAATTAATTGGTCAACTATTTTCATCAGTTAATAAAAAGAAAACAAAAACAAAAATTGCTAATAAAATTGCAAAAATACTGACAACTTTTGTTAATTTTGTTAAGCGTAACTGCAGTGGTGTTTTTTCTTGTTTTGTTTTAACAATAGCAGCAGCAATTTTGCCAATTTCACTATCAACAGCATTTGCAACAATAATTCCAACTGCTCGACCATTTGTAATAAAATTTGACATAAAAGCCATATTAGTCTGTTCTGCTAACACTAATTTTTCTTTTAAAATTATTTCACTATTTTTTCAACAGGAACTGATTCACCAGTTAAGGCAGCTTCATCAATTAATAAATTATTTGCTTCTAAAACGCGAATATCCGCTGGAATATATTTTCCTGCTTCTAAAATAACAATATCCCCAGTGACTAATTCATCGACTGGGATTTCAAAAATTGCACCATTTCGTTTAACAATCGTTACTGGAATTGTCATTTTTTTAAAGAATCAAGGGATTTCCTTGCTTTAATTTGTTCAAGTGTTTGAATGAAGGCATTTAATAAAACAATACATAGGATCACAATGAAATCTATCACATAAATTCGATTATTAACAACTTTTTCAATAATAACCGAAGTAACTCGTGCAATAATTAAAATAAGAGATAATGGATCTAATAATGAAACTAAAAAAATTAAAATTCAATGTTTGTTTTTAGGTTTTGGTAATTCATTTTTTCCATTTTTAATTAGTCTTTCTTTAGCCTGCTTTGAAGATAATCCAACATTTAAATTGCTTCTAAATTCTTGTTCTAATTCTTTATCTGATTTATTAAATCACATCTTTTTATAATGCCCTCACTTTCTAAATTTATTATTTATTATTTAAAAATTTAATTTCATAGTTTTTAATTTACTTTACATATTAATTTTATAATATAAATGCTTAAATTACTAAATTTATTTTAAAAATATAAATTATTAAAATATAATTTTAAATAAAAAATCTTAAAGTTCTTAATTAAGAACTTTAAGATTTAAGATAATTCTATTTTTTGGCATTTTCTGCTAATTCAATTTCCTTTTGTACTTCAAAAGCCCGTAAATTTTTTTCCAAATATTCTTTATTTATGGGTAATTCTAAGTTAATTTTTGAAAAATAGCATATCTCAACAATACGTCAATCTAATTGGAAATCAAAAACATGACTCCCAGTATTTTTTTCAATATTAATAAAATGACAATGGAAACCATTAACTCCCAATGTATTGGCAAAAGATGGGGTTCAAAAACCAACAATATCACCATTAGTATTTTTAACATTAAGAATTCCTTGCTGTTCTGATGCTTTTACTAAGGTTGGATATGGTTTTTCTTGTCACGAAACAGTTCTTGTTTTTATTTCTGAAAATAAACCATTAATTTTAATCCCATAAAATAAATTTAAACTTGGTAAATTTTCAACAATAATTTTTTGAATTTCTTCATAACTAGTTGGTTGTAAGATATTAATTTTTTGATGTTCTTCAAAAAATGCCATAACAGCAAATGGACTCGTCATATTCGCCGTAACTTTATTAACTGTTCCATCTGATTTTAATTGATACCCCTCACCATCTAGAACAATTAATTCACCATCCAAATGGTCAAAAGGTTCCTAATCCAAAATTACCTTGCTTTAATAACGCTTCAAACTTAATCATACCGTCAAAATTTCCAGCGACTAAACTTGTTATTGTTGAAAATTGATAAACATTACTAAATTTTTCAACCATAACTAATAAAACTCCTTCTTCTAATAAACTTTATATTTAAATTGTTTATTAGCATTATTTAAACATAAAGTTAAAGAAAAAAACATTTCATTCTTGAAATGTTTTTTATGCCTTACCTTTGCATCCAAATCATGATGTTAATTCATCAAATGTTGTTTTAATTGCTTCATATCCAGGTCTTAATAATTTTCGTGGGTCAAACCCTTTTCCATTTTCTGGTTTGTCTTTTCCCTCTTCAATATATTTTCTTGTGGCAACAGCAAAAGCAATTTGTAATTCAGTATTAACATTTATTTTACTAATTCCTAATGAAATCGCCTTTTTAACTTGTTCTTGTGGAATTCCACTACCACCGTGTAAAACCATTCCAATTTTTGCAGCAGCTTGAATATCTTCTAAAGCTTGAAAATTTAAACCTGGTCATCCTGTTGGATAAGGACCATGAATATTTCCAATTCCTGCAGCAAGGAAATTAATTCCTGTTGCTACCATTTCTGCAGCTTCTTTTGGATCACCAATTTCACCAGCACCAACTACACCATCTTCTTCTCCACCAATTGTGCCAATTTCAGCTTCAACTGATACAGCATTTATTTTTGCATATGCTACTACTTCTTTTGTATTTTTTAAATTTTCAGCAAATGGATGGTGACTACCATCATACATTACTGAGGAAAAACCAGCATCAATTGCCATTTTACAACTTTCTACTGATTGACCATGATCTAAATGTAATGCTGCTGGAACCGTAATGTCTAATGAGTCTAATAACGCATTAACCATTGCAACAACTAAATTATAACCTCCCATATATTTAATTGCTCCTTCTGAAGCTCCTAAAATAATTGGTGTTTTTGTTGCTTGTGCAGCTTCTAATAAAGCTTTTGTTCATTCTAGGTTATTAATATTAAAATGACCAACAGCATATTTATTTTGATGTGCTTTTTTAATTAGTTCACTAGCATTAACTAATCTAGCATGATATTTTTGTCCCATAATTCTTTTTCCCTTCTAATATAAAATATTACGTTAATATTATAAACTTTTTATTTTAAAAAATAGTATAAAACAAAGGAATTTATTAATATTTGTCTAATTTACCAAAATTTACCAAAAAGAAAGAAAAAAAAGAATTTTTAGAATTCTTGTTCCCTTTTTTAAAAATATCGTGTTATAAATAAAGTACTATATGGCAACATATAGTAAACAAACAGAGCTTATCATTACCTGATGGATGGGCCTTCTAAAAGGTAATACCCAAAGATAGGTATCCGTCAGTAAATAGTTTTTTCTAAAGGGCATTTCTACTCAAGAGATGCCTTTTTATTTTAATTTTTGGCAATAATTACAAAAATAAGTTCCACGTCCATTAATAAAAATTTTATCAATTAATTGATGGCAATTAAGGCATTCCATTTTATTTCGCCCATGTACTTTTAATTGTTGTAAAAATTTACCATCCATCCCTGGTTCAGGATGGTAAGTTGCAATTGTTGTCCCTCCTTCATCAATAGCTTTTTGCAAAACTAGTTTTGTATTCTCAATAATATTTTGATAATCTTGATCAACTAAATTTTTTGTTATTTCACCAGGATGAATTTTAGAGGCAAATAAAATTTCATTGGCATAAATATTCCCAATTCCAACAATAACATTTTGTTCCAATAATGTTGTTTTAATTGGCTGCGATTTATTTTGTCAAGAATTTTTCAAATATGAAACTGTAATCTTTTCATCAAATGGTTCATATCCTAACTTATTCAATGGTGCTTGTTGTAAATAATCATTTTTACTATATAAATGCATTGTTCCAAATTTCCTTGTATCATGATAGCGCAATTGAAATTGATGATCAAGTTCAAATAAAACCATAATATGTTGTCATTCGCCAGGTTCATCTTTTGATGTAAAATAATATTTGCCTTCCATTCGTAAGTGACTAATTAAAACATAATCATCCAATATAAATAATAAATGTTTTCCCATTCGATCAATTCGATTAATTTTTTGTTTAACAATCTCTTTTATAAATTCCTTTGAATCAAGAGGATATTTTATTATTTTATTTCAAAAAATTTGACAATCAGTAATTGTTTTTCCAACAACATGTTTTGTTAAAATACGACGAACCGTTTCAACTTCTGGTAATTCTGGCATATTGTTCCTTCTTTCTTAATTAATAATTTAATTTTATTTTTATATCTAATAAAAATCAAGATGCTAATAAGTAATCAAAATTATAAAAAATAATATAATTTAATCTTATTTTAAATCATATCAGCTTAAACCAGTTTTCATATCAACTATTAACTTTACATCTAATTTAGTAGAATCTTCCATTAATATTTTAACAATTTTTTGCACTTGAATTAATTCAACTTGCGGAATTTCAAAAATTAATTCATCATGAATTTGTGCAATAATTTTTGCTTTTAAATTTAATTTTAAAAACTCTTGGTCAATATTTTTTAAAGCAATTTTAATAATATCTGCCGCACTACCTTGAATTGGCATATTCATTGCAATTCGCTTTCCAAATTCACGTTGCATATAATTCCGATCATTAATTTCTGAAACATAACGTTTTCGATTAAAAATTGTTGTAACATAGCCATTTTGTTTACAAAACTCAACTTGTTTATCAATAAAAGCCTTAATTGTTGGAAATTGCTGATAATAATTATTGATTATTGCTTTTGCTTTTGCAACAGAAATATTTAAATCAGTTGCTAAACCAAAGTCACTAATTCCATAAATAATACCAAAATTAACAGCTTTTGCGCTACGACGAATATTTGGAGTAATTTCATCTTTTGATAAATTAAAAATTTTCATTGCAGTATTAGTATGAATATCTTCATTGTTATTAAAAGCAGCAATTAAATCTTGGTCTTTTGACATATGTGCCAAAATTCGTAATTCAATTTGTGAATAATCACAAGATAATAAAATATTATCTGGTGATGAAACAACAAAAATTTTTCGTACCTCTTTTTGGATATGATCACGAATACTAATATTTTGCATATTAGGCTCCACAGATGAAAGTCTGCCAGTATTTGTTAAGGTTTGTTTATAAATTGTATGAACTTTCCCATCAGCAAAAATATATTTTTCCATCCCTTTTAAATAAGTTGAATATAATTTTTGATATTTTCGATAATCTAAGATCTTTGGAATAATTACATGGTTATTTTTTATTTCTTCTAAAGTTTCTTGTGCTGTTGATCCTTTTTTCCGATCAGGTAAAGAAAAATTTTGAAATAATAATTCTGAAATTTGTTTTGGGGAATTAGGATTAATTTCTTTTTGTGCAATATCATTAATTTCATTATTTAATTCTTGAACAATTTTTTCAATTCGTAAGGTTTGTGTTGTTAATTCATATTGGTCAACTTTAACGCCATTAATTTCCATTCGTGCTAATGCAAAAGCAATTGGTAACTCAATATTATGATACAAATCATATTGTTGATTAGTTTTTAATAACTCAATAATTTTTGGTCTTAATTTATGAATATATGATGCTTTTTCGCCAATAAAGTGACCTAATTTAATTACATCAGCAGGAATTTGTTTTTTAACCCCTTTTCCATAAAAAAATTCATCAGTTAAAATTTGTTTTTTCTCAAATAAATTAATATAAGTATCTAAACTATTTTTTGCATTTGAATTATAAACATAACCAGCCAGCATCATATCATACTCAATATTTTGAACAAAAATATTATCACGAGCTAAAGCAACAATTAAACTTTTTGCATGATAAGTTAACTTTTGATATTTATTATCATTTAAAAATTGATGTCATAGTTTATCATGCTTTGCATGAATATAATCAAAATAAAAAACGCCTTTGGAATTAACAATTCCAAATCCAATAATTTCCGAAGTGTGATAATTTTCATCTAATAGTTCTAAATACACAGTAGTATTGTTTTCATTAAATTCAGAACGTCATTCTTCAATAATTTTTACTTTTATATTTGAGTTTTGGATATCATTATCTTGATTATTAAATAGTTTTGTTACAAATGAATTCATATTATATTTTAAATAAAATTGCATTAATGTTTCGTGATTTGGTGAAAATGAAGTGAAAGTAAAATGCTCTAAATTAATATCACAAAAAATAGTAGCTATTTTTTTGCACAATAATGCACTTTCTTTATGATTCAATAAATTTTGTTGTAAAGCACCCTTAATATGTTCAATATTATCATATAAATTTTCAATTGAATGATATTCCTTAATTAATTTTATTGCTGTTTTTTCGCCAACTTTTGGAACACCCTTTAAATTATCGGAAGGGTCACCCATTAGCCCTTTTAAATCAGGAACTTGTAATGGTTTAATTCCCCATTTTGCTATTAAAGCAGCTTCATCAATAACATCAGCACTATCGCCTTGACGTGGCACTAAAATATTTGTTTTATTAGTAATTAGTTGGTATAAATCCTTATCACTGGAAAAAATATCAACATAAAAATCTTCTTTTTCAGCCAACATTGCTAAACATCCTAATAGATCATCAGCCTCATATCCTTCTTGCTCTAAATATGGAATTTGATAACTATCTAAAAATTCCTTTACAATTGGAAATTGTACAATTAATTCATTTGGTGTTTTGCTCCGACCATCTTTGTAATCAACTAATAAATCATGACGAAAATTCTTTTTTCCTTTATCAAAAGCAACAACAACACTATAGTAGTTATTTGCTTTTAATATTTTATTTAGCATATTGGTAAATGCATAAACAGCATTTGTTGGTGTTCCATCCAAACTTTTTAACATCTCGCCATTATAAGCTGTGGCATAAAATGCTCTAAAAAGCAAAGAATTTCCATCAATTAACAATACTTTTTTCATTTTACAATCTCCTCATTTATGTCCAATTATAGCCTAATTTAATTTTAAAATATACTTTAAAACTTAAATTATCAAACCAAAAAAGCACCACCACTACCAGAAAGCATTACATTTGAATACTCTTTCTTTAATGTAAGATAAAATTGCTTTAATTTTGGATTAATTTTGAAAGCGGGCTGTTGTAACATATTAAAATAAAGATTATTAATTATTTTTTTTGTTTTATAGTATTGATAATTATGGTCAAATTCTTGATAAACATCTTTTGTAATTGATGAAATTTTTGAATCAATAATTTTAAGATTTGAAATTTGATAGTTATTAATTTGATGGATTGTTAAATACTTAATTTTATGGCCATAACCTGAGACTATTGCTGGCTTTTCTAAATAAAAAAATAAGGCATCAGAACTAAGATTTTGAATTAACTTTTTAATTTTTCAAGAATAATAATTAATATTAAAAAATTGACAAATAAGTTTAATAATTGCAACAGCATTACTAGCAGAATAACCAAGACCTGAACCAATAGTTGTATTTTTAATTAAATTAATATGAACTGGGATTGATTTAAACTTAGGGAACATAGCAATAAATTTATGATAAGCTTCCAAAATAGTATTATTATTTGAATCTAGTTCTTTTTTATTGCAAGTAAAAATTGTTTGTTGACCTTGATAAGGCAATAACTCAACAAAATCATATTCTTCCTTATAAGGAAAAATAATACTTTTAATACGGTGCATTTTTTTAAATTTATGTTTATGAAAAACTTCTAAGGTTAAATTAAACTTACCATATGATCTAATTTTCATTCTTATAGTTCTCCCTTAATTTGTTTAATTTCATTATATAAAAGATAAAAATCATTTAAACTTAAATTTTCTGAACGTAAATTTAATGCATAATTTAATTTTAATAAGATATCTTCTGCTAAAGTTTTATTATTAACAATAATTGCTAAGTTATTTAAAATTGTTTTTCGCTTTGTTGCAAACATCATTCGAATAAACTTAATAAATTCTTTATCATTTATTAGCGCAGGATATTTTTTATTTAATTTAAATTTTAAAACAATACTATCAACTTTTGGTGCTGGAACAAAATTATTACGGCCAACTAAAGAAACTTTTTCAATATCACTATAAAATTGACAAACAACAGAAAGACTATTATAATTTTTTGAATTTGGCTGCGCCATAATTCGTTCACCAACCTCTTTTTGCATCATTAAAATAATTTCTTTTACTTTTGGGTTCTTTATTTTTAATAATTTAAAGATAATCGGTGAAGTAATATAATAAGGAATATTGGAAATAATACTAATTGGATTATTATCTAAAAATTCTGTTAAAAATAATTTTTCTAAATCAAGGGTTAAAATATCTGCTTGAATAATAGTTAAATTCTGATCTTTAAATTTTAATGTTAAGTATTCCACTAAAGTTGAATCAATTTCAACACAAACAAGTTTATTTGCTTTTAATAAAATAGAACTTGTCAAAGCCCCCATTCCTGGGCCAATTTCTAAAATATTTGTGTTTGGTAAATCAAATGCGCTATCAACAATTAAATTAATAAAATGAGTATTTGTTAAAAAGTTTTGTCCTTTGCTTTTTTTAACAACTATCCCTTCGGCACGCATTTCTTGGTTTTGTTTCTTCATTGTTTCTCCTTTAAAATATCAATTAAATCTTGCTTTTTAACATTCATATAATTTAGTCATTTAAATGTTGTTTTATTATTAGTTGGCATTAAGTTATAATACTTAATAATTTTTTCACGCTTTAATTTTGAGTCAACTAAATTAATATAATCACTTCATAATAAATTATCAACTGGCTGATTTGAAAAACTAATTAAATTATTAATACTGTTTTTAATCGCAATTTCAGATGCTTCAGCCACGCCAACTTTTTTACCCTTAATTGCATCATTCTTACTTATAAAAGCATGAAGGCAGTTATTTTCCAAATAATCACTAATAATTTGGCGTAATTTTTGCCCAGGATAATCAGGATCAGTAAAAATAATTATTTTATTGTTTAAACTAATTTTTTTAATCAATGCTAACTTTTCTTTTGTAATTCCACTACCACTGGTTTCAATTGTTTTAATGTCAGGAAAAATACTTTTTAACTTTGTTGAATCGGTCTTACCTTCAACAATAATAAATACTCCCATTTTATCCTTCACTCCCCGATAAACACCTTTTTCATTTACTTATCATGATTTTATAGTATAATTATACTAGACTATTACATTAAAATAATCATAAATTTTAAATATAGGAGTAGGAGGCAAAAAGAAATATGGCTAATTATAAATTTGGAAAAGACTACTCGTTTTTAACATTAGACTTAGGTACAGCTAATACGGTAGCCTATGTATCAGGTCAGGGAATTGTTTACAATGAACCTTCGATGATGGCATATGACACTTTAAACAACTCATTAATTACCTTAGGAAATGAAGCATACAAAATGGTTGGAAAAACGCATGATCATATCAGAATGGTAACACCTCTTGTTGATGGAGTTATCTCAGATATGGAAGCAGCCCAAGATTTACTAAAGCACATTTTTAGTAGATTAAAATTATCAGGAATTTGAAAAAATTCACTAGTAATATTAGCATGCCCAAGCGGAGTTACCGAATTAGAACGTGGTGCTTTAAAAGCTATTGCAAAAGATATGGGAGCAAGTCACGTTTTAGTAGAAGAAGAAGTTAAACTAGCAGCATTAGGAGCTGGCATTAACATTGGTCTAGCTCAAGGAAATTTAGTAATTGATATTGGTGGAGGAACAACAGATATTGCAATTATTTCAGCTGGTGATATCGTAATTTCAAAATCAGTTAAAGTTGCTGGAAAACAGTTAGATCAAGAAATTCAAAAATATATTCGTGTTGAATACAATGTGCTAGTTGGAATTAGAACTGCTGAACAAATTAAAAAAGAAATTGGTGCATTAGTTAAAATAATTAATGAAAAACCAGTTCGTGCCTTTGGTCGTGATATTATTACGGGGTTACCACGAGAAATATTAATTAAACCTGAAGAAATTAAAAACGTTTTATTAGCCTCTTTTTCAAGAATTACAGACTTATTGGTAGAAGTGTTAGAACAAACACCACCAGAATTAGCTGGTGATGTTATTAGAAATGGAATTACCATCTGTGGTGGAGGCGCTTTAATTCGTGGAATTGTAAAATATTTTGAGTCAATTTTCCAATTAAAAGTAAAAGCTGCAAATGATCCATTAATGTGTGTAATTGAAGGTGCTAAAACTTACGAAAAAAATTTAGGTGCTGTAATTGAAAGAATTCAGTTACTTGATGCAAATGAATACAAAATTTCATAAAAAAGTATATTTTTAAAATATACTTTTTTATTTTTTAAGACATTAATACCATAAAAAATAATTAAAATTTTAAAAAAAGAAAAAATAGACTTGAAATAATCATTTTTAATTGCAAATTATACCAGATTTTATATAATAAAATTAATTGGTATTGAATGTTTTATAACAAATAAAGGGTTTAATATTTAAGAAAATTATTATGTTATTATTATTGCTATGTTTTTTAACGAAGCAATAAACGGAAGGAGACATTTTAAAGATGGCAATATCAGACGTATTGAAAAATACATTTAACATTTCGCCAAAAGCACCCCGGAAATTCATTGCTATCGATTTAGGAACTACTAATTCGATTGCTTATGTTGCTGGGAGAGGCATTATTTTTAATGAAGCATCAGTAATGGCATATGAAATCGGAACTAAAAAACTAATAGCATTAGGTAATGATGCTAAAAAGTTAATTGGAAAAACACACGATAAAATTGAAATTTACTCACCATTACGTAATGGAGCAGTTACAAATTTAACTATTGCAGAAGAATTTATTCAACAAATAGGAAAAAAAGCAAAGGTAGCTGATTTATGAAAAAATGCTATTGTTTTAATTGCATGTCCCAAAAATGTTACAGACTTAGAAAAACAAGCAATAATCAAAATGTGTAAAAATATCGGTGCTGACTTTGTAAAAATTGAGGAAGATTCATTAATGGCTGCCTTGGGAGCCGGTGAAAATATTTTTGCACCAAAAGGAACTTTTATTTTAGACATTGGTGGTGGAAAATCAAGTTGTGCTATTATCTCAGCTGGTGGAATTGTTGAAAGTAAATCAATTAAAACTGCTGGAAATTATATTGATGAAGAAATCTTAAAATATATTCGGGCAAAACATACCATTTCAATTGGCGTTGTTACTGCTGAACAAATTAAAAAACAAATTGGTTCATTATACAAAACAAAAGAAAATAAAAAAATGATTATTTTCGGCCGTGATGTTGTAACAGGAATGCCAAAAGAAGCAGAGGTTTTAGATTCAGAGATTAGAAAATTATTAATAAGTATTTTTTCATCAATTACACAATTGATAACCGAAGTTTTAGAAAAAACTCCGGCTGAATTAGCTGGTGATGCTGTTGCTAATGGAATTTTAGTTACTGGAGGATGTGGCAAAATTGCAGGAATTAAAGAATTTTTATCAAATTATTTCCAAATTCCCGTTCGTGTAGTTAAAAACGCTGAAACATCTGTTATTGATGGATGTATTGCTTACGAGAAAAAAAATAGAACCGACTTAATTGAAGAAAACAAAAAAAAATAGATAAGTTTAAAACTACTTATCTATTTTTTTATTATTAATTTTTAGAAAAATGATAAAATTATATTATATAAGGTGAGGCAATAATGAAAAAAGTATTATCATTTTTAACAGCACTAACTTTTATAATGCAAGTAGTTAATTCAGTTGTAAGTTGTTCAACAATTGATGTACGAATTCGCCAAGCTTTGGCAAATTGAACTTATACATCAAAAACTGATCAACCAATTTTTGGGACAGTTTTTAGTTCTGACAAAACAATTAATGAGCCATATTTTTCATATTGATTTATTCAGCAAATTTTAACTTCGTCTGGTTACATTAATATTGATAAACCATGAAATCAATTACTAAACAATAGCGGTATTGCCTGGCCTTATCCCAGTTCAACAAATATTGAAGAAATTTATAGTGATTGATTTAATTCTACCATTACCAGTATTGAAGAAGGTAAAATTAATATTTCTGATTTAAAAACTTTCTTTGTTTATATGACAATTTATAATCCAATTATAATTTTATCTTATACACAAATTTTTAAATATGAATATAAGGATGACCAATCAGCAATTGAAATTAAATACCAATATAAAACTCCAGCTGATATTAGTACTTATATCACAAAGTTAGTTAAAAAATATCTAACTTTTTTGAAAGAAACAGTTGAAGTTAAATATTTAAAATTAACTAAATATTTTTTAACAATTGATGAAGCAAAACAACGAATCGAAAATTTAGTCAATAGTTTAATTAGGATTTTAACAATTATGTCACCCACTTTTGTAATTCCTTTAAGTATTAATACAAACCAGTACTAAACTTAATTATGGAATAATTTTTAGGAAAGATTAGGATTTATGTTATAATTATTTTGTATTGTATTCTCTATTTGAAAATAAATATAGAGACTTGCAATTCATTTTATTGATTAATCAAATATATTAATCTAACTAATTAATTTAACAAGAAACAGGAGGACAAAATTACATGGCTTTATTTAATAGTGCAAAAAAACCGGCTTTCGTTTCTATGGATTTAGGAACTGCTAATACATTAGTATATGTTTCAGGTTCAGGAATCGTTTATAATGAGCCTTCAATTGTTGCTTACAGAATTAAAGAAAACAGAATTATTGCTGTAGGAGCCGAAGCTTACAAAATGATTGGAAAAGGAAATAAGTCAATTCGTATTGTTAGACCAATGGTTGACGGAGTTATTACAGATATTCGTGCAACAGAAGCACAATTAAGATATATCTTTACAAAATTACGTATTACAAAACAATTAAAACATTCAATTATGTTATTGGCTTGTCCATCAGTAATTACTGAATTAGAAAAAGCTGCTTTGAAAAAAATTGCTATGAACTTAGGAGCATCGAAAGTTTTTGTAGAAGAAGAAGTTAAAATGGCTGCATTAGGTGGCGGGGTTGATATTTACAAACCTGCTGGAAACCTAGTCATTGATATGGGGGGAGGAACAACAGATATTGCTGTTATGGCCTCAGGAGATATCGTATTATCAAAATCAGTTAAAGTTGCTGGAAACTACTTAAATGATGAAGCACAAAAATTCATTCGTTCACAATACGGTCTAGAAATTGGATCAAAAACTGCTGAACAAATTAAAATCGAAATTGGGTCATTATCAAAATACCCTGATGAAAGAAGAATGAAAGTTTATGGACGTGATGTTGTTTCAGGGTTACCAAGAGAAATTGAACTAACACCTGAAGAAATCAGAGAAGTATTAAAAGTGCCAGTGTCAAGAATTATTGACCTAACAGTTCAAGTGTTAGAAGAAACACCACCAGAATTAGCTGGTGATATCTTCAGAAATGGAATTACCATCTGTGGGGGAGGAGCTTTAATCAAAGGAATTGATCGTTACTTTACAGATACATTACAATTACCATCAAAAATTGGAGAACAACCATTATTAGCTGTTATTAATGGAACTAAAAAATTCGAATCAGACATCTTTGATATCTTAAGATTAGAATCAATGCATGTAAAAGAATTAAATTACTAGAATAATCATTAATTGATTATAATAGTTATTAAATTGTTAAGGAGGACAAAAACGTGAGACCAGAAACTAGACCATTTATTTCTCTTGACTTAGGAACTGCTAATGTTTTAGCATATGTTTCAGGACAAGGTGTAGTCTACAATGAACCATCATTAATGGCTTATAACAATAAAACTAATAGTTTAATTGCTTTAGGGAAAGCTGCCTATGATATGGTAGGAAAAACACACGGAGATATTAGAATGGTAACACCATTAGTAGATGGAGTTATCGCAGACATGGAAGCTGCACAAGATTTATTAAAACATATCTTTTCAAGAATGAAAATGATGAACATTTGAAAGAATGCTATTGTATTATTAGCATGTCCAAGTGGAGTTACTGAACTTGAAAGAGAAGCATTAAAAAATGTTGCTAAAGAAATGGGTGCTGAATTAGTTATCATTGAAGAAGAGGCTAAAATGGCCGCTTTAGGAGCAGGTATTAATATTGAATTACCTCAAGGTCATTTAATCATTGATATCGGTGGAGGAACAACTGATTTAGCTATTATTTCATCAGGTGATATCGTTGTTTCAAGATCAATTAAAGTTGCCGGAAATCACTTTGATGATGATATTCGTAAATACATTCGTTCAGAATATAACATTGCAATTGGGCAAAAAACAGCCGAAGATGTTAAAAAATTCATTGGTTCATTAGTTAAATACCATAACGAAAGATCAATGCAAATCTACGGACGTGATATTGTTTCAGGATTACCAAAAGAAGCAAAAATCTCTTCAGAAGAAATTAGAAATGTTTTACTAAATGCCTTTTCTAAAATTACAGATTTAGTAATTGAATTATTAGAAAATACACCACCAGAATTAGCTGGTGATATTATGAGAAATGGAATTACAGTTTGTGGGGGAGGAGCTTTAATTAGAAATATTGATAAATATTTCTTTGATATTTTCCAATTACCAACTAAAATAGCTTCAGATTCATTAAATTGTGTTATCGAAGGAACAAAAATCTTTGAAAAAACAATTAAGAAAAACATTGAAAATGGTTTATATAATTTTCAAGAAAAAGGATTATTATCAACATTAGGTAAAAAAAGAAAATAAATTGAAGCAAAAAAAATATTAGGTTAGCCTAATATTTTTTTATTGTAATTTTCAAACTTGAAATTAAAAATTAATCAAGATTAAATAATTTGCGTGCATTTTTATTAGTAATACGAATCATTTCTTCAACTGGCATATTCTTTAATTCTGCTAATTTTTTAACTGTATACATAATAAATTTAGGATAATTCTTTTTTCCACGGTATGGATCAGGAGTTAAATATGGTGCATCAGTTTCCACTAAAATCTTATTTAATGGTATCATTTTAGCAACTTCACGTAATTGTTCGGCACTTTTAAAAGTAATATTACCAGCAAATGAAAGATAAAATCCTAAATCTAAAAATTTTTGAGCCATTTCAATTGTACCATTATAACAATGCATTAAACCTTGTGTTACTTTTTGTTGTTTTAATATTTCATAACAATCTTCATAAGCATCACGGCAATGAATCGCAAGTGGAAGATTATGTTGTTTTGCTAATTCAATTTGTTTAATAAATCAATGCTTTTGTAAATCTGGAGAAACATTTTTATGAAAATAATCTAATCCAATTTCACCAACAGCAATTACTTTATCACTATTTAATAATTGATCTAATTTCTCTAAATCTGAAAAACCATATTTAGCAACATCAGTTGGATGAAAACCAATTGTTGCAAAAACATTATCATACTGCATTGCATGACGAACTGCTGCTTGGCTAGAAGCTAAATCATAACCAACATTATTAAACCAAGACACGCCACTAATTTTGGCATCAGCAATAATGGCTGATGTTTCTTCATTTTCATATTCATGTGACATTAAATGACAATGTGTGTCAAAAATTCCTTTCATATTTTCCTCCTATTTTCCTAGGCAATACTTACTAAAAATTGTTGTTAATAAGTCTTCTTCATAGTTTTCACCTAGAATATCACCCAATATTTCTCAAGCCTCATGTAAGTCGACATTAATAATATCAACCGGAAACCCACTCGTACTATTATTATATGCATTTTTTATTGAATTTGCTACCTTCTCTAATAAAGAAATTTGTTTTATATTTGATAAAACTAGTTGATCATCTTTTGTAATTTGTGCAGTTTTATATAAATTTAAAATTTTATCAATAAGAGACTTTATATCTCGCTTTAATGCTGAAATCAAAAGAATATTTTGCTGTAAATTTTTCTTTTGTGTTTGCATATTAAGTAAATCGGTTTTATTTAACACTAACAAATATTCTTTATTTTTAATTAGTTCTTTAAGCTCCAGATTTAAATTAATTAAATCAGCATAATTATCAGCGACAATTAAAATTAAATCAGCATTAATAACTTGTTGACGTGCTTTTTCAATTCCAATTTGCTCAATTTTATCAACTGTCTCACGTAAACCAGCTGTATCAATAATATTTAGGGTTAATGGTCCTAAATTAATCTTCCCTTCAACAATATCTCTTGTTGTTCCTGGCAATTCAGAAACAATAGCTTTATTTTCGTTCATTAATGCATTTAATAATGATGACTTTCCAACATTTGGTTTTCCTAAAATTAAGACATTAATACCATCATCGATCATTTTCCCAACTTTACTAATTTTAACTAAATCATTAATTTTTTGTTCTAAAATTAATAAACGCTGATTTAATTCTTGCGTAGTTAAATCACCAACACCATCATATTCAGGGTAATCAATATTTACTTCAATATTTGCAATAATATCTAACAGTTCATCACGATAAGTACTAATTAAATAAGTATTTTTATTTTGTAAATTATTTAAAGCTATTTTTGCACTAGTGTCATTTGTTGCATTAACTAAGTTATTAATAGCATCTGTTTGAATTAAATTAAGTTTTCCATTTAAAAATGCTCGTTGCGAAAATTCACCTTTATTTGCTAAACGTGCACCATTTTTTAGTAATAACTTAATAATATTATTTGTAACTAATACACCACCATGACAATTAATTTCAATAATATCTTCTCCAGTAAAAGAATTAGGTTTTTGAAAACAAAATAAAATAACTTGGTCAATAATCTCTTTACCATCTCGTAAATAACCATAGTAAATTTGTTTCCCCTCTTGAATAACTTTTTTTGAAAAAACTTTATTAATAATTTTATAACTATCTACCCCAGACATGCGAATAATTGCAATTGCTTGTTTTACCATTGCAGTTGCTGGGGCAATTATTGTATCTTCAATCATTTTATAAAACTCCTCTTTTATTAATTCATTATATTATATCAAACTATAAATTATAAATTCAAGTGTTACAATTAATTTATTTATAAAAAGCCAATTTTTAATAGCTTAACTTATATTTAAATCATTAATAATATCATAGATAATTATCTTGATTTTAGTGCTAATTTAACATAAAAAATACCCTAATATAAAAATGTGAATATTTAATCAAATTTAAATAATAATGAATGACTATCTATTTTATTTCCAATACTTTAATATTATTCTCTTTTAAATCTAATTTAGTTACTATTGTATTTAACAAAATTTATAATTTTAATTTTTTTATTTCCACAATGTTTATTGATTTTTGAAAAATTAAAAGGGAATTATTTTGTAATTCCCCTAACTTTAAGTAAATTATTACACTACCGAATTCTTTTCTTAAAGCGAAAATAGAATCAAATTATTTCAATTATTATTCCAATAATTGGAATAATAATAACTGGTAACAATCATCTTAAATATTTTTTATCTCCCCATGTTGGTATTTCTGGATTTGTCGGATTAGTTGGATTAGGGTTTGGTTCAATCGAATCAACAGGGTTGGTCGAATTCGTTGGGTCAGGATCAGGTTTGTCCCCATTAATATAATTTTCAAGAACAAATTCGGTTTTTCCTTCCGATAAATCGCTTGCATCATTAGCATATACTACTATGGTTATTTTTTTAGACCTTTCTAAATTATTTAAGAAATCTGAAAATATTTCATCATTAAAATAACCCAGAACATTATTATGATTTTCATCAGTTGGCGGAATATCGTTAATTGAAATTCCATAGTCTTTATTAAAAACTAAATCTGTATAACCAGATTTTTTTAATCCAAGATTAATATATTTTATAATTCAATTTTTCATTTCCTCAATTGAAAAAACAGCAAAGTTAAATTTTTGATTATTAAATTTAATTTTTGACAAATCTTTTACTTTTTCTGGATCATAATTTCGTGAATTCTTAATACTTCCATTAGATTCACCAATTAGTATAGAGGAAAATTGCTTTGTTTTAATTATAATATCAAGATATTTTGGTTCTGTTAGATTATCTAACAATGGTTTTAAAGCATCAACATTACTACTAATATCAATCCCCTCTTTTGTTACCACATAATAATCAATACCTAATTTTGCCTCGCTTGCTTTTTGATTAATATAATTTTGAGCATAAGCTAAAACTAAAGAACGGATTTTATTTACATCAATTTCGTTCATTTTAATTGCGGGAAAATTACCAGAAATATCAACGAAATCAGCTGGATTTGGATCTGGCGGAATACGCTGAGCAATTATATAAGAAGTATATTCTTTTCAATAACTAGCAACTTGTTCAAAATTTAATTTACTAATCTTAGTTAAATCAAGTTTTTTATAATCAATTAAATAATTTTTTAAATGAATACCATGAATAGTTGTTCAAAAATCAACCGCAATGTTATTATTACCTAAAATATCTAAAAAACGAGGATATTTATCTTGGTATTTTGCACCAATTAATACATATTTTTCATATGCTAAATTATCATTCGTTTTTGTAATATAATGTCAAAAACCTTCTCAAGATCAATACTTATTAACTGAATCAGGTTTTATTTTAGTTAATTGCTCACGTTCTGTTTGATTAGAAGGACTAATTAAATTACTGTCAACCCCTTCTCGTCAAACCTCACTAACTTCTGCTGGGTTAAATAGCTGCTGAACTCCCATTCCAACAACTGAACCTTCTGCTAAAAATCCTAAGTCATAATCTCCAGGATTTCTTTTAGGGTCAATAACTTCTCCATATTTATTTAAAGGATCTAACAGAAAAGGATATTTATATTTTTTCTTTACTCATAATATTTGAGTTTTTTACCAGTCTCTGGATTAACTTCTGGATCATATTTTGGATTAGGTTTACCATCAATTGAAGGTACAATTAAATCATTTTGATTAGGATTTTTAGCTGGATCTCAGGCATATCATTTAGGTTGCATTTTGTAATCGAAGTGCAACAAATCAACTTTGAAAGAAGTTGATTTTTTTTGTATATTGATGGAACTAGTCCACATGATGAAAAAAAGTTCATAGTGGTAAAATACCATGAATTGTTTTAGCGAGACATTTTGGTAATCGTGCGTTGTTTACTGCTCAGCGTGAAGGTATGATTTAAAACAATATTCGCCAGTTAGCAAGTGGGATTATTATTCCAATTTCACTGAAAAAACCCGTTGCTAAAAAAGGATTTAATTTTTTTAATCGTTTCTTTATTATGCGAATTGGGATTTTCCAAGATATAACGGATTATGAAATTTGAAAAACAAAATCAGTAGAACGAACAGCAGAAGGTAAACGAGCAAAACATAAGTCAGATGTTGGGTTAGGAATTCGGTTTTTTAAAATAATTATTCCCCTTGAATTGGCTAATAAGTATGATAGTCAATGATTAAAGTTTGTGCGTGATTTAAAAAATGATGAAATTGTTGATAAAAAATTTTATTATTGGTCGGAAATTACAAAATTAAGTGTTAAAGAACGATTAGAATTATTTGATATTGATATTTTGAAAAAGAATTTAAAACCTAAAAAAGAGAAAGGGAATGGTAAAGATGATTAATTTATTAGTTGAAAATAATAATAGTAATTGAGACAAGATTTTTAGTTTTGTTTTTGATATATTTTTGTTTATTTTTGATGTAATTTGAAATACAAAATTACCGATGACAAATACATTGATTGCTTATTTTTTAGTCTTTTTTATGGTTATTAAGTTATCTATTTATGTAATTCATGGCACATCAACACAATATAATATTTTAGGTTTAACAGTTAATAATGGTGTTTCACAAGTATATTCGTCAACTGTACGAAAAGGTATTAATGTTGGTAAAAATGTTTATCAAAATAGTAATAAGCAGCACGTTAAAAAAGAACTTAAACGACAAAGTATTAGATATCAAGCAAAAAATATTAGAAGTACTAAATTTAAAGGAGATAAAAAGTAATGATTAAATTAGTTTTATTGGCGGCGGCGATTGCGATATTTGGAACTGGTTTTATTACTGTTATTATTAATCAATTTACATCGGCAAAAAATATTATTATGGATTTATATAATTCTGATACTTGGTTGATTTGATTATTTGGTAGAATGGCAATTTTATTTAGTCATCCGTTAATGTTAACAATATCAAGTTTATATATTATTGGGTTTATTGTTTCAAAAACATTGTATAGTTAGGAGTTGATTTTATGAAAAAATCGTTATCTTTATTTGCCATATTTATTTTAAGTTTTTTGGGTTTGGTTATTCCATTTATTACTTTAACGTAGGCACTTAAATGAGGAACATTATACGCTTAAACAAGAGAATAAGTACTGATAAAGGTATTAATGAAACTGATTTTATTAATACAATGTTTTTACGCAGTAGTTTTTTTTGAAAATTGATCGGAAACAAATTATTTTATTAATCCAACTTTAAAAACATCAAAAAAATTATCATTTAATGATAAATGGTATTTGGATTTTTTACAAGATAGTTATTCAACCGGAGTTGTTTATGATAAACCTAATGAAATATTTTTAAATTATTATCGACAATCACATAGTTTAAAAAATCAGTTTATGGTTGAAAAATTTTATGATGTTAAAAAAGATAATTTTTTGAATGATTTAACTGATTTTATTTATGCTTTTGCATTAAAATATCAGTTGTTTGATGTATCTAAAAAAATTGTGGAAAATATTGACCGTTATAAAGAAAATTATTATCCAAGAGTTAAGTTGAAAGTAGATAATTGAAAATTAAGTGCTCGTTCTATTTTGCCAGATAATAAATGATATATTGCAATTGTTAAAAAGCAACGAACTGATGATTTTTCTATTATAAAATTTAATTTTTCAGATAAATCAGTTTGAAGTGTTCGGGCACCTTATCATACAATTAATGGAGTATGATATATTGTTAATTTGTTTTATCAATGACAAGGAAATAATGAACCAGAATTACCAACTATTAACAAAAACACTGGTGAAATTACTGATTGAAATAGTTATCAACAAAATCGCGTAAAAGAATTTATTGATTTATCTTTATATTCTGTTTTGCTAGAAAATACTAGGGTTCAGCAAGGCGGTAGTGCGGATTATAAAAATCCGAATAAGGTTGGTACAAAGCGGATAATTTTTGATTTTGAAACGGTTGACGAATTGGATGTTAAAAATGTTAAAAAATCAATTTATCGGATGATTTTGACTGTTGATGAGGTAAATTTAATTATTTCTGGTAGTTTAGAGTTAAATAATGTTAATAATGATGATTTAAGTTTTAATTTTAATTTTATGCGAACAAGAGCTGGTGAAGTTTTTAATTTTAATGGTTCAATTTATTCATCATTAAATAGTAAAGATTTAAAGTATTTTCAACAGTTTAGCGGTCAGTTTGATTTATCTAAGTTTTTACAGTCTTTTTTTGAAAGTGCTCTGGTGCCAGTGTTTCAAAATCGTAGTTCCTTTATTGAAAATGGATATATTGATAATTTAAAATATGATATTGTTTTAGTTAACTTTTTTGCTTTGAAATTACAAAATTTTAATAATATTTTGTTGAGTGAAAATATTAACGATAAATTACAATTTAATAAATTATTAAATAGTATGTTTAAGATTTCACAGAAATTTTATACTAATTATTTACGTAAGATTTTTGATTTAGAAAATAATACTTATGTTCAAGGTTATAATAAAAAATATGGTTTATTAGTAAATAATGGTTTTAAAATTTATCCACGATATTTTTATTTTTCTGATAAATATAAGCAATTAGATATTAAATTATATTCAGCATTTAAAAATCGGTTTTATACGATTAATAATTATGGTAGTGTTTTTAATTATAATTTTTCGGTTGCTAATAATTATGATATTAATTCAAATTCGGGTTATTTTTTTGAATATTCTTTAAAAGATAAATATGGTTTAAAGTATAAAAAAAATTGAAAAACAAAAAATTGGTTATAATGTTTTTGAATTGCAAGCACAAAAAGAGAATAATATGTACCGATATTATGATTTTAATTTTGGGATTTATAACTGACAAGAAATTAATAATGGTGGTTTGTTCCCCGATAAACAATGATTTCAAGTGTAATATATAACTCCTAAAGGTTGATGAGATTTAGAAACTCACATTAAAAATGCGGTGATTTGAATTGTCAACACTATTCCTGGAATTAAACAAGTTAACGAGTTAGAGAGTGGTGTTGGTAAGGTTTTTGAAGCAGTATATAGTTTTTTTAGTCAAATATTTGAGGTATGAAAATTTAATCCAGCATTGTATAGTACAATAACAAATATCTTTTTATTAATTATTTTTATGAAATTTGTGCGATTAATATAAAAAAGGAACTGTTATTTAGTTCCTTTTTATTCTTTTCAATCAGTAATTTCACCAGTGTTTTTGTTAATGGTTGGTAATTCTGGTTCATTATTTCCTTGTCATTGATAAAACAAATTAACAATATATCATACTCCATTAATTGTATGATAAGGTGCCCCAACACTTCAAACTGATTTATCTGAAAAATTAAATTTTATAATAGAAAAATCATCAGTTCGTTGCTTTTTAACAATTGCAATATATCATTTATTATCTGGCAAAATAGAACGAGCACTTAATTTTCAATTACTATTTTCTGGTGGTTGTTGTGGATTATATGATAGTTTTGGTTTATTATCTCCTTCCCCGTTTTCATTATTATTTGGTTTTTGACAACTAATTAATGATGTTGTACTTGTTGCGGTTAATCCGATTGCTCCTTTTTATTGTTTTATATATAATTGATTTTATCATATATCAATTATATATCAATTATTTTGTATTAAATATTAATTTTATAAGTTAATGAAAGGTATATAAATGTTATGTATAGTCATTTAAGTTTTATGGATAAAGTTAAATTAGAACAATTATTATTATTATTATTATTATTATCAAAAATATTTTTTAAAAAGAATGGTGAACAGAATATTTCTGTAATTGCTAAATTTTTGAATAGACATCGTAGTACTATTTTAAGAGAAATTAAGAGATTTAAAACTATTAAAGAATATAGTGCTTATAAGTCAGATGAAATGTATTATGAGAAAAGAAAAAAGAATAATAAAAGATGTAAATTTACTGAAGAACAAATTAATTTTATGAAAATTAGACTTAATAAATATCATGATGCTCCGAGAGAATTTATTTATCGTTATTTTTTAAAATTTGGTGTTAAATTTCGGGTTTGTGTTAAAACATTGTATAAATAAATTCGTTTAGGTTTTTATGGTTTTTTAAAACAGAATTTGCGACATCGTGGTAAAAAATATAAAACAAAAGGAAAATCTGATAATAGTGGTAAATTAACTGATTTTAAGTCAATTTGAGATATTGAAAATAAAGTTTCTAATGTTGGTTGATTAGGAATGGATACTGTTATTGGAAAAAACCATCAATCTAGTTGTTTAGTTTTAGTAGAACAATCAAGTAAAAAATACTTTGCAATAAAATTAGAAAATCATACTGCTAGGGAAGTTGAGAAAAAGTTTAAAGATATTGTTATAAACAATAATTTAATTGGAAAAATAAAAGGAATAATAACAGATGGAGGTAAAGAATTTAGTGAATGACGAGAAATGGAAATATTTGCTGAAACACAAGTATATTTTTGTGATGTTAGCAAACCTCGTCAAAAACCTTTAATTGAAAATATGAATGGTGAGTTTAGAAAATGATTTCCTCTTGGAACTGATTTTAATAATGTTAGTCAAAAACAAATTGATTGAGTAGTTAATAATGTAATAAATGAAAAACTCCGACTAAGTGCTAAAGAAATTTTTTTGCAGAATATATAAAAAATAAATATTTAAAAATGTATATTAAATTATAAAATATGTCATTAAAATTATAAAATTATTTTTTTAGTGTGTTTAAATATGGATAAAATAAAAGAAAAATTAAAATATTTTTAATTTTTTTAAATTTATGGTTGATTTTTGTAATTTTTATTATATTATTTAATTAATAAAGATTTGTTACGCTTCATTTTACATAATTCATATTATTAAACCATAAAAAATAATTATTTTTTATAATTATACTTAAGTATAATTTGGCGAGTATTTTCCGAGCCAATTGACTTTGAAATTACTTCTGGAAATTTTAAAACATTACTATGAACTAATTTTCGTTGTTCTTTATTCATAACAGGTAACAATTGCTCTTTTTTTGATGATAAAACTCTATTAACAACACTTTGCACAGCTTCCATTAACATTAATTTATCATAATTAAAAATAATAATAAATTTAAAATCATTTTGAAATTTACGACTAACATATGTATGCAATAATGTTTCTAGAATAAAAACAAAATCAAAAATATTAATATTTAATGTAATTAAAAATTGTTTATTATAATATGAAAAAGACATCTCATAATCTTTCGTTAATAAGATATCGTTGATAATACTGTCTAAATGTTCTTTACAAAAAGAAATAATATCATTAATTTCAAAAAAGGTCACTTCTATTCGCTGGAAAAATCATTTTGTTGATAATTCAGTTTTATAAAAAAAGTTTTTACTTGAATTATTTAAAAATTCTCTAATTTTTTTGCGACTTAAATTTTTTTATGAAAATCATTAATCTTTATTTTTTTTTCTTATTATGTAAAGAAAATTTAGATTTTTTAGGTTTTGATTTAACCGGATTATAAGAAATTTTATCGGCATTATTTGTTTTTATTTGTTTTGTTTTTGTAATCTCAATATTTTCAACATTATTATTAGTTGTTTTTAAATGTGGCTTTCGAACAAATAAATGCTTAATTTTTTGTCCAAATGGTTCTCTGTTTTTATTTTTTTTACTTCGTTTCTTAACTCGTAAAAAATGAAATCCTAATGTTTGTAAAATTTGAATAAAGGCTGAGAAAATCCAATAAATAGCAACCCCAGACGCGATTGAAATTGTAACTACGAAGAAGACAACAATCATTACTCCTTGCATAATAAATTGCCGTTTACGTGCTTTTTTCTGTTCCTTTGTAATAACTCTTGTTTTACGAAGGTTTAAAATAGTTGGTAAAATCATTGAAAGAATTTGAATTGGCAAATATACAAATAATAAAGCTAAATAAACATAATTTCCACTAGTAATCATATCTCATGGCTTTTCAATTAAAGAAATTTGCCCAATTGTGGCCATTTTTAATTCTCGTGTTGCTCTAACAACAGTATACATCGCAATTAAAAACGGAATTGATAAAAAGGAAGAACCAATTGTTGATAATGGTGAAACTCCTTCTTTTCGATACAACTGCATCATTTCCATTTGTTGTTTTTGTTTTGCCGCCGGATCTTTTGAATCTTTATACTTGGCCTGAATTTCTGCTTGTTTAATTTGCATTAATTGCATTTTGTCTTGATTTCGTTGTGCTTTTCAACTAAACATTAAAGTAATTAAACGCACAATTAATGAAGTTAAGAACAGTGCACCAATAATTCCTGCACCATTGTCTAATCCACCAAAACCATAAATTAAATTAACTAAAATTCAAGCAACAGGGAATACAAAACAACCATAAAACGGTGAAGATGTTTTAACAAAAGCATCAGATCATGTTCTAATTGCTAAATATGGATATTCATATAATTGTCCATTTTCAAAATGAAAAAAGTGTTCTTTCCCAACATTAGCGTATCCTAAAATAATTTCAAAGAAAACTCCTGGTTTATATACTTTTTGACCAGAAACATCTAAAATTTGGGCAGTTCCATATTTTGGAACCATCATTTGCCCACAACCTCATAACATTGATATAATTAAAAAAAGATACAAGACTAATTTTGTTCATTTCCAGGCAATTGAATATCAAGGTTTTCGTGTTTTTTTCCCATCTGAGAAAATATAATCACGATAGTTCACTATTTCGCCTCCTTTTTACATTTTGATTTGCTTTAATAAAATTTCTTTATTAATTAAATAACTATTGCTAAAATATGATTTTCGAACAATGATGATTTGATCGTAACTTTCTGTTGCTGAAAAATCAAAATTTAACATACTTCGAATCTGTCTTTTTACTTTATTTCTAACAACGGCATTTCCTAATTTTTTACCGACAGATATTCCAAAACGATGATAATTAAGATCATTTCTTTTAAAATAAATAAAATAAGGGTTAGTTTTAATAAAAAAACGGTTATTTATTATTTTTTGAAATTCATAATTTTTTTTAACAATAAATTTTTTTTTCACATTTCGACACAAATAGAAAAATAAAGTATTTTATCAACCTTCTTAAGCTGATAATACTTTTCTTCCTTTCGCTCTTCTTTTACTTAAAACTTTACGGCCTGAAGCTGATTCCATTCTTGCTCGAAAGCCATGTGTTCTTTTATGTTTAATTTTACTTGGTTGTCACGTTCTTTTCATTACTAGCACCTCCTTATAATATAAATTATTAAGACATCATATGAATAATATATTAATTAATAAAAAATATCAATTAAAAAAATATTTTTTTAAAAATAAAAAAAATAGAGATGCTACTATGTTTCTTATCCCTATTTATCTTTCTACTTAAAATAATATTATTTTGTGTAATTTGGTGGTTCTTTGGTAATTGCAATATCATGGGGGTGTGATTCTTTTAAACCATTATTTGAAATTTCCACAAACTGAGCTGTTTTTTGTAACATTAAAATATTTTTTGCACCACAATAACCAAAACCGCTTCGTACACCACCAATAAATTGAAATAAAATATCACTTAATTTACCTTTTAATAAAACTCGTCCTTCAACTCCTTCTGGAACTAATTTACGATTCTTATCTTGAAAATAACGATCAGCACTACCTTTTTTCATAGCAGCTAATGAACCCATTCCCATATATGTTTTATATTTTTTACCTTCAACAATCATTTCTTCACCGGGTGCTTCAAATGTTGAAGCAAAAACTGAACCCATCATTACAGCGTTAGCACCAGCTGCAAGTGCTTTAACAACATCACCAGAATATTTAATTCCACCATCAGCAATGACTGGAATTTCTTTTCCTTTGCAAGCCTCATAGACATCATTAATAGCTGTCATTTGAGGAACTCCAACTCCAGCAACAACTCTTGTTGTACAAATACTTCCTGGCCCGACACCAACTTTAATTGCATTAGCACCAGCTGCAATTAAATCTACCGCTCCTTGAGCAGTAACAACATTCCCAACGATTAAATCAATGGTTGGAAAAGCTTTTCTAATTTTTTGAACCATATTAATAATACCTTGACTATGACCGTGTGCTGAATCAACAACAATTACATCAACTCCAACTGCAACAAGTTTTTCAACACGTAATAATGTACTTTCATCAATTCCAACTGCTACACCAACTCGTAATCGCCCTTGTTCATCTTTACAAGCATTAGGATATTCATCACGATTATTAATATCTTTAATGGTAATTAACCCAGTTAAAATATTTTTTTCATTAACAATTGGCAGTTTTTCAATACGATTATTTAGCAAAATATCTTTTGCTTTCTCTAAATCAATATTTTCATGAGTTGTAATCAAGTTTTTTACAGTCATAAATTTATCAACCGAAGCAGTTAAATCATGACATGCTCTAATATCACGATTTGTAATTATTCCTAATAATTTGTTTTCTTCATCAACAATTGGCAGACCCGAAATACGATACTGAGCCATAATATTTTCAGCATCCTGAACAGTCATTGTTGGTTTTAATGTTATTGGATTAATAATAAAACCGGATTCATTACGTTTAACTTTTTCAACTTCTGCCACTTGTTTATCAATTGATAAATTTTTATGAATAATTCCAATACCACCTTCGCGAGCAATTGCAATTGCCAATTTTGATTCAGTAACAGTATCCATTGCTGAAGATATAAAAGGAATATTCAACTCAATATTTTTTGTTAATTTAGTTCTTAAATCAATCTGATATGGCAAAATATCTGATTTTTGTGGAACTAATACTAGATCATCAAAGGTATAAGATTTTTTAATTTGCATGTTTTTTCCTCCAAAATATTTAATACAAAAAATTTAATAAAAGAAACATGACCATTAAAACCAATTAATAAAAGGTCTTAACAAATTAAAAATAAATTAAGACCTATAGTATTTAATTTAAGGTTAATTGTATAGACACTAGACCATATTTCTAGTATATATAGGATTATTGTAAGTATTAAATTATACTAATTATAACAAAAAAATAAAATAAACCAATAAAATTCCCATTTAAATTAGATTCTATTATTGTTTGTACTTACTCATATAACTTCACTTTTCTAAAATTTTTAAAGTTTAACTTATTGCTCATAAATTTCAAACATTTATTAAAAACATTCGATATTTTACAAAAATTTGCTTATTATGAAATTTTATTACTTTCCACAATAAAAAATGATTTACACCATAAAATGTTAATAATGTGGAAAACAATAAAAATATTCAATAAAAACAATGCTTTTAAAGAAAATATAAAAAATATTTAATGTGGAAAAATATTAATTTTTATTAATTTTACTCATTTTTTAGTAC